>DATBCW010000079.1:0-41076 GCA_036270255.1 Chthoniobacterales bacterium
AGGGCGAGCGGATAATAAATCGCAGTCCCGATTTCCCGGTGGGTTAAATGATCGCGCAAAGCGTCCCGCTGCGGGGTCCTGATGACGTATTGATGATAGATATGATGATTTGTTAGGCCGCGATCGCGGTAGGGCTCGGCCGGAAGTCCGATTCGATCCGTCAAACCAAGGCGGCGAAATTCATCGCCGTATCTGTCAGCCACGCGGCGCCGGGCGGCCGACCATTCATTCAAATGCGGCAGCTTCACAGCCAGGATCGCCGCCTGGATTTCATCGAGCCGGAAATTGCCGCCGATAAAATGATGATAATATCGCGGCTCCATCCCGTGTTGCCGGCAAACGCGGACCCGCTTCGCGAACTCTTCCTCGCGGCAAATAATCATTCCGGCATCGCCGGCGGCCCCCAGATTTTTCGAAGGATAAAAACTTAGCGTTCCCGAATCGCCCATAGTGCCGGCCTGCGCGGTGCCGAGCCGCGACGGATACTCGGCGCCCAACGCCTGGGCGGCGTCCTCAACGACTTCAATCTTGAAACGCTTGGCGATTTCGACCACCCCCTCCATGTCGCAGCAAAGGCCGAAGAGATGGACCGGAACGATGGCGCGTACTTTGTCGCCTTTTGGGGTTCGCAGGATTCCATCGCTCTCTTGGCGGCAGGATTCGAGGTAACTTTCGAGCGCCGCCGGAGAAATATTGTAGGTGACGGGGTCGATATCGATGAAAACGGGGGTGGCTCCGACGCGTGCGACGCAACTGCCGGTCGCGAAAAACGAGTAGTCACTCGTCAGAACGGCGTCACCGGGTCCGAGCTCCATGGCCATGAAGACCGCCAGCAGCGCATCCGTTCCCGAGGAAACGCCAATCGCGTGCGGCGAACCGCAGTATCGAGTTATGTCTCGCTCGAAGGCTTCGACCTTCGGCCCAAGGATGAAGTGTTGGGTCGCCAGGACCTCGTCGATGGCCGCCTTAATCGGCTCGGCGAGCGCGGCATATTGTCCGCTGAGATCGAGCAAGGGCACGCGCATGGCTCGGAAAGGATGGCAGCTTCGTCCCCCCGTTCAACGGGAAGTTTGGCATAAGGCTGGCTCCGATTGACCAGCATTAACCCCTAAGTTACCATCAAACCATGTCGCTTCTTCGCGGCCTTTTCTGGCTCGTCCTTTTCGTGTTTTTCACGTTTTGCTTTGTCGTGCTCTTTGAATACGGCACCCATGATTTCACCAGCGGGTTCCAGCAGGAATTTGAGCGCGTAAAAACTTTCGCGAAGGAAGCCGTCGCTAAACCGACGCCGAAGCCGAAGAAGTAGTTATTCGACGAACGCGATCGCGGGCGTCTTTTCGATATAGCCGGCGTTGCTCGCTCGGGCCAGGAATTCACGGATCGCCTGCCGTCCGCTCTCGCCATAGTCGCGAGTGTAATCATTCACGTACATGCCGATAAACTTCCCGGCGAGCTGGGAATCCATGTCGCGCGCGTAAGGCATTGAATGCTGAACCGCTTCGTCGCGATGCGACAATCCGTAGGCGATGCTTTCGCGCATAATCGCGAGCAGATCGCGCTGGACCGGAAGCGGAATGTCTTTGCGCAAAACGTTTCCGCCCAGCGGCAATGGCAGCGCGGTGTCGCGCTTCCACCATTCGCCGAGATCGAGGACCTTCGTGAACCCGGCGCGGTCATACGTCAGCTGACCTTCGTGAATGATCAGGCCGGCGTCGGCTTTGCCCGCTTTCACCGCATCGAAGATCTGGTCGAACGGGACGACGACGTGCTCGAAGTCGCCGAGGTAAAGTTGCAACGCGAGATAGGCGCTCGTCATTCGGCCCGGGATCGCGATTTTCCGGCCGCGCAGAAACGCGCGAATCGCTTCATCAGAATCCGGACACGCATCCTTTGCGACAACCATCGGCCCGTAGCCGTCGCCCATGCTCGCGCCGCACGGCAGAAGCGCGTAGCGATCGCTCACGTAAGCGAAAGCATGAATCGAGATCGCGGAAATGTGTAGCTCGCCCCGAAGCGCGCGCTCGTTCAAAGTTTGAATGTCCTCGAGCCGATGTTCGAACCGATAGCCGCGCAGATCGATTTTGTTTTCGGCCATCGCGTAGAACATGAAGGCGTCGTCCGGATCGGGAGAATGGCCCAAAGTAAAAACTTCGCCTGGCATGCGGGCACGTTACGGTATTGTCGCCGGGCAGCAAAATTCCCCTTCATGCTCTTGCTCCTGATCGTGCTCATGATCTTGGTCTGACAACGTTCACAAAAGATTAGGATCATGATCAGGATCAGGAAGGGCGAACATGTCTTCGTTTGCCTCGCGAGCGCTGAGCCGATAACCTGCCTCGCATGGCAAAGTCGGCTCTTGGCAAAGGTCTCAGTGCCTTGATCAGCACCCGTCCCGCGGGCATCCGGCTCGAGGCCGAACCGGGCGAGAAAATTCAGCAGGCCGACCTAACGACCATCGTTCCAAGTCCGTTACAGCCGCGAAAGGATTTTGCCCGAGAAGCCTTGAGCGAGCTGGTCGATTCGATCCGGCAGCACGGAATCATTCAGCCGCTGGTGGTGCGGAACGTCGCCGGCAAACATGAATTAATCGCGGGCGAACGCCGCTGGCGCGCGGCGCAAGAGGCCGGTCTCACCCAGGTGCCAATCATCGTGAGGACGGCGACAGATCTCGAAGTTCTGGAGTTGTCGCTCATCGAGAATCTGCAGCGCGCGGACCTGAACCCGATCGAAGAAGCTCAGGCTTACGCGCGGCTTTCAACCGAATTCGGAATGCGGCAGGAAGATATCGCGCAAAAGGTCGGCCGGAGCCGGACTGCGGTGGCGAATTCAATGCGGCTCCTCGATCTGCATCAGCAGGTGCAAACGTGGCTGACGCAAGGTTTGCTTTCGGTCGGTCACGCCAAAGTTCTTCTGGCCTTGAAAGAACCGGACGAACAACGTGCTGTGGCCGAGACAATTCTTCGCCGGAGCGCCACGGTCCGCGCGACGGAGCGTTTAGTCGCGCGACAGCTGGGCGGCACCCGTCCGCGGCGTCGGCGCCAAACCGCGGTGAATGCTGCCACCTCCGCCACAATCGAGGATCTGCAGAATCGGTTGCAGGAACATCTCGGCACTCGAGTGCTGGTCCATCACGGCGAGAAGCGGGGCCGGATCGAAATTGAATATTATGGCAACGACGATCTCCAGCGCGTTCTCAGCGCGCTTGGCCTGCCGAACGCTGAGTAAGTCTTTCGCCATTGGACTGCTTGCCGCCGCCGTCCTCGGCGCGTGCAGCCGTGCGAATACCGAAGCGCCGAGCAGTCACAAAAAAATCTGGGAAGATTTTTCTGGCGAGAAGGCGTTCGCGCATGTCCAGGCTATGGTCGATTTCGGACCGCGACCGCCCGGCAGTGAGGCGATCGAGAAGACCAGAACTTATTTGATCAAACAACTCGAGGCCGCCGGTTGGAAAGTGGAACGCCAGAGTTTTTCCGATGATACGCCACGAGGGAAAAAGCAGTTCGTGAATTTGATCGCGACTTTCGGCAGCCAACCCGCCCCATCGTTCCTCGTTTGCTCGCATTACGATACGAAGACTTTCGATAACGCGCGGTTCGTCGGCGCGAACGACGCCGGATCGAGCACCGGCGTGCTGGTGGAACTCGCGCGCGTGCTAGCGGAACGCCCCGAGCTCGCCAGAAAAATCGAATTGGTTTTCTTTGATGGCGAAGAAGCCTACGAGGCGTTCACCGCCACAGATGGCCTCTATGGCAGCCGTTACTTCGCGAAGCAACTCCTGACTCAGGACAAAGCCAAGCAATTCCTCGGCGGGGTGCTCTTCGACATGATCGGCGACAAATCGCTTACCATTACCTTGCCGCCGGATTCGCCGCCGGACCTTGCTCGCGACATCTTCGCGTCGGCGGACGCGCTGAATGTCCGGAAACATTTCACCTATTTCGATCGGGACATTACGGACGACCACACGCCCCTGAACGAAATTGAGATTCCGGTGATCGATCTAATCGATTTCGATTATCCACCATGGCACACGCCGGAGGACACGATCGACAAACTCAGTGCCGACAGCCTGCGCATCACCGGGGCGGTGGCGGCCTACTACCTTTCCGAATTCGCCTTCAAATAGCGGTCACCTAATTTCCGTATTGCGCCCCTGGAGGTTTGCCGTGATTTTTCGCGGTCGCTCGCTAAAATGCGGCGAATCCCCACGAACTATTTAGAAGATGGCGAGAACGCGGAAAAATATTGGAGTGCTGGGCCTGGGCATCATTGGCCAGCGGGTCGTGAATAACCTGCGGGAACACGGGTTTCACGTTTTCGTCTGGAACCGGACGCCGCGCCCAGTCCCGAACTTTGTCGGTTCCCCCGCCGAAGTCGCCGAGCTGTGTGATTACATCCAGATCTTTGTCGCGGATGACGATGCGCTTCTCACGATGATGCAGCGGATGACGCCTAACCTGACCGCGCATCACGTGGTGATGGCGCACTGCACGGTGTCACCGGATACGATGCGAGCGGCCGCGGAGATGGCGGAACGGCGGGGCGCGCAACTGCTCGATTGTCCATTTACCGGCAGCAAGAACGCCGCTGAGAAAGGCGAGCTGGTTTACTATGTAGGCGGTGATGAAGCGGCGCTGCGGCAGGTGCGCCCCATTCTCGAGGCGAGCAGCAAAGAGATTATCGAGATCGGGAAAGTCGGCGACGCGACGACGATCAAAGTGGCGACGAACATGATCACGGCGGCAAGTGTGCAGGCGGCGGCGGAAGCTCTGGCCCTCATTTCCAGATCGGGTTTGCCGCCGGAGAAATTCGCGGCGGCCATGAAAAATAACGGGAGTAATTCCGCCACGCTCGACATGAAATTGCCGATGATGATGGAAGGAAATTTCGAGCCGCACTTTTCGGTGAAGCACATGCTGAAAGACGTGGTGATCGCGACCCGGCTTGCTCGGAATTTCGGAATCGAGTTCGGCGCCACTGACGCTTCCCGGCATGGTCTAACGGAAGAGATGCGGCAGGGGCGCGGCGATGCGGATTATTCGTCTTTGTTCCGTCAATATTTTCCAGCTGGAGGTCCGCTCGGAGCGCCCTCGAACGGCGAAGAGGATCAGCCGCGCCTTGTTGGGCTCGACGAAGCGAAAGCCGCGGAGCCGGCTGCTGTGCCCGTGGCGGTGGAAACAACGGCTGAGGTTCCTTCCGAAGCGAAGGCGATGGGCGAAGTGGTGTCGGCCCCGGTCGCGCCTGAGCCGGCCGTTGCGAGCGAAGTCGCTGGGCACACGGATGTCGCAGCGCCTCCGGCCGCCGCCCCCGCGGCTGCGGCTACGCCCGCGGCTGTGGAAGTTCCGCCAGAAAAAGAGAAGGCAACCGCAGAAGCGACGCCGAAAGAAGATTCGATTCTCAAATTTCCGGCCCCGGCGAAGGAAGAAGAAGGAGAGGAACCCCGCGGTTTGTGGGGCGGTTTCTGGCGCCGGCGGACGGACGATTGAATTCATCGGTCCCATTACCGATGACCGCAGTGACTCGTTCGGAACGTCCAGTCTTTTTTGATTTATCGACGCGCGTGAAATTGCGCGTGACTGGCGGGGATGCCTTTCGGTTTTTGAACGGACAGGTCACGAACAACCTGGCCAAGGCGAGCGCCAGTGCGGCGATCCAGGCCTCGATTCTCAACGCGAAGGGAAAACTGTGCGCGCACATTTTTCTTTCGAAAGAAAATGACGAAACGTTTCTCCTCGATGCTGACGCCGAGCTTCGGGAAGAATTGCCGGTGCGGCTTGATCGCTACATCATCGCCGACGACGTGCAGATCGAGGACGTCACAGACAAGTTTTCGATTTTCCATTTCCTGGACCAAGCGGCGCCCACGCTTTCCGGTCCGACGCGAACGATAGCCGCCAACCGTTTTGGCGCTGCCGGATGGGATGTTTGGTCAGCGAGCGACGCAGCGCGTGAAATTCGCCGGCAATCCGCGGATGATTTCGATTTCTGCGACGAAATTTGTGCGGAGGTTCGCCGGATCGAGGAGGGGATTCCACGCTGGGGGCACGAACTGACGGGCGAGATCATTCCAATCGAAGCGAACTTGGAAGAGTCAGCCATCGATTACGCGAAAGGGTGCTACATCGGACAGGAAGTGGTTTCGCGGATGAAAATGTCCGGGCAGAGAAACAAGAGCTTGTGCGGTCTGGTCTCGCTCTCCGGCGTGTCGCTGCAATCCGGCGTGCGGCTTTTTAGCGAAGCCGATCCGGAAAAAGAGATCGGTTGGATCACGAGCGCTACGAGGAGTGCGCGGCTCGAAAAAGAAATCGCTCTCGGCTATGTGAAGCGCGGCTACAATTCCGAAGGAAACCGGCTTAAAGCCGCAGGCAATCCGGTTCAGGTAACGGCGTTGCCGTTCGTTTAGCCATGGCAACGGTCACTCTCAAGGATGTCAGCGCAGGCGCGACTCAACACAGCCTTAATCTCGCCATTCATGACCGGGAATTTGCCGTCGTCTGCGGCCCCGTTGGTTCCAGGATTTCGTCAATCCTGCGATTAGTCGCTGGGTTGGAAGACGCGTCCCAAGGGGACATCCTTTTCGACGATCGACGAGTCAACGAGGTTGCTCCCAAGGATCGCGACGTGGGGCTGCTCACTCGTGATTACGTGCCTTATCCCCGCCTGTCCGTGTTTGAAAATCTTGCGATCGGATTGCGTCGCGGAAAGTTTGCGGAGGCGGAGATCAAGAAGAGAATAAGTGCCGTCGCGACTGCGCTTGGCCTCGAGGCCCAGCTTGAGGGCGACGCCTCAGAGCTGTCGCGCGAACAACAACTCTTTGTCGGTCTCGCTCGCGCGATGGTGCGCCAACCAAAGATTTATCTTTTCGACGAACCGTTCTCCGATCTCGAGCCGGCGGCCGCACGCCGCGGTCGCGCCGAGATAGCGAAGCTCCATCAACGTTCGTCCGCTACGATTATTTACGCGACGACCTGTCCCGCCGAAGCGCTCGCCTTTGGCCAACGAACGGTTGTCCTCCTTGACGATGTGGTGGAGCAGGATGCGGTTGCCAAAAACATTTACGACGCGCCGGCTAACCTTGCGGTCGCCAGATTCTTTGGTGATCCGTCAATGAATCTTGTGCCCGGCACATTGAAACAGGAACGCACCGGCGTGGTTTTCTCTGAGGCTGGCGACGGGACAATTTCGGTGCCGCTGGCAGCGAACCAGTCTGTCGCGGTGAATGATCTTGTCGGCAAACCGGTTGTGCTCGGCTTTCACCCCGGAGACATCGAGATCGATTCGGCGGCAACTGAGGGAAAGCAGGGTTTGGCTAGTTTCCGCGCCTTGGTCGAGCGCGCCGAACCGAAGGGGTCCGGCACCGATCTTTATTTGCAAACCGGCGCCCACGCGTTAATTGCGAGCAGCCAGCTCTGGGGAGAATCGGGGGCGGGCGGTCACCGGCTCCAGTTCAGGATCACCATGGAGAAAGCGCACCTCTTCGACGCCGAAACCGGTCGCCGGGTTACGTAGGAACAGTAAATTCTTTTGTTCCTGACGTTTGCGGAATTTGTTGTTGCCTTTCCAAGGCGAGCGCGGGTAATCTCTGCGCCCGTCTACCCGAGGAGCCCCGAAAGTGAACCAACAATTACTTGCCGAAATTGGCCGCACCCAGCGGCTGGAAATTCTCAACACCCTTAAGCGCACTAAGGGTCTGTCCGTCAACGAACTCGTCGCGCGCATGAAGATGAGTTACATGGGAATCAAGCAACATTGCTTGACGCTCGAGCGTGACGGTTACCTCGACACTTGGCGACGCCCGCAAAAAATGGGACGCCCGGAAATGGTTTATCGGCTCACCCGTCGCACCCACGATCTTTTTCCGTGCGACAGCAACGACTTCACCCTCGAGCTGTTGAAATCGATCAAGGACGTCTACGGACCGAATGGTCCCGAGAAAATGTTGTTCAGCGTTTTCGAACGAAAGACTGCGGCGCTGAAGACGAAGATTAAGGGCGAGACTGTAGTCGACCGTGCGAAGTGGCTCGCGTCGCAACGGGAGAAAGAGGGTTTCATGTCTCAGTACGTTGCCGAGGAAAAAGAGGGCGGCCCGCAGATTCTCGAATGTCATTCTCCGATCATGAACTTGCTCGATGAATATCCGATCATCGCCCGCCTCGAGAAAGACATGTTCGAAGGCGTGTTAGGCACGGAGGTTCGCCGGGAAGAAACGCGCGCCTCAGGACTTTACGAGTGCGCCTTTTATTTCGCGATCTGAGTTAACTGCGCGTTTAGCGGCGCGCGCACAATTCCGCTTTCGCCCGCGGCGAATATCAGTTGATTGATGGCCCATGCTTCGGGCCTTTCCCACCGCCGTCATTGAGAATTTGCAGCCGCTTGTGGATGGCGGCCGCTACATGGTCAAGCGTGTCGTCGGTGACGATCTGGCGGTAGAAGCGGATGTTTTCAAGGACGGCCATGATGTTGTCGCCGCGGCTTTGAAATGGCGAAAGCTCGGCGAAGCAAATTGGCACGACACCCCGATGGCTCACGTCGATAACGATCGGTGGCGTGGCGTCTGCACCCTCTACGAAAACACGATCTACGAATACACCGTCGAAGCCTGGACCGACACGTTTCGCGGCTGGCAACACGAATTCGCGGCGAAGTTCGAGGCCGGCATCGCCAATCTCTCCAGCGAAACACTGGAAGGCGCGGGCCTGCTCGATGAAGCGGCTGAGCGCGCCGAAAGTCTTGCCGATGCCGAGCGTCTCCGCGAACTGGCGAACGCGATGCGCGACGGCGAGCCCTCAGAGGTGAACGAGATCGCGCATTCGGGGGAACTGGAAGTCCTGATGGCAACGTATCCCGACCGCGGCGGCTCTACGCAATACGGTCCTGCGCCGCGTGTGGTTGTGGACCGAAAGGAAGCGCGAACCGCGGCCTGGTATGAATTCTTTCCGCGTTCCGCAGAAGGTTTGCCCGACCGCGGCTCGCGCTTTCGCGATTGCATTCCCCGGGTTGATTACGCCAAGGCGATGGGGTTCGACGTAATCTATTTCCCGCCGATCCATCCGATCGGCCACACCAATCGGAAAGGCCGCAACAATTCAGTCACGTCCGAACCGGGGGAACCGGGAGTGCCTTATGCGATCGGGAGCGAATGGGGCGGGCACAAGGCGATCGAGCCGTCCCTCGGCACCTTCGAGGATTTCGCCTGGCTCGAGAACGAAATTCGAAATCGCGGAATGGAGATCGCGCTCGATTTCGCCATCAACTGTTCTCCGGACCATCCCTACGTCCGCGAACATCCGGAATGGTTCTACAAACGACCGGACGGTACGATCAAATACGCCGAGAATCCGCCGAAGAAATACGAAGACATTTATCCGCTGAATTTTCGCTGCGAGAACTGGCAAGAACTCTGGAAAGAGATGAAGAGCATCATCCTTTTCTGGGCCGCGCGTGGCGTCCGGATTTTCAGGGTCGATAATCCGCACACGAAGCCGGTCGCGTTCTGGGAGTATCTCATCACTGGCGTGCGTGCCCAATATCCGGACACGATCTTTCTCTCAGAAGCATTCACGAAACCCAAAATGATGAAGGCGCTGGCCAAGGCCGGGTTCAATCAGAGTTACACCTACTTCACGTGGCGAACGACCAGTCAGGAGCTGACCGAATATTTTTCCGAGCTCACGCAGACGGACATGCGTGAATATTTTCGCGGCAACCTTTGGCCGAACACGCCGGACATTCTCCCGCGCCATTTGCAGGAAGGCGGCCGGCCGGCCTTCATCATTCGCTCGGTCCTGGCCGCCACGCTCTCCAGTGTCTACGGCATCTACAGCGGATTCGAGCTCTGTGAAAACGCCGCGTTGCCCGGCCGCGAGGAATATTTGGATTCCGAAAAGTATCAGTTCAAGGAACGCGACTGGGATGTGCCGGGAAACATCAAGGCCTGGATCGCTCGGGTGAATCAGATCCGCCGGGAGAACCGCGCTCTGCACTTTTACGATAACCTCCGCTTCTACCGGGCCGATAATCCTTCGATTCTCTGCTACGGAAAAATGACCGAAGCGCGGGACAACATCATCATCGTCGTGGTTAATCTCGACCCGAGCCGGATGCAGCATTCCTACGTTCACATTCCGCTCGGCGATTTCGGTCCGATGGACTCCGACGTTTACCAGGTCCACGATCTCCTGACGGATGCCCGTTACCTCTGGCGCGGCGACCGGAATTACGTCGAGCTCAACCCGGCCTTTCAGCCCGCCCACATCTTCCGCGTCCGCCGGTGGCTCACCGGGGAAAAGTTTGTTTGAACAACGAGGCAGCGGCAGCCGTCTGTCGTCTGACGGTCATTTGCAACTCTTAACCTCGCTGCCTATCGTTACGGCACTTTCGGAATGAATAATTTCTCGCTGTTCGCGGGCGCCTTGCCGTTCCTGGCCCAGACGCCAGCGCCTCCCGACTTGCCCAAGACGAAATCGATCCTCGACACACTGATCGCCGCGGGGCCAGTCATGTATGTACTGCTCGCCATGTCCATTGTCATGGTCATGCTCGTGGTGACTTATCTCCTAACGATTCGCCGCGGCACGGTCGTCTCAAGCGGATTCATGGCAACGGCGGACGCGCTCCTGCGCAAACGCGATTACCTGGGTCTGCTGGCGGTTTCGAATCGCCATGGCGAGGCAATCGCACGAGTTGTCCAGAAGGTGCTCGATTTCACGACGAAGAATCCCAGCGCGGAATTCGCGCAAGTGCGAGAGATCGCCGAAACCGAGGGGACGCGGGTTGCGTCCAGTCTTAACCACCGCGTCATTTATCTGGCTGACATTGGAATGATCGCGCCGATGCTCGGGCTGCTCGGGACGGTTTTCGGGATCATCAGATCATTCGGAGCGCTCGGAGGGGACCTGGGAGGGCAACGTTATGCGTTGCTCTCGAGCGGCGTCAGCACGGCGCTGGTGAACACGGCGGCTGGTCTGGCCGTGGGCATTCCCGGAATGATTTTCTACGCCTACTTTCGGGGCAAGGTGCAGCGGATTATTTCGGACTTGGAGTCCGCGGTGACGCACGTCCTGGCGCTCCTCTCTTTGCAATACAACAAGCGGACGCCTGAAAGAACTCCTGTGCTCCTCGAGGATGAATTTTGAGCCTCGCGTCTGACTCAGAAACCCTCCGAGCATGAACCTGCGCCGACACGCGACGCCGCAGCATCCGGGCATTCAGCTCGCACCGCTCGTGGACGTGCTGCTGCTCCTTCTGATTTTTTTCCTGCTCACCTTCAACGCCGCCCGAAGTGAGAACGAGCTGGATGTGAAAGTGCCGAAGGCTTCGTCGGCGAAAGAGAAAACGACGACGATGGGCGACGTTGTGGTTAATGTGAAAGCGGACGGAAATGTAGTGGTGAATCGGCGGACGCTGAGCACGGCGGAGCTGAGCGAAATGATGAAAAATCTCGTGCAGCTTTATCCCGACCAGGCTGTCGTCATTCGGGGCGATGAAGCCGGCGCGTACAAGAACATCGTCGGCGTCCTAAATATTTGCAGCGAAGCCGGCGTGACGAACGTCGCTTTCGCCACGGCAAAATGAAAACGCGACGGGGCGTTGTTTGCCTCGTGCACGCGGCGCTGATTTTCGGAGCAACGCCGTTCGCGCTCGCGCAACAAAGAACCCCGGAAGTGCGGCGCGCGCAGCCGGTCGACGAGCCGCCGAGTCCTAAAGCGGTTCCGTTCGATAGTCCAACGCCGGCAGCAAAGCCTCGGCGGAATCCGCCCGAACCGAGCGCCGCGCCGAAACCGAGCAGGGACGAAAACAATTCGGAGCCGTCCACAACCGAGGCGGAAGGTTCTGACCGTCGCCAGCTCGACTACGCGAACGGGCTCTTCTCGAGAAAGCTTTTCGATCTTGCCGCGCCCGAGTACGAAAAATTTCTCGGCCAATATCAGGGCGTGCCCGGCAGGGCCAGCGCCTATTTCTATCTGGCCGAATGTTACCGGGCGCTGAACAAAACCGGCGCCGCGCGAACGAGCTTCCAGAGCGTCCTCGACAACTACGGCGATAGCGAATTCGCCGGGCCCGCCGCCTACGGTGTCGCGGAGATTTTGTTCACGCAGAAGGATTACAATGGTGCGCTCCCGCTTTTTCATAAGGCCGCCGCGAAATCGAAAGAGCCGGCGCTCGCCCTTTCCGCGCGCTACTTCGAAGCGCGTTGTCTCGAGAACGTCGATCGCAAAGACGAAGCGCAGAATCTTTACCAGCAGGTCGCCGAGACGAAGAACCCGAATCCTTTCCGGGAAGATGCCCGGATGGCGGCGGGAACAATCGCGTTGGCGCGCGGACGAAAACAGGACGCCTTCCGCAATTACGAAGCGCTTGCCAATGAGACCCAGAAGCCCGCTTTGAAGGCTGAGGCCACCGTGCGCGCGGGAATGGTCGCCGTCGAGCTTCAGCAAACCGACAAGGGCAAGACCGACAAGGCGATGGCCGAAAAGGCGCTGAGTTTATTGCAAAAGGGCCGCTCCCTTCCGGAAGCGGGCAAGTGGCGCGCAATCGCGGAAGTCGGCCTCCTGCGGCTGCAATATCAGTCGGGCACTTACGATAAGGTCATCGCCGAATACAAACGCGGCGAGAAAGAGATTCCGGACGAAGTGCGGGCCGAAATGATGTTGATCGTCGGGAACAGCCACCGCCAGCTCGGTCACACGAAGGAAGCAGACGAGATTTACCGGCAGCTCATCGACAAATATCCGGGCAAGGAAGAAGCAAAGGACGCGCAATACCAGCGGCTGATTAATTTTTACAATACGAATGCGCCGACGTTGCTCGAAGAAATCGATTCGTATGTGGCATCGAATCCAGCGCCCGAACGCGCTGACCAGGCCAAGCTGCTCAAGGCCGAACATTTTTATAAGGAACAAAAATTTGCCGACGCAGCGCCGATTTATGCCGAGCTGCGCGCGTCTCATCTCTCGCCGAAGCTGCGGGCCGAGGCTGCCTACAAACTTGGCTGGTGCTACGTGCAATTGAAGGACGGCGCGAACGTCATCGACGCGTTCGAGTATTTCGTCAAAGCGTTCCCGGATAGCCAGCAGATGCCCTCGGCCCTCACCCAGCGCGCCATTGCCAACCAGGCGAACAAGAACTACGACGCAGCCCTCGACGATTTGAACCTTTTGCTGACGAAATATCCCGCCGCCCGTGAGCGCGAAGCCGCGCTCCAGCAAAAGGCGCTTATCCTTGGCCAGAAGGACGACGCGAAAGGGATGTCGGACGCTTTCCGGCAGTTGCTGAAGGAATTTCCAAAAAGCTCGGTAGCGGCGCAGGCGAATTATTACATCGGGAAAGCCGCCTTCGAAGCGAAGGATTACAAGGGGGCGCTGGCTCCGCTCGATGCGGCGCGGCAGCTCAACAAGGAGCAATATTACAACCTCGCGAGCGTCCGGATCGTCTCCTGCTTTTTTTATCTGAAAGACCGGCCGGCCCTGACGCGAGAAGTAGATGCGTTTGTTGCCGCCAGTCCCGATGCTCGGATTCCCGCGGAAATTCTGGAATGGCTCGGGCTCGATTATTACAACGAGAAAAACTATGCGGCCGCGGCGAAATACCTGGCGCTGCTCGGCCAAACCGAAAATCTCGGAACTGTGAAACCGGACTTCTGGTTTTACCTCGCGGACGCGCAAACCAAGCTGAAGAATTTCGCTGGCGCTGAGACTGCCTACGAAAAATATCTCCAGGTCGCTACCGATCCGGCAGCGAAAGCGAAAACGCTCCTGGCGCTTGGAGCGGCGAAAATTTCTTCGCACAAGCCGGATGAGGCCCAGAAGATCGCGGAAGAAATCATGAGCCTGCAACCGGAAGGGAAGGTGAACGCCGAAGCGAGGTTGCTGGCCGGCGATGTGCAGGTCGAGCGCCAGAATTTCGATGAAGCCGGCAAGGCCTTCATGGGTGTTGCGCTTCTTTACGATGATCCCGCCATTACGCCGCGGGCGCTGCAAAAAGCCGCATTCGCCTACCAGAAAGCCGGGAAGAAAGAGGAAGCCGATCGCGTCGCGAAACAGCTTCGCGAAAAATATCCCGATTTCGCGGGCGGTTAGCATTGCCGATTGTCATCCCGCCCGCCTTTTGCTTGGATGGCGCGATGGAAAAGCTTCGCCCTTGCATCGCAGAATTCATCGGAACCTTCGCGCTCATTTTTGTCGGTATCGGCGCGATCAAAACAGCGGGACACGACACGCTCGCCGTCGCCGTTGCCCACGGCCTGACGATCGCCGCTTTTGTGTCCGCGACCATGCACATCTCCGGGGGGCAATTGAACCCAGCCGTGACGTTTGGCCTGGTTTGCGGAGGACATATGACAATCGCTGACGCGATCCGTTACTGGATCGCACAACTGTTGGGCGGCATTACCGCCGCGGTCATTCTGCTTGGGATATACGATCGCGATGTGATTGTGAACGGAACGCCGCAACTGGCCGCGCCGTTCACGCCGGCGCAAGGGATTCTGGTGGAAGCAATCCTCACCTTCTTCCTCGTGTTCGTTGTTCACGGGACCGGCGTGGATGAACGAGGACGGCGGGTGGCTGGTCTTGCCATCGGATCGACGGTCACGCTCGATATTCTCTTTGGCGGACCCCTCACCGGCGCGGCGATGAATCCAGCGCGCGTTTTCGGTCCAGCTGTCGCCGCCATGTTTTGGAAAGACCATCTCGTTTATTGGATCGGTCCGCTCCTGGGCGGCGGGGCCGCCGGTTTGGTTTACCGCCTGTTCATCGAGCGAAAGCCAGCGGTAGCGCCGACAGTTAGTTGATGGCCAGGACTTCGATCGGGAGTGCGGCGAGAAATTCGCTCGCGTCCTCAATCTGAAGGACCGGTTCCGCCAGATGGGCCGCGAGAAAACTCGCGTCCGGAGTGGGAGCAATCCCAGCTTGCGCGGTAATTTCAGCGTCCGCCAATCCAGCCACGACCTTCGAAATTTTCCCTAATAGATTTCTCGTGTCGGTAAATTCGACTGTTGAAATTCCCGGCGCGGTCGCTTCGACATACGGGGAAAGCGTTCCGGCAAAATGAAGAAGAATTTCCTGGAGCAATTTTTCCTGGGAATGGTTGCGGACCTTGATCACGAGTTCGAGCGAGCGCGCCAAGCCCTGGCTCGGCGTCATGCCGCGATGGACGCCGAGCTCTTCCGCGGTCGCGTTCAGCTCCACAATGACCGCCTTTTTTTCCTGATCGTCGAGCAACGCCACGGGCTTGCCGAATAACTCGGACTGATGCCGCATGGCGGCCTGCAAATAAAAATCCGGCAGATAAATCGTGGCGAACATCAGCCTGCCTTTGCGATAATTTCTCTGGCGCCGTGGATCCGATTCACGCGGATCCTCAAGCGAGTCGTTGGCTCTGCCTGCTCGAGATCGGACAAGCGCCACGCATTATCGAGCGACAATTTTAATTGCGCGCTGCTGATCATGCTTTGCCGGGTAAGGACCAGGAAAGCTGTCGGCGCGGCTTCGACGAGCCGTTGCAATCGATACCAATTGCTCTGCGGAATTCTCCGCAGCTCTTCCGGCGGATTGAGCACCAGATCGAGCACAACCAGCGGGAAATTGCCATCGCGCAAAAGAAAATCCGCTGCCTTCACCGCATCTGCCGCCCCGCCACATCGGATCCAGAGAAGATTGCGCAAAACTGATGAGCCCGCCGTCTGCGGGTCGAATGAATCGCGACCATCGACCAGGGCGAGGAAAAACGCGCGACGCTGCGCTTCCTGTAAAAGCGTGTGCGTCAAAAGCGCGCTGCCGGCGCTCAGATTCGGACTGGTGAGTTCGGTGATGGCGCTTTTCGGCAAACCGCCTCGAATGGCGGTATCGATCAGCGGCACTCCGGTCGGCAACCGTTGATCAGCTGAGGCGGAGGTTTGGGGGAATCGTTCTGCGAGGAGCTCGCGCAGATGAATGATCTTGTCGCTCGCTGCCATGCCCGAGACTGGCATAATCAACATTTATGTTCAACTGAACAGTTAAACTGGTTTCGCTATTAGGTAGGGCGAGACTCAGTCGAGCCGTACCGCGCAACCAACCAACGTCGGCTCGACAGAGTCTCGCCCTACCAAACCACGCTACCCGCGCTTCCGCCGCGCCGCTGGTATCTGCTTTCGCACCAGCGAAACCATCACGCCTTGGATCCGAAGTTCGCGCGCTGGCACCAGATTCGGATAAAGCGGATTCTCGGCTTTCAGATATGGCCGCCCATGTTCGGTGACATAACGCTTCAACGTCGTCTCACCGTCGATCAACGCCGCCACGATGTCGCCGTTCTGCACATCTTTCCGGTCCTCCAGAATTACGACATCGCCATCCACGATGTGAGCGTCGATCATCGAATCGCCCCGGACGCGGAGCGCGAATGTTTTCGCGTTCTTGGAAGCGTTCACCGAACGCGTATCGAGTGAAACATGTCCTTCGATGGTCTGCTCCGTGAGCGTGGCCATGCCGGCCGGAATTTGGCCGTAGATCGGAACGTCCGTGATCCGGACTTTCTGGACCGGCGTGATCAGCGCGCGAGCTTTGCGGGCGTGCCGATCGAGAAAACCTTTCCGTTCCAGGGTCGCGAGATATTGCATGACCGAGGTCTGGCTCGCGAAACCGAAATGATGTTGGATTTCACGCGTGCTCGGCGTGATTCCTTTTTCGCGTTGCTCGGATTGGATGAATTCCAAGACGTCTCGCTGCCGCTCGGTCAACATGTCGTTAGAATGAATGAAAATCCGAGGGCCGCAAGTTCAAATGAACACAAACCCCTGTAGCGGCTGTCTATGACCGCCGACATCGCTGCACCGGGAAAAATGGCCGGCGGTCATAGACCGCCGCTACAGGGAGAGCTGAAATGCCACTTCGTCGAGCTGTTCCGTCCAGCGCCCCAGATAGGCGAACGTCGAATGCAGGCGAGAGATTTTATCGACCTGAGCCGGGCCGATGTTTTTCAGCTCGCGATTTGCGGTCTCGGTGAGGTCGCGAATTTCGCGCCGCAGATTTTCGATCGCCTGCTGGACCTCGAGCAAACGCGGTTTCAGGAGTGAACGTTCTAACGCGCTCGACTGGCCGCGAATTCGTTCCAGGAGAAGTCTCGCCTGTTGATTCGATGCGCCGATTCGAAGAAACAATTCCTGAAGCTCGCTCGGGACCGACGCGGCTGTGCGAGATGGCGGTGAGCCTTGCAGTTCTAACAGATGTTGCAGTCTCCGTTTCGGATCCTGCAACACTTGATAGGCTTCGTTCAGTTCAGCAAAGGCGTTGCTGGAAAAGGACGCGCTCGTATCCGGATGCTGTTCGAGCGTTTTGTGTCGAAAAACTTCTTTCAACGCCTCCGGGTCCAGCCACGGCGCGCGTGGTTGTTCGAGCAACGCAAAGTAATCCGTCATGCAGCGAAGCTCTCGCCGCAGGAACAATGCGCCACCGCGTTCGGATTCGTGACCTTGAATCCGCCCTTCTGGAGATCATCGCTATAATCCAGGAGCGATCCGCTAACAAAGAGCGCGCTCTTGGGATCGACCACCACGCGCACATTCGACGACTCCACCATGATGTCGCGATTCGCCGGCCCATCCACAAGGTCCATCTTATATTGCAACCCCGAGCACCCGCCGCCGATCACTGCCACTCGCAGCGCTCCGGTCGCGCGTCCCTGTTTCTCCAGAAGCGAATTCAGTTTCCGCGACGCATTCTCCGTGACCTTGATGAGACGCTCGTTGCCGATCTTGTAATTAATCGGCGTGGTCGGGATGGCTAAATCGGGCATGGTGGGACTTAATTTCCTGCTGCAGTGCCAGCCAGCGCAGCGTCTTCCGCCTGCAAATGGTGCGACGCGATCTCGTCGATCTCGGCCAGCGATGAAACGTGCTGGAACTTTTCGCGGAGGAGTTTGGCGTGGGGGAATGCTTTCGAGTAGGCCATGAGGCGGGCGCGCATCGAACGGATGGCTTGGTCTTCACGGTCGGGGCCCCATTCTTCGACGGCGAGGTGGCAGTGGCGCTGAATCAATTGCCATTTTTCTTCGATGCCTGGGGGTGGCAGTTGTTCGCCGGTGGCGAAGTAATGTTTCACCTGATTGAAAATCCAGGGCGCGCTCATGGCGGCGCGGCCGATCATGGCGCCGGCGATACCGGTTTCAGATCGACGACGGATAACGTCGGCACCACTCGTTAGGTCGCCGTTGCCGATCACCGGAATGGAAACCGCTTGCACGACTTCACCGATGACCTTCCAGTCCGCTTCGCCGGAATAGCCTTGAGCCCGGGTGCGGCCGTGCACGGCGATCGCTTGAATGCCGGTCTCTTCCAGGATCTTGGCGACATGGGGCGCGTTGATCGAATCGGCGTCCCAACCGATTCGAATTTTCGCGGTGACGGGGAGAGGCGCGACGGCGCGCACGACTGCGTTGGCGACCGCAACCAGCGTCGGGCAATCCTTCAGCAACGCCGAACCGCCATTCTTCGCCACGACTTTGTTCACCGGGCACCCAAAATTCAGGTCGATGAAATCGGGCGCAACCCAGTCGACGACATGTTTCGCCGCGTCGGCCATGTGCTCGGCGTTGCCGCCGAAAAGTTGAACCCCGATCGGCCGTTCGCATTCATCGAAATCGAGATACTCTCGGGTCCGTTCGTTCCGCCGAAAAACGCCTTCGGCCGAAACGAATTCGGTCACCAGGACATCGGCGCCGCGCTCCTTGCAGAATTGCCGGAAAATTTTGTCCGACACGCCTGCCATCGGCGCGAGATAAAGCGGAAACGTTGAAAACCAGGGAAGATTGCCGGCCATGGTGGCTAACTATTCCACGAGGTGCGGCCAGGCGCACCTTGCAGGCGCAACCTTCTACGTCCGATCGCGTCAACAATTGACCCTAGAGGCAAGAGCACAGCTGCGACATAGCACACCCAAAAGGGCAGGACGAAACGGGGCAGAAGATAAGTCAGGGAACATGTCAGCAGGACCATCATGACGCCGGTGGCGACCAGCACCATGGAGGGGATGATTATCGACCTTCCCGTTTTCACGACCAGGGCCACTGCGATCAGGATGGCCCATACGATGAGCAGGTTGCGAAACCGAAGGTCGATGAGGCGAAAATAGATGAGCTGCTCTTGAGCCCGGAGAGTCGTGTCGGCTGAATTCCCGCGGAAGGTCGCCAATTTCGCGAGCTGCGGCATCTCGCTGATTTTGGCCAGGGAGTAGCGAGTAGTTAAGATTGGATAGGTCGCCAAATCACGGACGGAATAATTGAAGGAAGAGATGAAATCCGCGCGGACAGCGCGCAGGAACGGCGGCTCGAACGAACGGAGAAAGACGCTGGCGAGACGATTGGTGTAGAAATCCAGGTGATAAGCGTAATCGGTTTTGATTCCCGATTGTTCCATGATTTCAATCGACCGGTTGATCAATGGCCCCGGGTCCCATTCTCGCGGCGCGAGGATGCCGGCAGGCGTTGCCGCGATCATTCGCTGCACGGCGGGATCTGTCGTCCGTGTTTCGAGGCGGCTCAACAGGGCAGCCCGTTCGTCTTCATCGAGGTTTGCCAGGAAGTTCAATCGCCACACGAAAGTCGGTCCGACCATCGATCGGTATTTGATTTTCGCGGCGCGGCACGCGTAGCGGGAGCTTCTTTCGGCGACAGCCACGCTGAGAAACGCCACCACGAGCGACAAACCGCACAACCCCAAGCCGCGCTGGATTGTCCGCCGCGGAAACCGGGCGCGGCTGCGATGGAAATATCCTTGAGTTGCCAGCGCTAAAGCCTGCAACAAAAACATCGTTGGGAGCAGGGCAGCAAGGACGGTATTAACCCGCCGCATTAAAATGCAGAGCGCCAGGCTGAGCCCAAACCACAGCCATTCGCTCCTTTTGACGCGGCGCCGGCGAGCGATTCGCAGAACCACGCCGATGAGAAGCAGACTACTGCTCACCGATAGCGCCTCGACGCCGACACAGTGATTGTAGGTGTAAAATGGCGCGATCGACGCCAGCCCGACCGCGAAAATCGACCTCGTCAGGTTCGTCGCGACGATGGATCGAAGAAGAAACAATTGCGCGCCGAGAAGAAAAGCGTGTTGAAGCGCGATAAGCAGCAGGACGCCTGAATCTGTGAGAATCGGCGATTTAAAGAAGCCGAGGGACGGGAGACTGCCGCCCCCCATCAACGCTTCATAAGCGCAACCGAGGTAGAGTGGAACCCGAGCCCCGAAACAATAGATTGGCGAATAGAGAAGAATGGTCACCGGTCCGGGAGGCATCGTGACCTGGATGTAGGCATCGCTATCTCGCCAGAACGGATGGATCGTCAGAAGAAGCCAGGCCGACGGCAGAGCGAGGATCAATGGCTGGAGCCATTTCAGGATCGTTTCGCGCGCGTTCGGGGCTGGATGCATCATGCCGAACGCGATTGTGTCGCCGCGATCAAAAAGTGCGATAGCGGGGCAGCGACTACGACGCTCGCTCGAGGAGTTGTGAAACCTCTTGCTGCACGTGCTCGATCTCGTCGAGGCGCAATCGGGCATCGGGCACGATGAAAGCGTCGCCGGTCTTGGCGTGTTCGTAAACGAGCACGGGCGGACCTTCCGACTCTTCGGCTTTCACCGGTTTCAAAACACGTTTCCGTTCGAGCATGACGGCAAGGACGTAACAGGCATTCGCGTTTGCCGGATTATTCTCGGCTAGCAAGCGCCGCAATAAATCTTCGGCGTTTTCTTTTCCGAGCGGTTCGGGCGGAGTTGCCGGGGGCGGCTCATAACGCGATTTCCAAAACGAGAATGGCTGGATGTTTTCGTTGCGTTGCGCCCAGGCTTCCTCGCTCAGATCTTCGCGACGGAACGCGTCGCCCTCGCGAAAGAGGAGCGTGTAGAACTGTTCGCCCGGTTGAAATGGCCGCCCGGTCCGCACGCAAGCATCAGCGCGATGCTTGATCGGCCATTCATTGGTCAGGGATGGATTCATCGGGCGATCACGGAACTGGTTCGGAGAAAAGCGAGACGCGGCGGTTCGCGATTCGTCGCCCGGTAGTAAAGAAGAATCAAACCGACGATGCCGAAGATGATGTTTGGCGTCCAGGCCGCGGCCCACGTCGGAACGCGCGCCCCTTCGCCGAGGGCGAGAAACAGATGCATGGCAAAGTTCATCGCGAAAATTAGGAGGATCGCGGCGGCGACGCTCGATAAAATTCCTCGGCGCGAATAGCCCACGCCGAGCGAGCCCGCGATCAACGCCACGACGATGCAGGTCCACGGCAGCGCGATCCGATACTGCAAGTGAGTCGCGAAAGGAGCCAGCAGGGTTGCTGGGAAATCCGAATTGAATTCGAGATAGTCGCGCAGTTCCGGAACACTGAGATGCTCGGCCCGCACATTGGCGCTGCTCAGGCGAAAGGGCGTCTCGCTCCAATCGCTGATCAGCAGGGGATCTCCGACGTGGTAATCGACGTTGACGATGTTTCCCGCGGTGTCGTAATCGACCACCTTTACGCCGTCGAACTGCCAGGTGTGGCTCTCCGGGTGATAAAACGCCGTCGTGGCAATGTAGGCCTTCACGATATTATCGTTCGCGTCCTGCTGCACGATGTGCACCGTCGTAAACTTGTTGTCGCCAGGAAAGAACTGCTGAATAAACCAGGTGCGGTTATCGGTCCGGTTCCGGAAAATCTGGGCGGTCATTCCGAGCAGTTGACGGCGTGAGGCCGGATCTTCCAGGAGCCGCTTGTGGGCATATTCGCCGTGAGGCGCGAGGGAATAATTCAGCGCCGTGCTGGTCGCCGTCGTCAGCAATCCGATGAACAACAGTGGGGCGAGAATCCGCGGCAAACTGACCCCGGCCGTAAGCATGGAAACGATCTCATTTGAGCGCGACATCCGTCCGAGGCTGAAGAGCAACGCCAGGAGGAGCGCGACCGGAAACAGGATCACAAGGATCTGCGGCACCTGCGTTAGGTAGTATTTCAGGATCAGCATTCGGGAGATGCGTTGGTCAAGGAAAGTCGAGATGTTGTCGCTCACATCGAAGATGAACCAGATGGAGATGAAGCCGGCGATGCAGTAGAAATACGCCTGCAGAAAATAGATCATCACGTAGCGATCGAGCCGTCTCATCGGATTTTCGAATTTGGAATTTCGATTTGCGATCTAGCTTAGCACGTCCGCTCCGCAACGTATTTCCCAACGTGATCGCACTAAAAGATTCCCTCGATAGCGACTTCATGGATGAAGTCCGCGCGCTTTTTTCGAAAGAGGGTGCGTTGTCGCACGCCAAGAACTTCGAGTATCGGCGCGAACAACAGGAGATGGCTGTGGCGGTGGCCCGGGCGCTCGAGGAAGAACGCCATCTCGTGGTCGAGGCAGGGACCGGCGTGGGGAAGTCGATCGCGTACCTGGCGCCGTCGATCCTCCACGCCCTCGGGCGGAAAAAGAAGGCGATCATTTCCACCCACACGATCAATTTGCAGGAACAACTCCTGAACAAGGACATCCCGATCCTGAAAAAGATCCTGCCGATCGAATTCGAGGCGGCGCTCATGAAAGGCCGGCAGAATTATCTTTGCCCGCGCCGGCTAGAACGGGCGCTTCAGCAGGCAGGCGAGCTTTTCACGACCTCGGAGGCGAGCGAGCTGGCCCGAATCGCTGATTGGGCGCGAACTACTCGCGACGGAACGCTGAGCGATCTCGCGCTCGAACCGGACCCAAAAGTTTGGACGCAGGTCTGCAGCGAACCCCACATCTGCACGACCAAGACCTGCGGCCAGAGCGGGCAATGTTTTTTTCAGCAGGCCCGCAAACGATTACTCGCCGCTGACGTCATCGTCATCAATCACACCCTGCTCTTCATGCTCTTGGGCAGCCCGGAAGAACAAATCCAGCGTGAGAGCGGCTACCTCTTCCCGAACGACTTCGTTATTTTCGACGAAGCCCACACCGTCGAACAAACCGCGTCGCGCCAAATCGGGATCGGCGTTTCCCAATACGGCCTTCGTGCGACAGTCCAGCGGCTTTACAACGCCCGGACAAAGAAAGGCCTCTTTACCGTCACTCGCGATGCGGCCGGCGTGACGCTCGCGGCGTCGCTGGTCGATGAGATCGATGCTTTTTTCCGCTCGGTCGACGAGCGCTGCGATTTTCGCAAAGGCCGCGAGTTTCGGGTCCGCGAAGTCGATTTCGTTCCGGACACGATTTCAGGAAGGCTCGTCGCGCTGCAAGCCCGCGTCGCCGAAGTGGTCAAACGGAGCGATGACGAATTCCTCAAAGCCGAGCTCCAGGAACTGGGTCGCCGAATTCACGACGCGCGGGTCGGCATCGTGACGTTCCTCGAGCAAGGCGCGGAAGGTCATGTTTACTGGGTCGAGCGGACCGGAAAGACTGCGCAGTTTCTGACCTTGAACGCCGCGCCGATCGACATGGCGCCGGTGCTTCGCCGGATGTTGTTTCGGGAAGATTGCTCGTGCGTGATGACGAGCGCGACGCTTGCCGTGGGCCGGCCGGACCTCGCTTACTTCCGCAACCGAATCGGCGCGACGGAAGTGGAACCACTCCAACTGGGGAGCCCATTCGATTTCCCCGAACAGATGAAACTTTTCGTCGTGCGCAAAATGCCCGATCCGCGGGATGCCGGTTACGCGAAAGCGCTCGCGCATTGGGTCGCCCATTTCGTCGCAGAGACAGAAGGGCGGGCCTTCGTTCTCTTCACCAGTTATCGCGTGATGCAGCAGCTCGCCGGCGAAATGCAGGCGTTCTTTCTCGAGAACGACATGAACCTTCTCGTGCAGGGGCAGGGTGCGCCGCGGGGGAAATTGCTCGAGCAGTTCAGAACCACGTCGAGGAGCATTCTGTTCGGCACCGATAGTTTTTGGATGGGCGTGGATGTGCCCGGTGACGCGCTCTCCAACGTCATCATCACGCGGCTCCCGTTCGCCGTGCCGGATCATCCCTTGATCGAAGCGAAGCTTGAGTTGATCGAAGCGAATGGTGGCGACGCCTTCACGGAATATTCCCTCCCCGAAGCGATCCTGAAATTGCGGCAGGGCGTCGGCCGGCTCATCCGAACCAGAAGCGATCATGGCATCGTGGTGATTTTGGATAACCGGATCGTTACCCGGCCTTATGGACGGGCTTTCCTGGCAGCGCTGCCCGAATGCCCGGTGGAAGTGATTTAAATGGGGCGGTCATCCCGAGCGAAGTCGAGGGACCCCGCGGTAAGTCGTACGACGTTCATCGGGATCCCTCGACTGCGCTTCGCTCCGCTCGGGATGACGGGCGGGACATCGCCTGCTTCAAAATATACTCGCTTGAACATATCAACGCTCTCGTCTTAAATTGAGTTCATGCAGCGGTTCGCTCTTCCAATTGTAATTGCGATCACCGCCTTGCTGATCGGTATTGGAATTGGCCGACATACGGTTTCATCGCCGGCAGCCCTTACGCAGCACGCCAGCGCGTCTGCCTTAAACGCACCTTCACTCGATCCGGCAAAACCCCTCCCGGTTCCGGTGAATCAAAATCCGGCGCCGTCGAAATCGAAAACTTCTTCCGCCCCCGATTCGGCTGAAAATATCATCGCGAAAATCAAAGCCGGGTTGACGCAATTCAATAGCCGGCATGCCTACGCCACCTTCAGCAAACTCGCGGAAACGATCGACGCGAACAACGTCCGCGACGTTCTCGCTTTCATCCAGACGCTGCCGAAGCCGCAGGAAAAAAGCATGCTCGTTTCGCTTTTCATCGCCCGTTGGGCGGAGCTGGAGCCGCAGGCCGCGCTCGCTTACGCGCAGGCGCTTCCACCCGGGACCACGCGGAATTGGGCACTGACCAGCGTCGTCAGCGGGTGGGCCGAACAAGATCCGGCCGCGGCGACCGCGTGGGTCCAGCAATTGCCGGCCGGCCCGGTGCGCGAACAAACCCTCCAGACCATCATCGGTGCGCTGGCGGAAAAAGATCCGCAATCGGCGCTGGCGTTTTTAGAAAACCTGCCAGCCAGCCGGAACCGGCAAAGTCTTTACTGGCCGGTTTTCAGTAAGTGGACCACGAGCGATCCCGTCGCGGCGGCGGAACGCGCGTCGCAACTGCCGCCCGGTGCGAACCGTGACATCGCGTGGCAGGTAGTCGCTTCCAGTTGGGCAAACCAGGATCCGGAAGCAGCGCTCGCGTGGGCGAATACGCTGCCCAACGGTCAGGGACGCAGCAACGTGTTGCAAAGTGTGTTGGCGAATTGGGCTACGAAAGATCCGCAAAAAGCCGCGGACGTTATTCTGACTTTGCCGCCGGGCCCGTCGCGGGATCAATCGATTAATAACGTCGCCCGGCAATGGGCCCAGACCGATGCGCGCGGGGCGCTGAATTGGGCTCAGGCTTTGCCGGTCGGCGAGGGCCAGCGGAACGCACTTCGTTCGGTCCTCACAAGTTGGGTTCAAGTCGATCCCACTTCGGCGGCGCAATTCATTTCTACCTTGCCCCCGGGCAAGGCCCAGGAAGAAGCGACGATGGCGGTCGCGCTTCAACTCGCGAGTAGCGATGTCCAGGGCGCCATGACCTGGGCGCAGAAACTTCCTTCCGGTCCGTCCCGGCAGACAACCCTGGCCAACATTATTTCGCAATGGAGCGACGCCGATCCGCAGTCCGCGGCGAATTTCGCTTTGCAAGCGAGCGAAATCGATGGTCGCAAAACGTTGCTGGAAAATGTTTCGCGGCAATGGGCCCGCAACGATCCGCAGGCCGCGCTCACCTGGGCGGGAAATTTACCGGACGCGGCCGTGCGCGACCTGGTTTTTCCCAGTGTCATTGCAGTCGTGGCCGAGTCCGATCCAGCCGAGGCGGCGAAATTATTATCGCGTCTTTCCTCTGCCGAAGCGCAAACGAACGCGACCTCCGGCATTGTCTGGCAATGGGCGGGCAGCGATCCGCAAGCCGCCGGCCAATGGGCCGTGTCGCTGCCCGAAGGAAAAATCCGGCAGCAAGCTTTTGAGAGTCTGGTCAACCGCTGGTCGGAAAGCGATCCCGCCGCGGCGGGCGCCTGGCTGGGGACTTTGTCAGCTGGGGTTTCGCGCGATACTGCTGTAGCAGCTTACTCGGGTCGGATTTTTTCCTCCGACCCGCAAACGGCCGCAGCCTGGATTGAAACGATCGGAAACCAAAACCTGCGCGAAGCACAGTTGGAATCGCTCGTCGTTGGGTGGCTGCACGCAGACGCGGCAAGCGCCTCAGCCTGGTTGAGCCATTCGTCGTTGTCGCCGGAAACAAGGGCGCGGCTGCTTTCGCAAGGCCGATGAGGCGTAGTTATGAGCGCGAGTGCAAAATCGAAGGCGAAAGAACGCCAGGCTGCGATCGGTCGCGTCCTCGATCTTCTCCGGCGCTGGGGAATTGAGTCGTTAGGCCAGTTCGCCGCTCTCGAGAAAGAAGCAGTTGCCGCCCGGCTCGGACCGATTGGGGTTGAACTTTGGGAACGCGCGGCCGGAAAAACTACCCGCTTGCTGAAGCTCGTTCCGGTTTGCGAATCTTTTGAAGAAGCGTTCGAATTCGAGAACGAAATCGAAACGAGCGAGCCGCTCCTCTTTATGCTCCGCCGGTTTCTCCAGCAATTTTCCGTCCGGCTTGGCGCTCTCCATCTCGTCGCGAGCGAGCTGTGGCTCGAAATTACTTTCTGCGACAAGAACAGTTACTCGCACCGATTCAAAATCCCCGAGCCGACCAACAACGTCGAAACGCTTTTCCGGATGCTGCAGACGCATCTGGAAAATTTTACTTCCGCGTCACCGATCGTCGCGGTCGCGCTCAAAGCGGAAGCGACCAAGCCCGCCTTCGAGCAATTCCATCTTTTCGAAACCGCGCTTCGGGATCCGGCACGGCTCACCGAAACGCTCGCCCGCCTGATTGGTCTCCTTGGCTCCGAACGTGTCGGCACCCCGGTTCTTGAAGAAACCCATCGACCGGATGCGTTCCGAATGGAGCCGTTCTCGTGGCAATTGCCGGAAACAAAAGCCGAAGCGCCGCTGTTGCCTGCCGTTGCTTTGCGACGTTTCCGTTCGCCGCTGCCAGCTTCTGTGTTGCTCGCGAAAAATCGGCCCGCGCATTTTCGCAGCGCGAAAATCCAGGGCGCCGTCCGCGCGAGAAAAGGTCCTTATCTCGGTTCGGGAAACTGGTGGGACAAACAGGCCTGGGCCCGCACCGAGTGGGACGTGGAGCTGGAAGACGGTGCGGTTTGCCAATGTCATTCGTCCGGCGCCCAATGGATGCTCGACGGCATTTATGATTAACGGAGCGCGCTCATGCCTTATGTCGAACTTCACGCGTGCAGTGCCTTCAGCTTTCTCCGCGGCGGCTCGTTTCCCGAGCAATTAGCTGAAACCGCGGCCGAGCTGAAAATGCCGGCGATGGCGTTGCTCGATCGCAACGGTGTTTATGGCGCGCAGCGATTTGCCGTTGCCGCGCGGGAACATGGCTTGCGGCCGATCGTCGGAGCCGAATTGACCATGGAAGACGGCAGCGTGCTTCCCGTGCTCGTGAAAGATCGTCACGGTTACGAAAACTTGTGCGAGCTGCTCACCCAAGCGCATCTCCGCAGTAGCGAAAAAGGTGAATGCGCGGTGGAGTGGAGTGAGCTGGCGAAATTTTCGGGCGGGATCGTTGCTCTTCTGGGGAGCGCGTGCGTCTCGCGCGTTGGTTTCGGCGTCTCGCCGAAACAATCTTTCCAGAAAAGTTCGCGACGGCGAGACGCCGTCCCCCACACGCGAGACGCGTGCGCTCCCCAGAATCTTGGCGACCGTGCGCAATCTCTCATCCACGCCTTCAGCCGCGAAAATGTTTACGTCGAAATCCAGCGCCACTTTCGGCGCGGTGAAGATCGTGTGAACCAACAGCTCTGCGATCTCGCCGAACAACATCGGTTGCACGTCATTGCTACGAACGGCGTCCAGTACGCGCGTCCCTATGGCCGCCAGGTTCTCGACGTTTTTACCTGCATCCGCGAACACACCCATCTCGATGCCGCCGGCAAACTCCTCACCCAAAATGCCGAGCGCCATCTCAAGAGCGACGCCGAAATGCGCGGGTTGTTCGCCGATCGGCGCGACGTGATCGAGAACACAGAGCGTCTCGCTGATCGCCTCGAGTTTTCCCTCGAAAATATCGGTTACGAATTCCCTTCCTTCCCGGTCCCCGACGGCCACGACATGAATTCGTTTCTGCGCACCATCACCCTCTTCGGCGCGCAACAGCGTTACAGCTCCATCAGCACCGCGGTGAAACGAAAGCTGGAAGAAGAACTCAGCCTCATCACCCGGCTCGGATTCTCCGGTTATTTTTTGATTGTCTGGGACATCATCAATTTCTGCCGGGAACACAACGTCATGGTCCAGGGTCGCGGCAGCGCGGCGAACTCGGCTGTCTGTTATTGCCTCGGCATCACACCGGTCGATCCGGTCAGCAATAATCTCGTCTTCGAACGCTTCCTCAGCGAAAGTCGGAAAGGCTGGCCCGATATCGATCTCGATCTGCCCAGCGGCGATCGGCGCGAGAGCGTGATCCAGGAAGTTTACCGGCGTTATGGCAAGCACGGCGCCGCCATGACCGCGAACGTGATCACCTATCGCGGCCGCAGCGCCGCGCGTGAAATCGGCAAGGCGCTGAATTTTTCGCCGAACGTTCTTGATCGCTTCTCGCACTTGTTCGCCAGCGGCGACTTTCCGCACACGCTCGACCTGCGCGCCCAGATAGAGCAGGCCGGTTTGCCGACAGCGCATCCGCGTATGCCGGCGTTCATCGCGCTCTATCAGGCGATTTACGGATTACCTCGGCATCTCGGCCAACACTCGGGCGGGATGATTATTTGCCAGGGAAAATTGAGCTCGTTCGTGCCGCTCGAAAACGCGTCAATGCCGGGTCGCGTCGTCGCGCAATGGGACAAGGACGACTGCGAAGACCTCGGGATTGTGAAAGTCGATCTGCTCGGCCTCGGGATGATGTCGGTGATGCAGGATGCGTTCGAGCTTTGTCGGGAACGCGGACGGCCGATCGATCTCGCGCACATCCCGACCGACGACGGGCCGACTTACAAAATGATGCAGGAAGCAGACACCATCGGGGTTTTCCAAATCGAGAGCCGCGCTCAGATGGCGACATTGCCGCGGATGAAGCCGAAATGTTTTTACGATGTTGTCATCGAAGTCGCGATCATCCGGCCGGGCCCGATTCAGGGCGACATGGTCCATCCATATCTCAACCGCCGCGCCGGTCGGGAGACGATCACTTACTTCGACGATCGATTAAAGCCGGTCCTCGAGCGAACCCTCGGCGTACCGCTTTTCCAGGAACAGATGCTGAAGATCGCCATGATCATGGCCGATTTTTCCGGTGACGAAGCGGAGGAATTACGGCGCGCCCTGAGTTTTCATCGTTCGGAAGAGCGGATGAACAAGGTAAGCGTGAAGTTGCGGGCCGCGATGGCGCGGAACAACGTTGCGCCTGACGTGATCGAGAAGATTCTCCAATCGATCACCTCGTTCGCACTCTACGGATTTCCGGAATCGCACGCGATCAGCTTCGCGATCCTCGCCTATGGGAGCGCCTATCTGAAGGTGCATCGTGCGCCGGAGTTTTACGCAGGCCTGCTCAACAATCAGCCGATGGGTTTTTACACGCCGGCCACGATCGTAAAAGACGCGCAGCGGCACGGGACGCGAATCCTGCCTGTCTGCGCGCGTGAATCGAGCTGGCTTTGCACAGTGATTTCGGATGACACGGTGCGGTTGGGATTTTGCGTCGTGAATGGAATGCGGAAGGAGCATGGAGAAGCGTTGGTGAAGGAACGCGAAGCCGCTGCGTTTCAATCACTCGAGGATTTCAAGCGACGAGTGGAACTGAGCAAAGAGGAGCTGCGCACGATCGCGGAGCTCGGCGCGTTGAATTGTTTCGCCGAGCATCGCCGCTCAGCGATGTGGAAAGTGGAGGAGCAACCGCCCGAGCCATTATTTGATCGTCATCCCGAGCGAAGCGTAGCGGAGTCGAGGGACCCCGTGGCGAGACGAAAGGTTTTGCCACGGGGTCCCTCGACTTCGCTCGGGATGACGCCGTTGAAGGCGATGTCTATGCCCGAACGCGTGAAAGCGGATTACACGACGATGAACCTGACGACCGGTCCGCACCCGATGAAGCTGTTGCGTTCACAACTGCCGGAAATCTGGCGAGCGATCGATCTACGCTCCGCGCGGCATGGCTCCACGATTCAGATCGCCGGAAACGTGATCTGCCGTCAACGGCCAGGCACCGCAAAAGGATTCGTTTTCGTCAGCCTCGAAGATGAAACCGGCGTTTCGAATGCGATCGTCACGCCCGATTTATTCGAGCGAATGCGGCTCCTCATTACCGAGGAACCGTTCCTGATCATCGAGGGCCAGGTGCAAAACACCGAAAACGTCGTCCTGATTAAAGCCGAAAAAATTCGACCGCTCGTGCACGAACAATTAATCGGCAGCGAGTCGCACGATTTTCGATAACGCGTGTCATCCCGAGGCTGGCGAAACGCGCCGTGGGACCTCTCAGTTGCAATTTTCGCTTTCGACAGAGATCACGCGTGCAATAACGGAATCGCTGATTTGTTTCGCGGAAGCGGTTGAGCGCCTGCGAGGTCCCTCGCCGTCTGCGCGGCTCGGGATGACACCCTTAATGGCTGCAACCCGGTCCGCAGCCGTGCGAACCGACAGATCCGACGGACGGCCCTGTCGACCCGCCGGGAACATAGGTGCCGAACCCGCCGGAAATTACCCGCCGCACCGCTTCGCCAGTTTTCGGATCCACGCTGAGCGGTTCGTCCTTCATGCTTTGCTTCAATTCGAAACGCCGAATGGGCTTCGACGGATCGGTCGTTTCGTAAACGTAGATTGGCATCCGACTTTATTCTCCCGCGTGCCGCTTCGCCGGCTCTTTCGGCGTCGCGGCTTTCTCCGTTGGCTCCTTATCCGATTCCATCCATTCGGTGTGAAACACGCCGGGCCGGTCGGTGCGTTCATAGGTATGGGCGCCAAAGAAATCGCGCTGAGCCTGGAGCAGATTCGAAGGCAGTCGTGCCGACCGGTAGCTGTCGAAATAGGCGAGTGAGGCGCTGAACGCGGGCACAGCGACCCCATGTTCGACCGCGTTCGAAACCGCCACCCGCCAGTTGTCCTGCGTACTGGCGATGATGTCCCGGAAATAGGAATCGAGCATCAGATTGTGCAGCGCCGGATCGCGGTTGTAAGCCTCGACGATCCGATTCAAGAATTTCGCGCGAATGATGCAACCGCCGCGCCAGATCGTGGCGATGTCCCCAAAGTTGAGGTCCCAGCTGTACTGATGACTCGCCGCGCCCAGCAACTCCATCCCTTGCGCGTAGGAGACAATCTTCGACGCGTACAACGCCTGCCGCACCGCCTCGATCAGTTGTTTGCGATCGCCCTTAAACTCTTTCGGGTTCGCTTGCGGCAAGATTTTCGATGACGCGACGCGGTCTTCTTTCCGCGACGAAATCACGCGGGCCTCGACGGCGGCATTGATGGTCGAGATCACAACCGAAATCGCGATCGCTGATTGCAATGTCCACAACCCGGTTCCCTTTTGACCAGCCTTGTCGAGGATCACGTCGACCAGCGGCTTGCCGGTCTCCGGATCCTTCTTCCGGAAAATCTTCGAGGTGATCTCGATCAGATAGCTGTCGAGGTCGCCTTTGTTCCAATCAGTGAAAATTTCGGCGAGCTCGTTCGCATCCAGCCCCAGGACATCTTTCATGATCGCGTAGGCTTCGCAGATCAACTGCATGTCGCCGTACTCGATCCCGTTGTGGACCATCTTGACGTAATGGCCGGCGCCGTCCGGGCCCATATAGCGGCAGCAGGGCTCGCCATCTACTTGCGCGGCGATTTTTCGGAAAATGGGCGCAATGATTTCCCAGGAGTCGCGCGAACCGCCGGGCATGAGCGATGGGCCTTTGAGCGCGCCTTCTTCGCCACCGGAAACTCCCATGCCGACGTAATGAATTCCTTTTCCTTCGAGGTCCTTGCACCGGCGTTGCGTGTCGGTGAAAAGAGAATTGCCGCCGTCAATCAGCACGTCGCCTTTTTCGAGCAACGGGGCAACTTCGCCGATCACCATGTCGACCGGTTTGCCGGCCTTGATCATCATCATGAGTTTGCGCGGCTTCTGCAGCGCCCCGATCAGCTCCTCGACCGTGCGGGACGGTTGAATGTTTTTTCCTTTCGCTCGTTCGGCTGCGAATTTCTCCGTGACCTCCCAGGTGCGATTGAACACGGCCACGTTGAACCCCTTCGATTCCATGTTCAGGACGAGGTTCTCGCCCATGACGGCGAGGCCGATCAGTCCGATATCACATTGATTCGTGCTCATTTTAGTATCTCCTTGAATCACGCCGGGGTCGGCGATGGGCTCCGACTCTATCCGGTTCGATTAGCGCATGGCAATTTCCGTTTGCGAAGTTTCACTCACCGACGCTCCCCTGATTTTGCCTGAGGCGAATGATGACCCGGAGGCTGGCGCAGTCGTGGTTTTCTGGGGAGCGGTGCGTTCGATGGAAGACGGGCGCGAGATCACCGGGATCGATTACGAAGCGCATCGCGCCATGGCGGAACATCAAATGCGAATTGTGGCGGAAACGGCGGCGGAGAAATTTGAAGTGCGGGAAATTTTTCTCCGACATCGAATTGGGTTCGTCGAGGCGGGCGCACCGTCCGTCGTCGTCCGGGTGCGGAGTGGCCACCGCGGGGCTGCGTTCGCCGCGAGCCAATGGATCATGGACGAATTGAAACGCGTCGTGCCGATCTGGAAACGTCCGGTCTTCAAGGAGGCGGCTTCGCTGGCGGCGCAATGAATTGGGCAAACCGTCTTACCATCAGCCGGCTGGTTTTGACCGTGCTCTTCGTCGCGATGCTGAACTGCGCCTGGCCCTATGCGCGCACGGCCGCCTTTATCATTTTTCTCATCGCTGGCGTAACGGATTTCGTCGACGGCGAAATCGCGCGTCGGTATGGGATCATCACGAACTTTGGCAAGCTCATGGATCCCCTGGTGGACAAGATCATGATGGCGGCCGCGTTCATCTCGCTGGTGCCGATGGGCGCGATTCCGGCCTGGGCGGCGACGACCGTGGTGGCGCGCGAGTTTCTCATTACCGGACTGCGCTTGATGGCGAGCGCGCGTGGCCAAGTGCTACCGGCGGAGCGACTCGGCAAGCACAAGACTTCGTGGCAGATCATCACCGTGATTTTCTTTCTCGGCTTGCTCGCGGCGACGGAACTTCATTATGGCAACGGAAAAAGCGGCTGGTGGTATCGAGCTTGGTACGAAGTCGGGCCGGTCCTGGTTTGGATCACGGTTGCGTTAACGCTTTACTCCGGGCTCCGGTACGCTTGGCGACATCGCGACGTAATCGCTCCCGATCAGTAGGAGCTCGGGACGTCTATTAGTTTTTATCTAAACTCCATAATGGGCGGAACAATTCGTGCTTTTTCTCACGCACGATATGCGCGTCGCTCCCGAACATTCTCTCTCCGGCGGCTCGACCCTTCCATGGCTTCCCTTGCCAGCGATCCTTGGGTTCACGCTCCTGGGAGTGGGGGGGTCGGTTCTTCTCACTTACACGACGTTCAGTTTCATTAAAGCGGAGCGTTCCGCGCCGCGTGCAAACAACGCGCAGGTTTATGAGGCTCGAGCTGTTCCGTTCGATTTGCTCCGTGAAAATCCCGCTCAGCGTGGCGCCGCGATCGCCCGCGCCTTAACCGCGGCCGAAACAAAAGTTCGTCGCGCCGAGACCGTGGAATCCGACGGATCCGCGACAAGATCCCAACCAACCCTGTTGGCCGACGCGAGCCGCGAACTGCGAGGCTTCCCCGACTTCGGCAATTTCTCGGGCGCCAACACCTACCTTGCGATTAGTAACACGAGTTTTGGGATCAGCGCACAGAATGCCCCTGCTGGCTTCGCCGCGCCCGATGCGGAAACGCTTGTGGCCGCTCCGGTTCCGGAAGCTTCCACCTGGATGTGTGGCGCAGCGCTTTTTGTCCTGGTTGCCGCTCGTGGAATGCGGGCGCACTGGCATCGCAAGCGCGAGCGCGACTAAGTTCCAGAAACCGCTTGGCAGCCGCGGCGAGCCGCGCCAGTTTAGACCCCGCATAGCCGCCGCGGGTGTAGCTTAATGGTAAAGCTGTAGCCTTCCAAGCTACTGACGAGGGTTCGATTCCCTTCACCCGCTTTTCCCCGCGTTCCTGGCGGTTTGCGCTGTCGTTCTTCCGGGCCGTAAGTCCTGCATGAAAGTTCTCGCTCTTTCGCTCACCCTGGTCGTCGCGTTTTCTCTGAGCGCGCTAGCCGATTTCACCATCATCCAAAAGGTGGAGGGAAAAGAAACCGAAGGGAAACGCAAGACCAACGAAATCACTCTGAAGGTCAAAGGCGACAAGATCCGGCTGGAAGCAGCGCCGCAAATCACAATGATCGTCGACGGCAAAACGGGCGACACGATCACCCTCATGAATGCGCAGAAGCGGATCGTTCGAATCTCGGGTGACAAAGCCAAAGCGATCGCGGAGATGGCCGCCAAATACGGCGGCACAACCAACGAGAAGCCAAAGCTCGTCGCGACTGGTAAAAAAATGACGGTCAATGGCTACGAAGCAGACGAATACGTCGCCGACTCGAAAATGTTCAAGGCGCGCTACTGGATCGCGCCAAGTTTTCCGAATTCGGTGGAGATCATGAAGCAGCTGCAAAGCGTTATTCCGGCGGTCTGGAACGATCTGGCCAAGGGGATGGTTAACTATCGCGACCTGCCGGGTTTTCCGATTCGGACCGAAGTGACTGTGGGCGGCGATAACATTATTAGTTCTGTCGTCGCAGTGAAGACGGACCCGCTGAGCGACGCGGAGTTTTTGCCGCCGAAAGATTTCCAGGAAGTGAAAATCCCGAACGTAGAAATGTCGGCTGAAAAAACGGCGCCGCCGGGGCCGCCTAAGCCGCCAAAGCCATAACGTTCCGAGCCGTGGGGCCGCGTTTCGTTCTCGCTTCGGGATCGCCCCGCCGGCGACAACTGCTGAGCGAAGCCGGCTATGAATTCGAAGTCCTCTCCGCGCCGGTCGAAGAACTTTCGCACGAGTGGCTTTCGGCCCGGGAGTTAACAATCTGGAACGCGGCGCGCAAGGCCGCCGCTGCTTCGGTAATGGTGTCGGACGGGGTCGTCCTCGCCGCGGATACGCTGGTCGCGATCGACGGGAAGGTTCTCGGCAAACCCTGTGACTTTGAGGATGCCGTGGAAATATTGCGATGGTTGAGCGGGCGCGTCCATGAAGTCTGGACAGCCGTGCGAATCGTCGATCTTGCGCGCCGCAAATCACGAAGCTTTCACGAGATGTCGCGGGTTCATTTTCGTCCTCTCGACGACCGCGCGATCCGGAATTATCTCGCAAAAATTGATCCACTCGATAAAGCGGGCGCTTACGCCGCCCAGGGCGATGGACAAGACATCATCGAAAAGATCGAAGGTTCCTATACGAATGTTGTGGGCCTTCCGATGGAGAAAACAACGCGCGCTCTTCGCGCGTTCGCGATCAACCCGCGGTAGGATCGGGAGCCTACTCGGCGATCGTCGCGCTCTCGCGGTGACAGACCTCGAGTTTGTTTCCGTCGGGATCCTCAAAGAAAACCGCATAATAGCCGGGGCTGTATTCGACGCACAGCTCCGGTCCTTCGATGTTTTTCGCGCCGGCCGCACGCAGCACGCCAGCAACTCTGTCGACGGCTTCCCGGCTTTCGGCCCAGAACGAAATTCGGTTGCCGTTCGGCTGATGATCAGCCTCCTCAGTGAAGCCAAAGAAATCGACGGTGACACTGCCCTGCGCTTCGAACAGGCCCCATTTCTCGCCGCTCTTGTCCACGCTAAATCCAATCGCCGGCAAAATCTGAGAATAGAAGCGCTGAGCGTTTTCGCGATTCTTTACCCGAAGATCGATATGATCGAAAAGGCGCGTTCTCACCGCTTAAGTGTTCGTGCTTCAATCCGGATTGTCCAACTACCTGACACTGAGCCGGCCTGCAGAATTTCTGCTTCCGGATTCGGCCGGCACAAATGATTATTACCGGTGGTTGAAGATCCGAATTCTAGTTTGCCTGCTGGTCTCGGTCATGCAGGCGCTTGCCGGCCTCGAGAAGTATCCCGAGCTGATCAAAGCCGACCCGGTTCCGGTAGTCTCCGTGCCCCGGGAGGGGGTCCGAATCACTTATCTCGGTACGAATGCTTACCTGTTCGAATCGCGCGACGCCACCGTGCTGATCGATCCGTATTTCTCACGCCAAAGTCTGTTTCGGACCGCCTTGGAACTGACACCAATTGCTGAAACCGATCTGGTCGCCCAATGGACGCATGAGCATCCGAAGATCGATGCAGTCCTGGTGACGCATGGACACATCGATCATCTTTTTGATGTTCCGCCGATTGTACGAGCGACCGGAGCGAAATTGATCGCTTCGGCTGCGAGCGTCGGAATGGCTGAAGCGGCGGGGGTCCCTCGGATGCAAACGCGCTCTGTTCGGATTGGCGAGACCGTGTCGGCCAGGAATGCTGTCATCCACGTTCTCCCCGCGACCCATGACCGCATTTTCGGCGTGACCCCATTCAATGGTCCGGTCAGACATTTGCCGCCGCGAAAAATTGGGGATTGGGTCACCGGCGAGCCTCTTGCCTTCCTCATCGAGATGGGGGGCAAACGCATCTTCATCAATTCTGGCGGGCGGGGCGACAAAGCGCTGTCCCTTCATTCTGCACCGGTTGATCTGGCTATCGTGGGCGTCGCCACCCCCGATGCGATCGGCGCCTTCTCGTCCACCATCGCGCAATTGCGACCTCGCTATGTTTTACCCAGTCATCAGGACGATTTTTTTCGACCGCTTCGAAACGGTTTTGTTTTCCTGCCGCTGACCGATTTTCCGGCGGTGCGCCGGGCTGCCGCCGCAACGCCGGCAAAGCTGATCCTGCTCGATTATTTCAGGCCATGGACTCTCCGGTAAGAGGCCCGTCGCCCCGGGTGGCGCTGATTGTGACGGCCCTCGCCCCCGTGGTGCCTCAACTTCTCGGGAGCGCCTTCAACATTTGGTACAACATCTCCGTCGTCGCGCCGCTTCTCGGGACCGTGGCGCTCAAAACGCGATTTCTTCAGACCTGCATTTTTTACAACGCGTTGATTTATCCCGTTGCCATGTTCGTTTGGCTGCGCCAGGTGCTTTCCATCGGGCCGGTCTTGCGGATGCTCCATTCGGGTGCGGAACCGAAACCCGAACTGCTCACGTTGGCGCGCAAACGCGCCATCAATCTTCCCTGGTCGATCACGGCGGTGTCAGGCGTCGCGTGGTTTTTGTGCGTTCCGGTTTTCCTGATTTCGCTGGGCGCGACTCCAGGGCCGTTCGATCGGCGGTTGCTTTGGCATTTACCGATTTCGTTTCTCGTTTCCGGGTTCATAGCGGTCACCCACAGTTTTTTTCTCGTCGAGGTGACAAGTCATTGGGGAATGTTCCCGGCGCTCTTTCGTTCGGCGCGCGCTGACCTTACGCCGGGAGCGCGGGCTCTTTCTCTTCGCGGTCGCGGATTGCTCTGGGCAATTTCGGCCGGCATTTGTCCGATCGGTTCGCTTCTTCTCTTGAGTTTCGCGCCACCTGCGCCCGGTACTGATCCAGCGTGGTTCGCCGTGTTTGTCGGGACTGTCGGCGTAGCCTTCGGGCTTTCGACCGCGCTCTTGATCGGGCGGCTCGTTTCCGAGCCGATCCATCGACTTCGGACCGCCGCGCAAGGCGTTGCCGAAGGACGGCTCGACGACAACATCCATTTGCCCCGGGCCGACGAATTCGGCCTGCTCATCGCGGAGTTCAATCACATGCTGCATGAATTGCGCGAGAAGGAGCGATTGCGGCAAACCTTCGGTCTCCACGTCGGCCGCAAGACGGCCGAACAAATTCTAGCACGCGATCCGGGGCTGGGCGGCGTCGAGCAAATCATCACGATCATGTTTGTCGATATCCGCTCCTTCACTCAGCGGACGGCGACTTTGCCCGCGGCCGAGACGGTCCGGCTTCTCAATGAATTTCTTCGCGTGATGGTGAACGTGGTCGAGACGCGTCATTCCGGAATCATCAATAAATTTCTCGGAGACGGGTTCATGGCCCTTTTTGGAATTGGCGCCGGCGCGGCGAACCACGCGGACGAAGCGCTCGCGACCGGCCGCGACTTGCTTTCCGCGCTCGACGAACTCAACAGCAGCCGAGTGCGCGTGGGAGGCGATCGCATCGAGATTGGGATCGGAATTCACACGGGTGCAGCGGTCGTGGGGAGCATTGGGTCCCCTGAGCGGCTGGAGTTCACCGCAATCGGCAGCGCCGTGAATATTGCCTCGCGGATCGAAGGCCTCACCAAGATCGTGCAGCGGCCGTTGCTTCTGACGGAAGGGACCGCTCTGCACCTCGGTGAAAAAACCGATCTCGAGGAACTCGGACCGCAAACCGTGCGTGGGGTGGATAAGCCAATGTGCGTCTACACGGTAGCGGCTTTAGCGTAGCCGGGACGAGCGTGATTACGAGCGCCGGTTCTCGCGGCGAATCATCAACTTTAATCCGGACCACGTTTCATCCACGGCGCACACCTTTACGTCTACGAATCCTAGCGGCAGGCACACGTCGCGAATAACGTCTTCAGTAATGTCGGTCGCGACGCCGGAGGCCTTTTTCGGCCAGGAAATCCAGAGAACGCCGGCATCGTCGAGCAGCGTGCGCAAACGCTTCAATTCTTTTTCCAAAGCACGGCGCTCAGTCACGAAAAGATGAACGAAGCTCGCGCCTGAGAGTGCCTTATCGGTGAACGAAACGTCGTCCGGGAGCGGCGCGAGAAGCTTGCGATAGCCCTGGGGCGGCTCGAGTGCGACGACTTTCGTCCCGGATTTGATCCCAAGCTTTTGGGCCAGCGGCGTTTTCGAGTAACCAGCCATTTCCTTTCCTAGTGTTTCCAGCACATAATGTCGCGCAAGTTCCGATGCGTTTCTCCTTCGTCATTGCAGTCTGCGCGGTCGCTCTGATGGCTGGTTGCCGGCGCCAGAGTAACGCGGTTTCCGGCACGATCGAGGTCGATGAAGTTCACGTCGCTTCCCGTTCCGCCGGCCGGGTGGAAAAAATTTTCGCGTGGGAAGGCGATTTGTTGAAGCCGGGCGATCCTATCGTCCAGCTCGAAGCTTCCGAAATGAAAGCCCGGCGTGATCTCGCGGCCGCCCAGATCAACACGGCGCAACACGACGTCGAGGCGCAAAGCGCGCAGTTGGAATTCCTGAAGGCCGATGCGCAACGACAACAGGACCTATTGAAACGAAACACCGTCTCTCCTAGCGAAGCGGAACGCGCCACGAGCGCCGCGAAAGCGCAGGAGAAAAATATCGCCGCTGCTCGGGCTCGGGTTGAGCAAGCGCTCGCCCAGCTCGCCGACATGGACGCGCAGATTCAGGAAATGAAGATCGTCGCGCCGACAGATTCGATTCTGGAAGTGCTGAGCGTAAAGGTGGGCGATGTTCTCCCAGCGAATCGGGAAGTGGCCACCTTGATTTTGCCGCAACGATTATGGGTGCGCGTTTATGTGCCCGAGCCGTGGCTTGGCTTGATCAAGCTGAACGATACGGTACGGGTCCGTGTCGATTCCTTTCCGGGCCGCGATTTTGCCGGCGTGGTCGAGCAGATCAATCGCAAAGCTGAGTTCACACCGCGGAACGTTCAGACCGTGGAAGACCGCATCAAACAAGTGTTCGGTGTGAAGATTCGCCTCGAGAATAAGGAGGATGCGCTTCGCGCCGGCATGTCCGCCGACATTTTTTTCCCGAACGTGAAATGAATCCGAAGACAAAAAAGGAATGAATCAGGAAAGCAGGAAACAAGGACAAAGAGATCAGCGATTCCAACCTTCCCCTTCCTGTTTTCCTGCTTTCCTAATTCGTTCTGCCTTATGAGCGACGCGATGATCGAGTGCGAAGGGCTCACCAAGCGCTTCGGCAATTTCACCGCGGTCGATCATGTGAGTTTCTCCGTCGCCAAGGGTTCGATCTTCGGGTTCCTCGGTCCGAACGGCTCCGGCAAGTCGACGGTGATCCGGATGCTCTGCGGCATTCTGGAACCGACCGAAGGCACCGCTCGTATCGCCGGTCACGATATTTCGCGCGAAGGCGAAGCGACCAAGGAAATGATCGGCTACATGTCGCAAAAATTTTCCCTCTACGATGAGCTGACGGTGAACGAGAACCTCGTTTTCTCCGGCAAGCTCTACAGCCTTCGCGACCGCGAATTAAAAAAGCGCCGTGACGATCTCATCGCGATCACGCACCTCGAACCCTACCTCGATCGCCGCGCCGCGCTTCTTTCCGGTGGCTGGCGGCAACGTTTGGCCATGGCGTGCGCGCTCATGCACAAGCCAACGGTCCTCTTTCTCGACGAACCGACTGCCGGCATCGATCCGGTCGCCCGGCGTGAACTGTGGGACCTGCTCTTCGAGTTCGCTGGCCAAGGCATGACGCTTTTCGTGACGACCCATTACATGGACGAAGCAGAACGCTGCTCACACGTCGGTTACATCTACATGGCGAAACTTATCGTCTGCGGCGAGCCCGACGACTTGAAGCGAATGCCGGAAGTCAGCCCGCCCGGAACCCGCCGGCTCGATGTCACCTGCGATCACGTCACCGTTGCGTTGCGCGCGATGCGCGAAGTGAAGGGCGTGTTGAACGCAACGGTCTTCGGCCAATCGATGCATCTGCTCGTGGACGAAAGCGTCCGTCGCCAGGAGATCGACGATAAGCTGCGTAGCGTCGGGATCGACAGTCCGGAGATCCACGAGATCGGGCCGTCGCTCGAAGATGTTTTTGTGACGCTCACGGCCAAACATGCGGGGGAGAACCAGCGGGAGAAAGCGGCATGAACAATCTCTTCTGTAGTCGTCGCCCTGTGGGCGACGCCGGCTTTGGCGCCACGATCGCTCTCACGCTTCGCACAGCGAAGCGGCTACAGAAGAAGCCTGCCGAAAC
>DATBCW010000080.1:0-17586 GCA_036270255.1 Chthoniobacterales bacterium
GAATTTCCCCAAGGGTGGGTTTTTAGGGACTGGTCTCAAAATGTGGGGATTCAATGGGACCGCGCGCGTGCTCATCGAATACAGCACGAGCCCGCGCTACAAAGGCATGCTTCTCGAGCCGGTTGATGAAAAAAAGGACAGAACCGTTTTCGTTTATGCTCCCGCCGTGGGCCAGGTGCCGTATAACCCCGGCAAAGTCGCCAGCGCGTATCACTAATAACGCCGCAGCTTGCGGCCGCTCTTAGCTACCGCGCCGATTCTTTTGTGGCGCGCTGGACGCTCTGTTGTTTACTGCGCGCATCATGTCGGGATCATTCAAAATTTTAGTCGCCGTTTTCGTCGTGAGTGGCCTCAGCGGATGCTCGGCGGTGCCGCTGTTTACCAAGCACCTGCCGGGCGACCGGGCATTTATTAAGCACTGGGGCGCAGAGGAAAAAAGCGAACGCCTGCGGTTGGCGATCAAGGACAACATCGACATGAAGGGAGTCGTCACGACGGCCGGTTCGAATTTTTTCCTGTTAACCCACAAGCCCGCCCAAGCGGATGCCGCCTGTCTCGCCATCGCACGCGCACGTAACGTCGAGATTGTTGGCAAAACGAACATGAGCGAATTCGCAGTGGCGCCCGCCGGCTTGAACGAATATTTCGGGACGGCCAGGAATCCGCTGAGGCGGATTCTTATTCCTGGGGGATCTTCGTCGGGAAGCGCGGTTGCAGTGGCCAACAATGAGGCAGACGTAGCCTTCGGGACCGATACCGCAGGATCCATCCGAGTGCCGGCTGCTTGTTGCGGAATCGTCGGCCTGAAAACGACGTTCGGCTTGATTTCGATCAAAGGCATCTACCCCGTCGAGCCCCAACACCTCGATACCGTCGGCCCAATGGGAAAGGATATCGAGCACACCGTGCAGGGAATGGATCTCCTGCAATCCGGCTTTGCCGCTCGATATGCCGCTGCCAAAGCCGCCAAGCCCTCCGGCCAGAGCATTCGGGTCGGACGCCTGAAGCTGCAGGGCACGGATCCCGAGAGCGAAAAGGCGATTGATGAGGCGCTCGCCAAGGCCGGATTCCAAATTGTGCAATTGGACGATCAGTTTCGCGAAAAGTGGGATGCGGCGAAGGCCGACGGAAACACCGTTGCAGCGGGGGGTGCGTGGCTGAGTAACAAGGGATTTCAATTGGCGCCCGGAGTATCGGCTCGAACGAAGACGATCATTACCCTGGGGCAGGCCACTTACACGACTACGTACAACGGTGCGGTGAAAAGACAGCGAGCGTGGCAGCAAACCCTCAATAGCGTTTTCGAGAAGGTCGATGTCATCGCCCTCCCTACTCTTCAAAAAGCACCGCCCATACTCCCCCTGCTCAACCTGAACCTGGGCATTATCGACGGGCATGTCCTTCAGATCCAAAACACCGTCCCGGTGAATTTCGCCGGCAACCCGGCGCTGGCCATGCCGATTCCGGCCTCCCACCGATTCCGTGTCCCGGTCACAAGTTTGCAACTGGTCGGTCCGCGGCTGGCCGAAGCGCAGCTGTTGAATGCGGGCAGGATCGTGGAGGAAGCGGTGAAAAAACAGTAAGCAGGGATTGCCGGCGTTTTGCGCGGTGCCCGCAAGAGTTTGAACATTCCACGGCCTTCTTCCGTCTGAATAAGAGCGCTCGCTGGCGAAATGCGTCGGAACACCGACCGATAGTTCGGACACGAACGATTCTAAAGAGCGGGCCGTGTTGCTTGCACACTCTCATGAGATTTTTACTCCACCGTTTTATCACCGTCGTCTTCACGTTGCTTTTGGTCTCGATCGGTTTCGCCGCGGACTCAGCCGACGATCTCATTGACAAAGCCAAGGTTTTCGAAAAAAAATTTCAAGCCAACGACGCCTTGCCGCTCTTTTTGTCGGCGGAAAAAACGGAGCCGAACAATCCGGACCTGCTGGTTCGGATCGCCCGGCAGTATCGTTACCTGATGACGGATGCGTCGGATACCAAGGAAAAATTGCGGCTCGGCCATATCGCGCTGGACTATTCCATGCGCGCGGCAGCCTGTGGACCGAAAGACTGCGAGGCGCAGCTCGCACCCGCAATCACGCTTGGAAAAATGCTGCCTTACATGCCCACGAAGGAACAGGTTTCCGCTTCTCCGCGAATCAAGGAGTCGGTGGACAAGGCGCTGGCGATCGATCCCCGGAACGACAACGCCTGGCATATCCTTGGCCGTTGGAACCGAGTCCTGGCCGAAATCAGCTCAGGCAAACGGTTGTTGGCCAGTTTAATTTACGGCCAGCTGCCAACGGGATCGATTGAGGAAGCGGAAAAGGACATGAAGAAAGCGATCGCACTCAATCCCAATCGACTCATGCACTACATCGAGCTCGGACGGATTTACGCGCAGATGGGAAAGACCCAGGAAGCACGCGACTTCATCAACAAGGGTCTCGCGATGCGCGACGCCGAAAAAGACGATCCGGACACAAAAGCACGCGGGCGCGAGGCGCTCGCGAAAATTCATTAAGGTTAGGTAAGCGGAATCGCGGTCGGGCTTGCGCCGGCTTCAACCGCTGCGGGTGTAGGAATCCCGGTCCAGTCGGGCAAATCCGCGAGGCCCCCGCCCATGAAGAGGTGATGCCAGAGCTGCGTGGCAGCGACTGCCATCAAACCCATTTCGACCGAGAGCCGCGGCAGCGAACCGGCGCGCATTTTGCGAAAATCGGTTCGCCATCGGGCGACGGCGGCTGCGTCGAAGTAACCGGTTTTGCGGAGCGATTCCTCGCTCAGCAGTTGCCCGACGAACGGCGGCTCGGGCTCCATGTGAAAACTATCCAGCGGCGCGCGGAAGATAACTTTGTGGCGGCGCGCCACAGATTTTGGCACCCATCGTTCCGCCAACAGACGGAGCAAATGTTTGTCTTTAAATCCGCGCAGTCGCCAGCGCGGATGGAGCTTCGCGAGAAAATCGAAAACGTCTTCGTCGAGAAATGGATAGCGCACTTCGACTGAAGAATGCATCGCAACTCGATCCCCTTTCGCCTGGAGCAGGTGGCCGGCGAGAAGAACGCGCGCCGCAATCCAAACTCCGCGATGAAGCGGCGCCCAGCGTTTCGCGCGTTCAACCGGAAAATTCAGTTCGGTCCAAGGGTTCGTTCCCGCGAGCGCTTCGCGCATTTCCTCGCTGTAGAAACGCAGCTTCGAAATCGCGAGCATGCCGTAGGCGTCGATCCAGGCATTCGGACCGGCTACAGCGTTCTCAACTTCCTGCCGCCATGAATTTGGAAAATGGGGGACGTTATTCATTCGGAGATAGGCGTTGCGCGCGACGTTGCTGAGGCCAACGCCGGGAATGAAGTCGAGAAAGCCGAGCAGTTTCGCCGCTTTATACCAGGGATAGCCAACCAGCCATTCGTCCGCGCCCTCGCCGGTGAGCACGACTTTTTGCCCGCAGCTATGGACCTTTCCTGAGAGTTGAAGCAACGCCGCGCAAGCGGTGTCGATCACGGGCGCTTCCGCGGCGATAAGAAGTTTTGGATAGGTCGCAAGGGCGTCTTCATCACGGAAATCCTGAACAATCGGCGGCTTCGCTCCGATGTGGCGCGCCGACAAACTCGCTGCATCGAGTTCATCCAGCTCCGGTTCGTGAACACGAACGGTGTAGGTATTGATCGCCGGCCCTTTCAAGTGACAGGCCAGCGCCACGATCATGCTCGAGTCGACGCCGCCGGAAAGATAAGCGCCCACTGGAACATCCGCCCGCAGCCGTTCCTCGACCGCCTGCAACAAAATCCTCTCGAATTCGTCAACGAGCCGCTTCGGATCATCGCCGCGTTCCTCCGAGCCTTGATCGGGAAAATCCATTTCCCAAAAAGCGCGCTCTTCGACCAACGGACCCGATCCGTTTCCGTAGGAGGGAGAAATCTTCAGACAATGACCGGACGTCAGAAGCTGGATGCCTTCGAAACAAGTTCGCGGACCCGGCACCGCCGAAAAAGTAAAGACGTGATCGATCCCGCGTCGATCGGGCCGGACCGGAACCATCCCTGAAGCGAGCAGTCCCTTGATTTCGGAAGCGAAGAGCAGCCAATCGTTTTGCCGCGTCCAGAAAAGGGGTGCGATCCCGAACCGATCGCGTCCAAGTTGAAGTTGCCGGCGACGATCGTCCCACAACGCGATCGCGAATTGCCCTCGCAAGCTTTCCCACATTCTGTCGCCGTGATCTTCCCAGAGATGAGGAATGATCTCCGTATCGCAGTGGGTAACGAACCGATGTCCCCGCGCCCGCAATTCATCGCGCCGCTCGACGTAATCAAAAAGCTCGCCGTTAAAAACCACGACGACGTTGCGGTCTTCGTTAAAGATTGGCTGCTGGCCATCGGCCAAACCGACAATGCTCAGCCGGCGCGAAGCGAGACCGAGGCCCGGCCGGATTAGAAAGCCTTCCTCGTCCGGACCGCGGTGCAACAACGCGCGGGACATCCGTTGCACGCTCCCCTCGGGAACTGGACGTTGTCCCACCAAATCGATCATGCCTGCGATGCCGCACATAGATTGTCCCTCTAATTCGAAACTCGCCGCCGGTTCGTTTCTCCTTTATTTCACATTTCGCATCGGCGGTCGCATTGCCCAAAAAAAACAGAGTGCCGAATAATCGCAGCTATTCCGCCGTCTCAATGTTACTTCAAAAACGAATATTCTGTAGAAGCCACCGCCAAAGCGTCCGCCTGATTCAGCGGCGACATCGGTTGCCATAAATATAGGTTGTCCTTATCATTGGCCTCCCGCGAGGCCTTCATATGCAAAAAGACCGTATCGCCATCATAGGAATTGGATGCCGCTTCCCCGGCGGGGTGAACGACGCGGAGTCTTTCTGGAAATTGCTCCTCGAACGCAAAGATGCCGTCAGCGAGGTCCCGGCAGATCGATGGAATGTGGAACGCTACTACGATCCCGAGCCAGGGATCGCTGGAAAAACTTTCGCAAAGCGCGCCGGTTTCCTGGATCAAATCGACAAGTTCGATCCGCAATTTTTCGGGATCTCTCCCCGCGAAGCGCCTTACGTGGATCCGCAGCATCGCTTGCTCCTCGAGACAGCGTGGGAGGCGATTGAAAATGCCGGCGTCGTCCTCGATTTCGAGAAGGGCAGCGACATCGGCGTTTTTGTCGGCATTTCGCACAATGATTATCAGGGCATGCAGAGTACCGCGTTCGATCACTTCGGGATCGCGCCCCACACTGCAACGGGCAGCGCTCATTCGATCGCCGCGAATCGAATTTCCTATTGCCTGAATCTCCGCGGCCCGAGCGTGGCGATGGATACGGCGTGTTCGTCTGCTCTCACGGCTGTCCACACTGCGTGCGAACACATCTGGGCTGGACGCGGCGACACCGCGCTCGCCGGCGGCGTGACCGTGATGATTACGCCGGGCGGGTTCATTGGCTTTTCGCAAGCTGGAATGCTTTCACCCGAGGGGCGCTGCGCCGCGTTCGATGCGAGCGCGAGCGGTTTCGTCCGGGGTGAAGGCGCAGGGATGGTGCTGCTGAAACGTCTTTCCCAAGCCATCGCCGACGGGGATCCGATCCAGGGCGTGATCGTCGGCACGGCGCTGAATCAGGACGGCCACACAAACGGAATCTCGTTGCCGAGCGCGGAAGCGCAGAGCCGTCTGGTCCAGGACGCGTGCAAAGACGCCGGTGTTTCGCCGGAGCGAATCGGATTTGTCGAGGCGCATGGCACCGGGACCGCCGTGGGCGATCCGATCGAAGCGCACGCCCTCGCCGAAGCTCTCTGTCAGGATCGCACGACCCCGCTACCAATCGGTTCGGTAAAGACGAACCTCGGACATCTCGAAACTGCCGCCGGCGTCGCGGGACTCGTGAAAGCGATGCTTGTTCTTCAGCACCGGGAAATTCCCGGCAGCCTGCATTTCACTTCACCGAATCCGCACATCGATTTTGACAAATTAAAACTGCGAGTGCCGACCGAGGTCGAGCCGTTCCCGGAAACAGATGGGGAACGCTTAGCGGGTGTAAACTCCTTCGGATTTGGCGGCGCAAACGCGCACGTCATTCTCGCGGAGCCGCCTTCGTCGCTCTCGCATGCGGACCACCCTGAGGTCTGGTTCGATCGCGGCTGGCCGGTGATGCTGTCCGCTCGCTCCGAAGATGCGCTTCGGGGCTACGCCATGAAGCTGGCTTCATGGTTGACCGACCGCGTCAATCTCAACGGCGATTCACCGATGTTGCCGGATCTAACCTACAGCCTCGGCGACCGACGCAATCACCATCCGCATCGACTCACTCTCGTCGCCCGCTCGATCCCGGAGCTGATCCAGGAACTCGACGCGTTCGCGATCAAGGAAGACAGCGTCAAGGTTCGCACGTCGTTCACTCCGCGACCCGAAGCTGCGCCACGCGTTGCCTTCGTCATGAGCGGACAAGGCCCGCAATGGTGGGCGATGGGCCGCGAGCTCATGCAGCATGAGCCAGTCTTCCGCGATGTGATCGAGCGCTGCGACGCGGCTCTGAAAGGCATCGCAACCTTTTCGCTCTTGGAAGAACTCGGTCGCTCCGAGGAGACGTCGCAATTGCATCGAACCGAAATTGCGCAGCCAGCCATTTTCGCGATGCAGGTCGGGTTAGCAGAGCTTTGGAAATCGTGGGGCGTACATCCGGCCGCAGTCGTGGGTCACAGCGTCAGTGAGATTGCCGCCGCCTGTGTCGCCGGTCTGTTTTCGCTCGAGGAAGGAGCGCGAATCACCGCTCTCCGCGCGCGGTTCATGGAAGGTTGTGCGCGCGGCGAAGGCAAAATGCTCGCAGTCGGCCTCGATGAAGAACAAGCGCGCGTCCTGATCGACAAGCACGATCGGACGGTTTCGATTGCGGCGTTCAACAGTCCTCGTTCACTCACGCTCGCGGGTCCGACTCACTCAATCGAAGCGATGTTTGCTGAGCTGGAAACGCAAGGCGTGTTCGCGCGTCTGGTGCGCGTCGATCATCCGTTCCATCACGCGATGATGCAGCCCGCCGCGGATGCACTCGAAAATGCGCTCACCGATCTGGCGCCGCAGCCGGAAAACGTTCCGCTCTTCAGCACGATCACAGGCAATCGTCTCAACGGCGACGCGGGCGATGCGACCCATTGGGCTCGCGGAATCAGGCAGCCGGTACAATTTGCGCCAGCCATCAACGCGGTCGCCGAGTTCGGCGTGGACATCTGGTTGGAGCTCGGCGCGCATCCGGCGCTCGCTCATTCCATTCAGGAATGTTTAGCGGGTAACAACGGATCCAAACCGATTGTGATTTCGTCTGTTCGCAAGGAACGCGAACACGATTCCCTCCTCGAAGCTGCGATGGACCTTCATCGCTCCGGGGTCGCGCTCGATTTCAAAGCGATGACGCCGTCGCGTCGTCTGCTTCCGCTCCCGGCTTATGCGTGGGATCGCAGCCGCTGGTGGAACGAGGCTCCGCTCTGGCGCGAAAGTCGTCTCGGATCGGGTGGCCGCGGATTGCTCGACACACGAATGTCGTGCGCCACGCCGACTTGGTCAGCCCGGCTCGATAGCCGGCACATGGCGTTCCTCAAGGATCACAAGGTCGAGAATCATGTCGTTTTCCCCGCGGCGGCGTTTGTCGAGCTGGCGTTGGAAGCGGGCGTGCAGTTGTTCGAAGGCCGGCCTTTCGTGATCGAAGATTTTGAGATCCGCAAACCGCTCATTCTGGCCGACGCAGCCGGCGGTGTTCAGCTCGAAATTTCATACGAGCAAGCCGACCGGACTTTCACGATTCAAAGCCGATTCGATCAGGGTGCGTCGTGGTCGCTCCACGTCGTTGGCTCAATCCGCGGAGAGCGGACGGAATCACCATTCGCGACTGCAAATTTTGAGACGGAAAATCCTGAGGAGCTGGAAAACCTAAAGCCGTTCGGCGTCGACGCGTTTTACCGCTACATGAGCGATCTCGGTTTGCGTTACGGCGAAGAATTTCGTTCGGTCCGCGAGCTTTCGGTCGGCCAGGGTATTTCCGCAGGGCGAGTAGCGCTTTCTGAAACGGCTGCAAAAAGGGCGAGTGAGTACCCGTTGCATCCGGTCCTGCTCGACGGCGCGTTGCACATCTTCTCAGGGGGCCGTGCCGCAGTCGAAGCGCGTGGTTCGCAACTTAAGTTGCCGGTTCGTTTCGGCCGGATCCTTTTTCTTCGTTCTCCTGGAGCCTCAGCCCGGGTTCGCGCCAGTGTGGTCGAATGCAATACCGAATTCGTGGATGGACGCATTAGCGTTTACGACGAAGAGGGCAACCCTTGCGTTCTGATCGACGGCTTCCGGGCTATCAGCGTCGCCGGCATCCGCCGCGACAGTCAGGGCGGAACTCGCGACGTTCTCTATCATATAGATTGGGAAAGAACGCCGGCGGTTTCCAAGCCCGCGACGTTGCAGCCGGTGCCGTTGTCTCGTCTGCGCGAAGTGGCGCAGGCTGCGCTCGCCGATGTGATGTCGATTCGTGGAGGCGATCGGCTTAAAGGCGCGATTGGCGCTCAAGAGGATTTGGCCGCGGCCTTGCTTTGCGCTGGTCTCCGGGAAATGGGCGCGGAAATCGGAGTGGAGTTCACGGCCGACACTCTTCGCATTGCCGCCCAAATGCGACCGGTGTTCGAGCAGCTGATGTTAAAGCTGCAAGGGCGCGGTCTTCTCGAAAAATCCGACGGCGGCTATTGCCCCACGGACGCATTTGGAAAAGACGCCGATTCGGCACCGGAAACGAAACGGGGCTTCATCGACCAGAATCCCGGTCATTTGCCGGAAGCTTTACTCGTCACGTCGACCTGTGCGGAGCTGGGTCTAATTTTGCGCGGCGAAAAGGATGCGATTCAGGTTCTATTTGCCGGCGCCGGTGCGGAGCTTCTCGAACAGTTCTACGGCGACGGCCTGCTTACGAGTCACTGGCTCGCCGCCATTAGCGCCGCCGTTTCAGAAACAGCGAAGGTCCTGCCAGAGGGCCGCGGATTGCGCATCCTGGAAATCGGCGCGGGAACGGGAGGTCTCGCCTCCCAATTACTGCCTGCTCTCGAGCGCGGTCTCCATTCCTATGTGTTCACCGATGTCTCGGCCGCCTTCTTTTCCAGCGCGATGCAGAAGCTGGCCGCTTTCCCCGAAGTTGAGACGAAAATTTTCGATCTCGAAAAACCTTTTGCCGAACAGGATTTCGAGCCTGGATCCTTCGATCTCATCGTTGGCACGAACGTCCTCCATGCCGTCGCCGATGTCCGTGCCGCTTTGCGGAATCTCCACGAGCTCCTCGCTCCCGGTGGCTCGCTCGTGTTCATGGATTTGGCGTCGCCTCAACTCTGGACCGAAGCCGTTTTTGGCCTAACAAGTGGATGGTGGCGTTTCACTGACCGCGATCTGCGCAGAGTGCATCCGCTGCTCGGCCGATCGAAATGGGAAGAGTTGCTGCGCGAAACGGGCTTTGACGAGACGACGTCACTGCCCGGTTTGATGGGACGCTACGGCGAAGGCCAGATCGTCCTTCTGGCGCGCAAGAGCGAGGATGCTCCGGCTGCCTTGGAGTCTGTCGTCGAGTTTCCGCCGGAAAAATCCTGGCTCGTATTTGCGGACGACGGCGGAATGGGAGAAGCGTTAGCTGCGCGGCTCCGCGCCAACGGCGCCATCTGCAAGATTGTTCGGCGCGGAACTGCTTTCAGTGCGCCAGAAACGGATACCTTCACGGTTCGCCCGCAAGCGCTGGAAGATTGGCAGCAGCTTTTTCAAGCCTATGCCGGCGACGCGGGTCTCGAACGAATCGTTTATCTTTGGAACCTCGACCTCGACTTCGATAACGACGCGGTCTTCGGCACCGACGCTTTGCTTCATCTTGCCCAGGCGCTCGAAACTGTTTTGCCCGGCGCGAAATTGCGTATCGATTCAGTCACGCGCGGCGCGCAGCCCGTCGGACGCGATCCGCAGCCAACCGCGGTCGCCCAGGCACCCGCTCTCGGTTTGCAGCGCGTTATTCTAAACGAGTACCCGAACCACGTCTGTCGCGCGATCGATCTGCCGCCGGCGATTTGCGCGGCTGATCTCGACCTGCTTTGGAGCGAATTGCTCCGCACCGAGCCCGAGCGTGAAGTCGCTCTTCGCGGCCAGGCCCGCTACGTGCAAAGAATCGACCGCGGACGTGCGTCGATCCAAGAAGAGCTCGATCCGGCGGTCCCATTGCGCCTGGAATCCCGCGAACGCGGCCACCTCGATACTCTGCGATTCTCGCCGTTCGTGCTGCCAGAGTGCGGCCCCGATCAAGTGGTCATCGACGTCAAAGCCGCCGCGTTGAATTTCCGCGATGTCCTCAAAGCACTCGCGCTTTATCCCGGCGAAGCGCCCGATGCCCGAATCTTCGGCGACGAAGTCGGCGGGATCGTGACGGCGGTCGGCTCGAACGTTAAGCACGTGAGACCGGGTGATCGCGTTTTCGGACTTGCGGTCTTTGGTATCGCCACGCGGACAATTGCGCGAGCGAGCGACATTCGCCGAATCCCCGACACACTCTCTTTCGAAGAAGCGGCCACGATTCCAGTCGTGTTCATGACCTCATGGCATGCGCTGAAAAATGTGGCACGACTGCGCAAGGGCGAACGCGTTCTCATTCATGCCGGTGCGGGTGGCGTCGGCATGGCCGCGATCCAGATCGCCCATCGTTTGGGCGCCGAAGTAATCGCCAGTGCGGGCAGTCCGATCAAGCGCGCGCTCCTCGCCACACTCGGCGTGAAACACGTCATCGATTCGCGTCGCGGCGATTTCGTGGAAGCCGTCATGGAACTGACTCAACGCCGTGGCGTCGACGTCGTCTTGAACGCGCTCGCCGGCGAAGCAATTCCGATGGGCCTGTCCTGCCTCGCCGAGTTCGGCCGCTTCATCGAAATCGGTAAGCGCGACATTTATCAGAACTCGCGGATTCCGCTTCGGCCGCTGCGTTGCAACGCATCGTTCCACGTCGTCGCGATGGATGCGGTATTTTCCGGCGATGAATCCCTGACCCGCGACATGTTTGCCGAGGTTGCAGAGCTGGTGGAGCAAAGCGCGCTGCGTCCGCTTCCATTCCGCGCGTTCCCGGCCTTCAACGTCGATTCGGCTTTCCGCCTCATGGCCGGGGGCAAACACATCGGAAAAGTCATCGTCTCTTTCCCGAAATCGTTCGTCCCGCGGCGCGGCGAACCCATCGCCCCGCAGTTCGAAGTTAAATCGGATGGTTGCTATCTGATCACGGGCGCGTTCGGCGGGTTCGGCAAGGTGCTGGCCGATTGGCTTGTCCAATCCGGCGCGCGACATTTGGTTCTTTCCAGCCGCAGCGGCGCCTCCACGCCGCAAGCCGAAGCCTTCGTCCAAAAGCTGCGCGAAGCGGGGACTCAGGTTCACATCGTAAAGGCCGACGCCGCCTCGAGCGCAGACATGGCGCGACTCTTTTCAGTCATCAACGAAACTGGCCAGCCACTCCGCGGCGTTTTCCATCTGGCCATGGCCATCGATGACGCTGTTCTTTCGAAATTGAATCGCGATCGAATGGCCGCCGTCATCGGCCCAAAAGCCGTCGGCGCATGGTTGCTTCATGAAGCGACGCGCGACATGCAGCTCGACTGCTTCGTCATGTTCTCGTCGATCTCCTCGGTTTTCGGGAATCCGGCGCAAGGCAATTACGTGGCCGCAAATGCATTTCTAGATTCGCTCGCCCATCATCGGCGCACGCTTGGTCTGCCTGCGCTGACCATCAACTGGGGTGTCCTCGGCGGTGAAGGCTACGTGGCGCGCAACACCCGCGTCGCTGAGTTTCTGGCGAAGCAGGGCACGACCGAATTGTCACCCGCGGAAGTGATTTCGATCCTCGAATCATCGCTCCGCGCGCCTGGTGCGCAGGTCGCCGCCATCCGCGTCGATTGGGCGAAATGGCGAACTTTCTTCCGCAGCATGCAAGCGAATCCGCTGCTGGAGCGCATCTTTGCGGCGGTCGAAGGCGAGGATAATGCCGGCATCACGAGCGATTGGCGAAACAAGATTGAGTCGGCTCCGCCCGAAGAAAAGGAACGCGTCATCGCTCAGGCCGTGCGCGAAGTGGTTGGCTCGGTCCTGCGCGTGAAACCCGACAGGCTTCGTGACGATCAGCCGCTGACCGATTTGGGCCTCGACTCACTTATGGGCGTCGAGATCGAGAACTCGCTCGAAGCAGCAATCGGGGTCGCTCTGCCGCCAACGAGTCTGATGCGCGCCCGGACAATTGGGCAGATCGCAGCGTTGATGGCCACGCACCTTGGAGGCAGCGCGCCAGCGGCCGCAGCTTCGCCCGCCGCAGCTCCAACCACCACAGTCGAGCCCAACGCCGATGCGACCGAGATCGATTTCGATGCGCTTTCGAGCGAAGAGATCGACCGCCTCGTCGGTGACGAGAAAAATCCTCTGGTCGAGGCCAGTCCGCATGTCTGACGCCAAACGAGCTCGCCTGAAGGAATGGATTGAAAGCGGCGAAGCTCAGCTGCACCCAATTACTCTTTCCCAGCGCGAACTCTGGGAGGCATCGCCCGCGCCGCCGTCGGATGTCTCCAATCATATTTGCTGCGTCATCGATGTTCGCGGCGCGATCTCGTCCGAGGATTGCATCACGGCCGTCCAACGCGTCGTCGATCGGCAGGACGTGTTGCGGGTTTCTTTCTTGCCAGGAAAAAACGGGCCGGTGCAGTTGGTTCGGAAGAGCGCGGAACCCGTGATCCGTTTTCGCGATGTTCCCTCGCGGCTGCCGACCGAGCAGCTGGAAGAGCTCGCGCTCGAAACATTCTCCGAACCTTTCGACCTGGTTCGAGGCCCCCTTTATCGAGTCGAAATTCTTCGCCGCGCCCCCGACGACCAACTGATGGTGTTCGCGATTCACCACGCCATCGCGGATGGCTGGACGTTGGGCGTGTTCGTCCAGGACTTGTGCGCAGCATATCTCCAACAACGTATCGGCAGCGCCGAACCGCTCCCCCCGGTGACCACTTCTTATTTTGCCTGGGGCGCTGCCGAGAGAGCGATCTGGCAACCGGCCGAGCTGGAATCCCGCGCCGAATTTTGGAAATCGCGCTTAGCCGGAACCAAGCGGTTATGGAGTATCCCCGAGCAGCCCGACGTCGCGTTTCGCCCGCGACGATTGGTTTCGCATTTACCGGCCGATGTGACCGCTTCAGTGCGGGATGTGGCTCGGAGCAACGGCGCTACCTTGTTCAGCACTTTGCTTGCGGCGTTTCAGGTCACCCTCTCACGCTGGGCCGGCGCCGAAGATATCGTGGTCGGCACGCCAGTCGCAAACCGGACCCGGCCGGATATTCGCGAGACGATGGGATATTTTTCCGGCGTCGTGCCCCTGCGCAACCAGGTCGAACGCGACCGTCCATTTTCGGATCACCTGCGCAGCGTTCATGAATCCACCGTCGATTCCTTTGGGAAGGCGATGCCGTTCGCCGAACTGATCCGGGCGGTTCACGAAAAACCGGCGCGCCGACACAACCCGATTTTCCAAGTGCGATTCGCTTTGCAAAACCACCCCGTGCCGGATGTCGACATCCGTGGGGTCTCGTTGAAACTGCGGATGCGCTCGACCGGAACGCCACGATTCGATCTGGCATGCGAGATCACGGAACAAGGCGACGCGCTGGAAGTCGTCTGGTTGTTCCGGGAAAATCTTTTTTCGCAAGCTGAGATCGAGGAGCTCGGCCGATTATTCAGAACAGTGGTGGAAAGCATTTGCCGCGTGCCCGAAAGACGAACCGCCGCCCTGACAAGCTGAAATGGTAGACCTCGCACCAACTGTCGAAAGTGTTGCCGCGTTGCGCGAAGAGCACCCGGTAAATAGCAACACGTTTCAGACCCTGGTCTTCTTACTTGTCCTGACCGAGATCGCGATCGGCGCGACAGTCTGGGCGGGTTGGTGGTGGCTGGCTTTGCCGCTGGCCTTGGTCGCCGCGCATCTCATGCACGGATTGCTGATCGGATTTCATGAGGCGTCCCATGGCCTGCTCCGAAAAAGCCGGCGCTTGAATGAATTCGACGGCGTTCTCATCGGGATTTTTAGTTTTCTGCCGTTCAGTCTCTACCGGGTCGTGCACCAGATGCATCACATGCATCTCGCCACGGAAAAAGACACCGAACTTTGGCCGTTCGTGCTGACCCGGGCGCCGCGTTGGGCGCGACGGCTCGCCGCTTTTCTGGAACTAACTGTGGGTTTGTTCTACTCGCCCTTCATCTTTCTGCGCGTCTTCATCCATCCAAATACGCAGGTTCGAAGTCGAAAAGTGAGAAGGCGAATTTGGATGGAACTTGCTCTGTCGTTCGTTGCCTGGACCGCTGTCCTCGCGGCGGTCGCGTTGTGGGGTGGCTGGAGGTACTTGCTCTGGCTTTATCTCGTGCCGGCAATGATCGCAGCAAATCTCCAGAGCTGGCGCAAATACGTCGAGCATCTCGGGTTGACGGGCAACACGGTGAATAGCTCGACTCGCAGTATCGTGCCGAGGAGCTGGCTGGGACATCTCTTTGCCTACACGTTGCTGCACGAACCGTATCACGGAGTGCATCATCAAAATGCCGGGTTGCCGCATCGAGTGCTGCCCCAGTTCACCGAGATCCTCACTCCAAAAGAACCAGGCGAACTGGCTCCGTTCATGAGCTATCGGCAGGCGCTTCCGGACTTGGTCCGCAGCCTCGGCGATCCACGCGTCGGTGCTCAATGGCGCGATTCTTCGCGCAACGGACAGCCCGTCTCGTGAGTAATCACGAAAGACCGGCCGCCCCGTTTGTGTTCGAAGCGGTCGGGCTCATAAAGGAGTATGACGAAGGCCAGGTGCATGCTCTGCGCGGCGCCGATTTTCAAATCCAGGACGGCGAATTCGTCGCAATTGTCGGCCCGAGCGGCAGCGGAAAAACAACTCTGCTCCAAATGCTTGGCGCTCTCGACAAGCCGAGTTCCGGCAAGTTGCTTTATCGGGGCGAATCACTCGCTGATCTGAAGGATGACGCGGCCTATCGCGCCCACGAGATCGGTTTCATCTTCCAGGCCTTTCACCTGCTTCCGACGTTCACCGCCATCGAGAACGTCCAGATGCCGATGTTTGAGAGTGATCAATCTCGTTCGGCCCGTTCCGCGCGCGCTCGCGAATTACTGACCGCGCTCGGACTGGAGAAACGCATCCACCATTTCCCGGCGAAACTTTCCGGCGGCGAACGTCAGCGGGTCGCCATCGCTAGGAGCCTCGCGAACTCGCCTTCAGTCCTTCTCGCCGATGAACCAAGTGGAAATCTCGACAGCAAAAACGCGGTCCTCATTCTCGATCTCCTGAGCGATCTTCACCGTCAGCGGCAGATGACTCTCATTCTGATCACTCACGACATGACCGTGGCTCGCCGCGCTTCACGCGCCATTCAGATGAAAGACGGCCGGATTATTTTCGACGGCGATCCCTCGAAGCTTTCTGCGAATTGATGACATGACCTTTCTTAACGTAGTCACCCATGGCTTGCGACGCCGGCCGATTCGGACCGGTCTCACCCTTTTGGGAATTGCGGTCGGGATCGCCGCCGTGGTCACGCTGATTGGAATGTCGCGCGGATTCATCACCAGCTGGACCGCCGGCATGAAATCGCGCGGCACCGATATCGTCGTTCATAACATGCGAGGGTCGCTAACTCCCCAGCCGTTTCCCGGGTCCACGCGCGACCGGATCGCGCATTTGCCCGGCGTCGCTGCGACCTGCCAAGTCCTCGTGAATTTGATGAGCGTAGAAACCGCGGAGCTCATGATCGTTTCGGCCCGCGAGTGGGGCGGGTTCTCCTGGGACAATCTCAAACTGGTTTCGGGACGAATGCCGAATGGTCCAATGGAAAAGGCGGTGGTTCTCGGGACGACCGCGGCCGATGTCTTGAAAAAGAAAGTCGGCGACACGGTTCAGATCGAAACGGAGGAGCTTGCCGTCGTCGGGATTGTCGAGGGCGGCGCATTCGTTGAAAACGGCTCCATCGTTCTTTCCCTGCCTCTCCTCCAGCAGATCACCGGAAACCTGGACAAAATCAGCGCGATCGACGTGCGCTGCGATGCCGGGATGGACCAGGCTGGAATCCGGAAACTTTGCGATGAAATGTCACGCTTGATTCCGGAAGCGCACGCCGAACCGGCGGGAGAGCACCTGGTTCACACCGAGGGATACCGCATGATCAATGCGATGAGCTGGGGCACTTCGTTGCTCGCCGTGATCGTTGGCGTGCTCGGAGTGACGAATACGATGTTGATGAGCGTGTTCGAGCGTCAGCAGGAAATCGCCGTCCTGCTCGCGCTCGGCTGGCGACGCAGCCGGATCGTCCGAATGATTTTGCTCGAGTCCGCTTTGCTGGGGTTTCTAGGCGGCATCATTGGGATCGGCCTCGGCATTATCGGAATTCAGTTGATGAAATCCGCGCCGGCGATCCGTGGTCTTTTGGAGCCGGATCTCAGCCTGAACCTCATCTTTATTGCCGTGACGATCGCGGTCTGCGTCGGTGTGCTGAGCGGTTTCTATCCAGCCTGGCGCAGCTCGCGATTAACCCCGAGCCTCGCCTTGCACGGCTGAACAAAGCAGGAGAAGGAATCGTCGAATAATTTATGAATCGTCACTTCGTTAGAACGCATATTTTCGCGGCAATTTGTCTGGCTCTTCCACAGTTCACGTTCGCCGACGAAGCCGGCTCACAGCTCGCCACCAAACTACGGGCGAAGGAAACCGGCTCCACGTTCGTGCGGATCCGGATGCAAGGCGGAAGCGGCAATCAGACGCTTCAGGTTCAAATCAAATCCCGCGTCTCGGACGCGGCCAGCGACATCGTTTATCAGATCCTGTTTCCGAAAGAGCGGAAAGGTGAATCCGTTTTAATGCATCGGTCCGGAAGTAAATTCACAGCGACGTTGTTCAATCCGCCGGACACGCTCAAACAAATTGGCGCGTCGGAAATGAAACAAGCGCTCTTCGGCACCGCTCTTTCCTACGAAGACATAATCGACAGTCCTTTCGCCTGGAGTCAGCAGGCCATCGTCGGGACCCAGGACATCGACCGTTTCCCCTGTCAGATTCTGGAATCGAAACCGGGGAAAGACCACGCGTCGTCTTACGCGAGTGTGAAAACCTGGGTCGACTCGAAACGAATGGTTCCGCTTCAGATCGAAAAGTACGACAGCTCAGGCAAAGTAGTTCGGCGCATCAATATCACGCGCATGTTGCTCGATGGAGGCGACTCTCTTCCAGCCGACCTCGAAGTTTCCGGACCCAGCGGTTCGGTCACACGCATAACCGGGTCGAGCATCAAACGAGGACAGAACTTTCCCGAAACGGAATTCACGGCGGACGGTCTGAAAGCACTTAAGACTCCCGCAGAATAAGCCGCCCAGCCTTGCGAAAAGCAAACAGCCCCACCGGAAGACCGGTGGAGCTGTCGCTGATTTATTCTTCTCTGAATCCGCGACCTACGGTCCGAGGTCGTAGATTTCTACAATTCCTACTCCCTGACCATTGTTGAGTCCGGCCAGGATCGCGGTGTAAAGGCCCGGCGGCAACGTCGCCGC
>DATBCW010000081.1:0-7584 GCA_036270255.1 Chthoniobacterales bacterium
ATAAAGATTCTCGAGCAACTGCATGATCTCTTCGCCGGTCCGCGAATCGAGGTTACCGGTGGGCTCATCCGCAAGAATGATCGACGGATTATTCACCAGAGCCCGGGCGATCGCGACCCGCTGGCGCTGACCGCCCGACAACTCGTTAGGCTTATGATGCATTCGATCGCCCAGTCCCACCTCGCGAAGAGCGTTTGCCGCTTTTTCTTCGCGCGCTTCCGGGTCCATCCCGGCGTAAATTAAGGGCAACTCGACGTTGCGCAGGCTGGTCGAGCGCGGAAGGAGGTTGAAGGTCTGAAACACGAACCCGATCTCGTGGTTCCGGATCGCCGCCAACTCGTCGTCGTCCATGGCGGAAACATCTTTTCCGTTGAAAAAATAACGGCCGGAACTGGGCGTATCCAGGCAGCCGAGCATGTTCATGAGCGTCGACTTGCCGCTCCCGCTCGGCCCCATGATGGCGAGATACTCGTTGCGCCGAATCTGGAGCGACACGCCGCGCAACGCGTTCACCGTCTCTTCACCCATCACGTAAACCTTCGTGATGTTCTCGATATCAATAACGACCGGCTCCATTTGAATAAGAAGCGGCGCGAGATCGGTTACTTCTTCGCTTCTTTCTCGATCTCCACCTTCGCGCCATCCTTCAATTTCCGGCTGATCGCGCTGTAGCTGCCGGAAATCACGTTATCGCCCGGCTGCACGCCGCTTTTGATTTCCATGAAAGTGTCATCAGCGATTCCGGTCGTGACTTTGACCCAATGCGCTTTGCCGTCCGCACCCATCGTGAACACGCCCTTGCTGGTTTTTTCGCGTTCAGCTTTTTCGTTCTGCTTCTCGAGCTTTTGATTCGTGAACTCGGCGGCGTTGTCGGCTTTTTCGGTCGCAGCCTGTTTTAGTTTCTTCTTCTCGATCTCTTCCGGACTCAGGTTGCTGTCGCCAGTGCGAATCGTAACGCTTTGCATCGGGACGGCGACGACGTCCTTGACCATGTTGGTTTGGATTTCAGCAGTGCAACTCATGCCGGGGCGCAGTTTCACATCGTTATCCTCGATGTACGTTTTGACTTCGAAGTTGGTCACTTCTTCCTGCGTGCCCGTACCGGTCGTCTTTCCTGTGTTTGCGATCTGCACGACGGTGCCGTGAAATTTGCGTTCGCCGTAGGCATCGATCGTCACAACGGCCTTGTCGCCAACCTTGACGTTAACGACGTCGTTCTCGTTCACGTCGACCTGTGCTTCCATGCTACTGAGGTCCGCCACTCGCATAACCTCGGTGCCCGCGAATTGGTTCGTCGCGACGACGCGTTCGCCCAACTTGCTGTTCAGCACGGTGATGGTTCCATCGATCGGCGAATAAATTGTGGTTTTGGAAAGTTGGTCTCGCGCCTGACTGGAACCCGCTTCGGCGCGCTCGATCTCGTGCTGGGTACTTTCGTAAGTCGACTTCGCCACGTCACGGGCCGCCTGGGCCGATGTGAAATCTGACTCGGCAATCATTTTTTTGGCGAACAGATCCTGAGAGCGCTTCAAGTCCTGCTCCGTTTTCAAGAGCGATGCTTTCGCCTGTAAATTCAGCGCCTTGGCCGAGCTGATTGCCGCCTCCTGTTGTTCCACGAGCGCTTTGTAGGAATCGGGTTTGATCTTCACGAGCAACTCGCCCTTCTTCACGACCTTTCCATCCTCAACCGGCAATTCGATAATCTCACCCGCTACTTCGGGCGAAATTTTCACTTCGACTTCCGGCTGAATTTTTCCAGTCGCGGAAACCGTTTGGACAATAGTTTTGCGGACGGCTTTCTCGGTCGTCACCGGGATCGGCTTCTCCCGCTTCGACATGATGGAGCCCACGATGATCCAGACGAGCAAGAGCCCGAGGACGCCAAAGATAATGTAGCGCCGGCGCCGGGAGCGTCGCTTTCGGGGCGAAAGGGTGGGGGCGGCTACTTGATGCATTTCGGTTGGGGGCTTGGTTGGTTCGACCGGGATCGCGGTCTTTAGAGCTGAGGATAGCAAATCTCGTTCACTCCAAGCATTACAAATCTTCTCGAACCAGCTGGGTTTGGCCGATATTGACGCTCATCTCCAAGTAGATGCAACTACCAGATCGTTCGGATTCAACCCCCGGTTCGTCGCCTGCAAAACCGCTGTTCCGGAACGAACGCGCGCCCGGATTTGTTCAATCGCCCAGAGAGCATGTTCTGCCACGAGCGGCTCGGGATCAGCGGCGGCGCGTTCTAAAGCCGGCAGGTCGTGCTCGCCTCCTACGTTGCCCAGCGCGACACAGACATTTCGCAGGAAACCGCGGCGCTTGATCCGCTTGATCGGCGAACCGCGAAACAGCTCGCGAAACTTCGCTTCATCCAGAACGAGGTAGTCGCGCAACTCCATCCCGATGGCGGGTCGGGCCGCAAATGACGCTTCGTGTGAAACGGCGGCAAAGCGATTCCACGGACAGGCTTCCAGGCAATCGTCGCAACCGTAAATGCGATCGCCGATCAGCGGACGCAGTTCTGTCGGGATCGAACCTTTCAACTCGATTGTTAGATACGAAATGCAGCGCCTCGCATCCAGCCGATGCGGCTCGGTGATCGCGCCGGTCGGACAAGCCGTGATGCAACGATCGCAAGTTCCACAACGCGCGGCCTGCGGCGGATCGGCGGGCAGATCCAGAGTTGTCAGGATTTCGCCGAGAAAGAACCAGGCCCCGAGTTTCGTGTCGATCAGCATGGTGCTCTTGCCGTGCCAGCCGATCCCGGCGTCTGCCGCGTGATCGCGCTCCAGGAGTGGTCCGGTATCGACATAACATTTTTGGGTTCCACCGAGTTCGGTCAAAAATGCGCTCAGCTTATCGAGCTTCGCCAGCATCAGATCGTGGTAATCGTCGCCCCAGGCGTATCGGGCGATTCGTCCCTTCTTGTCGGAAGATTCTTGTTCGCCTTGCCAGTAATTTAGCGCGACGACCACGATCGATCGTACACCCGGCAAAATATGTTGCGGATCGCATCGCTTCTCCGCGCCGCGCTCGATCCATTGCATTTCTCCGGCTGCCCCGTGGTCCAACCAGGCCCGAAATTCCCCAGCGTGCAACGGCGGGGTTGCCTTCGCGGTCCGGCAGGAGTCAAAGCCAAGCTCGCGGGCTCGCGCAACGAGCCTATCCTTCGGGCTCAACGCCGCTGCGTTCATGCTCTTCGATCCTCTTCAAAATGCTCCTCGCCACTTCATCGTGTGTCAGGCCCGAAGTGTCCACTTCTACGTCCGCTGCCGCGCGGTAAAGCGGCAGACGTGATCGCAGCAGTTCCTTCATGGTCGTGCGCGGGTCAGTGGTCTGCAGAAGCGGGCGAGTCGGCCTTCGCGAGATGCGACGGAACAAAGTCTCTTCATCGGCTAACAGATAAACGACCGATCCGAGTTGGCGCAGCCGGGCGGTATTCGCTTCGCGCAAGACGATCCCGCCGCCGGTGACAATGATCGCCTCCGTTTCGCCTGACAATTCCTCGAGGGCTTCGCTCTCGGCGTCGCGAAAACTCTCTTCACCGCGTTTCTCGAAAATCTGCGAAATAGTCAGACCGAATCGAGTGGCAATGATTTGGTCCGTGTCGAAACGGGGACGGCCGGTGATTCGCGCCAGAGTTCGTCCCACGGACGATTTGCCCGCTCCAATGAAACCGATCAGGACGATGGCGTGGCCGTGTTTTTTCATGCGAAAAGCTCTTTGCAAGCAGAGCAGTTCTAGGGAAGTGATGAAAGTCTATCATGTCTGAGCACAAAAGTTCCGGCGCGCTGGTGGCCGTCGTCATGGGCAGCACGTCGGATTGGGAGACGATGCGGCACGCCGTGGAGGTGCTCGACGACCTGGGCGTGCCTAACGAACACAAGATTGTTTCCGCTCATCGCACTCCCGAGATGATGGCGGAGTTTGCGCGGACGGCGGCGGAACGCGGGCTGCGGGTCATCATCGCTGGAGCTGGCGGCGCGGCGCATTTGCCGGGAATGTTGGCGGCCCATACCTGGTTGCCGGTGCTGGGTGTGCCAATCCAATCGCACGCGCTCCATGGAATGGATTCGCTGCTCTCGATTGCGCAAATGCCGGCGGGTGTCCCGGTTGGTACGCTCGCGATCGGAACCGCTGGGGCCACGAATGCCGCTCTGCTGGCCGCGAGCATCCTGGCCACAAGCGACAACGCGGTCCGGAAAAAACTTGAAGTGTTTCGAAAACGGCAAACCGACGCGGTGCTGACGCAACGCGTGCCATGACGCGACCCTATCTGCCGGGCGCAACCATCGGCCTGATGGGGAGCGGCCAGCTCGGCCGCATGTTTGCTATCGCCGCGCGGCGAATGGGATATCGGATCCAGGTTTACAGTCCGGAAAAAGATACGCCGGCGGGGCAATTCGCGGACCGCGAGGTCACCGGCGCGTATGAAGATGAATCAGCTGTGCGGGCCTTCGCAAAGAATCTCAACCTGCTGACTTTTGAATTCGAAAATATTCCGCGGCAAACCATCGAGTGGTGCGGCGCGGAATGCGAAGTACGTCCGGCTGGCTCGATTCTACACACCGCGCAAAATCGGCTCCGGGAAAAAGATTTTCTTTCGGCGGCTTCGATTCCGGTAGCCCCGTATCGGGGGGTGCGAAGCCCGGCGGACCTTGCGAGCGCCTTCGAGGAAATCCAGATGCCAGCCATTTTGAAAAGCGCCGCTTTTGGTTATGACGGCAAAGGTCAGCGCTTCATCGACCAAGCACATCGCTTAAACGAAATTTGGGCTGACCGCCCCGGCGACGAATTGATCCTGGAGCGCGCAGTCGATTTCGAGAAGGAAGTCTCAGTGATCGTTGCACGCGGGCCGACGGGCGAGATCGCAACCTTTCCGGTTTGCGAAAACATGCACCGGGACCATATCCTCGACATTACGGTGGTGCCGGCGCGAGTATCGGATGCCGTGGAGAAATCCGCAGCTGATCTAGCGCGCGCGATTGCCGAGAAGATGGCGCTCGTTGGGTTGCTGGCAGTGGAAATGTTTCTTCAACGCGACGGCACTCTGCTCGTGAATGAGCTCGCGCCGCGTCCGCATAACTCTGGGCATTGGACCATCGAAGGCTGCGCGACCAGCCAGTTCGAGCAGCATGTCCGCGCAATTTGCGGATTGCCTTTGGGTGCGACAAATATCGTTCGCCCATCGGCGATGGCCAATCTCCTGGGCGATGTTTGGAGTGACGGCGAGCCGAACTGGGCCGCCGCCCTCGGCGTTAAGGGCGTCCGTCTCCATCTCTACGGCAAACATCAGCCGCGTCCGCGCCGAAAAATGGGGCATCTCACCGGGCTCGCTGATAGCCCCGAGGCCGCCATTGACGCCGTTTCCAGTGCCCGCGCAGCACTTCAAGGGCGGGCTGCGTGAAAACCGAAGTCATTCCGGCCGCGGCAAGCGACGCTGTCTCCAGAGCTGCCGGCTCGCTGCGGGGAGGGGAGGTCGTCGCTTTGCCGACCGAGACCGTCTACGGACTAGCCGCCGACGCGCTCTGCGAAAAGGCGGTCGTCAAGATCTTCCAGGCGAAAGCCCGTCCTCGTTTGGACCCGCTCATCGTCCATTTGCCGGAGGCGACTTGGGTAGAAAAGGTGGTTGTCGTTGATCCGAGCGTGCGTGAGCAATTTGAGCGACTAAGTAAACAGTTCTGGCCCGGTCCCTTAACCTTTATTTTTCCGCGACAACCGGTTATCTCCGATTTGGTCACTGCCGGCTTGGAAACAGTCGCTATTCGGTTGAGCGCGCATCCAGTTTTCCAGGAAATCATGACTTCTTTTGGAGGCCCGTTGGCCGCTCCGAGCGCGAACCGGTTCGGCAGAATCAGCCCGACCGCGGCCAGCCACGTTCTGGAAGAGCTTGATAGCCTCATTCCGCTTGTCGTCGATGCAGGGCCAACCGCCCACGGTTTGGAATCGACCATCGTCGCCTTGCGCAATGGGCGCATCGAAGTGCTGCGACGGGGGCCCGTCACCTCGGAGCAGCTAGCCGAATTCGGTGAAGTCGTTGTCGTCGGCCCAAGGGCGCAGCCAGAGGCGCCTGGTCAATTGCCCAGCCATTATGCGCCGAAAACGCGGTTGGTTTTGGTCGATGACGCTACGGCCGCCGATCTGCCGCCAAACAAGCGCTGCGGGCTATTAAGTTGGAAAACCAAAGCCGACGCGCGCTTCGCTGAAGTTCGTCTGCTCAGCGAGCGGCAGGACTTGGCCGAAGCCGCCACGAATCTCTTCCGATTCTTGCGCGAACTGGACGCCTGCTATCTCGATTTGATCGTCGCCGAACAGGTGCCCGAACAGGGCCTTGGCGCCGCGATAAACGACCGGCTGCGACGCGCCGCCGCGACTAAGCCCTAGCCTTTGTGCGCGAGCGCCGCTTCGATGAAGCCTTTGAAGAGCGGATGCGGCTTGTTCGGTTTGCTCTGGAATTCGGGGTGATATTGACAAGCCATGAAATAAGGGTGGTCGCGCAACTCGATTAACTCGGCGAGCGATCCATCCGGTGACGTGCCGGATATCGTGAATCCCTTCTCGCCCATTTTTTCCCGATACTTCATGTTGAATTCGTAGCGGTGCCGATGCCGCTCGAGCACTTCGTCGTCGCCGTAAATTTTTTCCGCGACCGTTCCCTTGGCGATCTTCGTCGGCCAGGTTCCGAGCCGCATGCTGGCGCCCTTCGTCTTTACGTCACGCTGTTCATCCAGCAGGCAGATGACCGGATCCGACGCGTTCTCATCGAACTCGGTACTGTTCGCTTCTTCGAGGCCGCAGACGTTTCTGGCGAACTCGATCGTCGCGACCTGCATGCCGAGGCAAAGGCCGAGGTACGGGATCTTGTTCTCGCGGGCGAACTTTGCCGCGCTGATTTTTCCCTCGACGCCGCGTTCGCCGAAGCCGCCGGGAATCAGCACCCCAGCGACGTCTTTCAAATGGCCATCGACGCCGCCTTCGAGCTTCTCGGCGTCGATCAACTCTAACTGAATACCGCAATCCTGACTGGCGGCGGCATGCGTCAGCGATTCGTAAATGCTCTTGTACGCGTCCTGCAAATCGATGTATTTGCCGACGACCGCGATCTTCACCTGCTTCTTGGGGCTCACGACGCGCTCCACAAATTTCCGCCAATTCGCCAAATTCGGTGGCGGCGCCTCGATGTGAAGCAACTCGCAAATGAGATCGTCGAGTCCCTCGGCGTTGAGCATTAACGGCATCTCGTAAATCGTGTGTTCGACGTCCCGCGCCTCGATGACGCCGCGCGGTGAGACGTTGCAGAACATGGAGAGCTTTTGCCGCAGCTCGGTATCGAGCGGATGTTCGGTTCGGCAAAGCAATACCTGAGGCTGGATACCGATCTCGCGCAGCTTCGCGATGCTTTGCTGGGTCGGCTTCGTCTTAAGCTCTCGCGCTGCGCGGATGTACGGGACGAGCGTCACGTGGACGTTCACCACATTCTGCCCGCCGACTTCCAAAATGAATTGCCGGATCGCCTCGAGGAACGGCAACCCTTCGATGTCGCCCGTTGTGCCGCCGATTTCAGTAATCACGATGTCGGCTTTGCCTTCGTCG
>DATBCW010000082.1:0-23822 GCA_036270255.1 Chthoniobacterales bacterium
TATGGCTCGCGCTCTGCTCTGAGTCGGGCATGCGAAAGTTTCTCGTCATTGCCGTTCTGGCAGGTCTGGCCTGGCTCTTTGTTGTCCAGAAGCGAACAGAAACGACAAAACCGGAGGTGACTGCCACGAAATCCGCCGGACAGACTGTCGCCGCGACATCACCGCGCCCGGCGAGCGAGCATAACTGGATGAAGCGTTCGCTCGATCGGACGAACGAAGTCAAACGCCAGGTCGCTCAGCAGCGCAGGGAAGACGGTACGCGGTAAGCGCACCAATTACTTCGCTGCTTTTTCGGCGAGTTTTTGCCGAATGGCAGCCTTGAATTGCGCTTTCGTCAGCGCAGTCCCGGTTACGGCAGCCGCCTCGTCTTGACCCAGCTTCGCGACGTTGGCCACGGTAGCACCGTTATCTTTTGCGATCTTTTCATTCGCGCCGTTCGCATCGGTCTGAACATGGAACCGGCCATGCATGATGCCCACCAGGGGGATAAACTGCGTCCCGTTGTTCTCCACGAAGAGAATATCGCGGTCACCTACCTTGAAGCGGGGGGCGTCTGTCACTTCCATGGTCAGTCCATCAACGGTGCCGCCGACCATCTGAAGCGTGTAATCCGAGCCGGGCGAACCCTTGATCGCATCCTCGATCTTAAAAGTTACGTAGGTCGCGATGTGGCGGTTGGAGCCTTCGCCGGTCCATTCCGATCGCGACCCAGTGACCGTGCCTTCGAAAATCGTTTCCGCTTTCGTGACGAGCTCGTCGAACGTAGGCGGGATAACTGTCGTGGCGCGGGCGGCATAGAGCGCGAACGAAACCAAGGAAAGAAGAATCAGAGAACGCAGCAATTTCATATAGGGGTGTCTAGTTATCGAATCGGACATGGAACCGCGAGAAGCATAAGAATGTTCGCACCGATGTGCATCGTTCACACCTGAAACTTAAGGATCGAGATCGAACACTTCGACGAGCGCGACACCCGACGTGCCGTCCACACCGCGCACAATTGCGGTGTAATATCCTGGATTAAGCGTGGCGACGATCGCCGATTCCAGAGGATTTACGGGCGGAATGGTGGTCGCTAAAATATCCGACACTTGTGAGCTGTTTGCCCAGTCGTCATTTACGGCGAGCAGGGTCCCCGAGCCGTCGCGCAATTCCAAAACCGGATCTGCCAGCGCTCCGGGGATGGCATTTATCCCGGTGCCGAGGGACGGCCCGAGCGCGCGAATGATGACGCTTTTAGAGCCCCCGCCCTGGGAGATCAAACCCGCAATCATCGGCTCACTCACGGTGCCTACGCGCCCGCGAGTGGAGATATTGACGAGGCGCGTGGTGTTGGAATCCATTTCGTACGCTTCGACCAAGCCGTTACCAGTCACATTCCCGTAACCGCTGACCACCGCCGTGTAATTGCCGGGAACGACCGTGATGAGAATCGCCGACTCCAGTGAATCGGAAGGCGCGAGACCGCTCTGCTGAATTTGGGAGGCGTTCGCGCTATCCTGCCAGTCGTCATTGGAAGCGATGACATTTCCGGCCGAATCGTGGAGTTCGAGAACGGGATCGCTGAGGGCATTCGCCACGCCCATCCCGCTGAGGGAGGGTCCCGTGGCGCGCAGAATCAGCGTTTTCGATTGGGTGCCTCTGACAATAAATCCACCGATAAGGACATCTTGCCCGGTGCCGACACTCATCCGGGTAGAAATATTGGCGAGGTGGCTGGTGCCGCTTCCAGGCGTCGAAATCGGGGTGGCGGTGGGCGTAGGAGTTGGGGTCGGAGTAGGTGTTGAACCAGTCCCAACTCCGTAAAGATATTGCCCGCCAGCAATATCATCCGGAGCCAAAACTTCCTGGTTGCTCACAATCGAATTCATGACCGCCGTGACATGCTGTCCGCCGGTATCGGGGTGGCCGAGGCCGAGGGTATGGCCCATTTCGTGAAGAAAGACGCGGCGAATATCGGCGATTGCCGGACCGTGCGCGATGAACTGGAGGGGACCGGTATACGAATCGAAAGTGGCAGCCCGGTTAAAAAGTGTGTCCGATTCGACCATGGTGCTGCCCGAGTAAGTATAATAAGTCACTGCGAGCGTGCCGGACCCGAAAGACTGCCCGTAAACCGAATTGGAGAAAACGACCACGTTGAGGCGATCGCCCGCCACCGCGGGCGCTGCCGGATTCACGATCGTGCTGACCTGCACGCGCTGAATCGTCTGGTTCCACATTGCGGCGACGGGCAGGACCGCGCTGTCCCAGGAGGTGTTGCCGTCCTGAAGCGTGCGCCCGGCGCTACCGAGATTGAGCTGCATGATCACAGTGGTGCCGGCGGGCCATGTCTTACCCTCCAGAACATAACCGTTCGCCGCCGGGGCAAGAGCTGCCAGTACGATGAAAAAGGCTGCGGCAAGGCGTAACGTCATTCGAAGAAATGGGTAAGGAGAAGAGCCAGATCGGCGCATGAAAGTTAGGGAGCAAATACCGTACGCGTGGCGAGAAGTTGCAGAATTTTCTTCAGAATCTTCGTAAAAATGCGGGCGCCTCTACCGGAGGTTTCGGGCCGGGCAAGCAACGAGGTGTTAAGGAACGAGAAAAATCTTTCCCGAATAGGGATCCTTCACTTTCTGGCCTGAGGTGTAACCAGTCACGTCCACGTAGCCGCCACTCGGATCGAATGGGCTAAAAACATAGCCAGGTTTACCGGGGACAGGCTTGGCGGTAGGAAGTTGCGACTGGGCGGAAGTATTGCGCGACGGGCTAGGCGAGGGCTTGGATTTTTCGGTGACGGTCGCGGGGGACGACTTGGGACTCGCGCTTGGGCTTGGCCTACTGCGGGGGCCGGTTTGAGTCGTTGTGGTGCGCGGTTGCGTGTTGGTCGTGGGCGGCGTGATGTTTCTTCCCGGGGTGGTCACGTCCGAAGTCGCGGTGGTTGTCGTGGTCGTTGTCGTCTGCGTCTGGCCGTCGATATGCCGTCGAACGTAATTGGCCGGGGCGTCGAGGACCCGGAACGATGTCACCGCGACGTCGTGGGCAGTTCGGCAACCGGCGAGCAGGCTAAGCCCGAGCAGGAGAAGTCCAACCCGTTTCACGACGTACATCTATGCGTCATTTCCTTTGCCCGCCAGAGAATTTCTCACGTCCGTGACAAACTCGTCGATCTGCCGCTCCGTCGTCGACCACGCGCACATGAGGCGGTAGACATCGGGCTCGAGGAATTTGTAGAAGCGCCATCCGCGCTGGCGCAGGCTAGCCACAAGCGATTCCGTCATCCGAAAGAACGCGGCGCTCGCTTCACAAGGAAAAACAGGATCGCTGCCCAGCACGGCTACTAGTTTTTGCGCGAGCAATTTCGCAGAGCGGTTTGAGTGACGCGCGTTTTCAATCCAGGCTCCGCCTTGTAGTAGCCCGAACCAGGGTGCGGCCAGAAATCGCATTTTGGAGGCGAGCTGGCCTCCCTGCTTCACCCGGTAATCGAACTCGTGCGCGAGCTCCTTGTTGAAAAAGATTACTAACTCGCCCGCGGCCGTGCCGTTTTTAGTGCCGCCAAAACAGAGAACGTCCACCCCGAGATCCGAAGTGATCGATTTCGGTGCGCAATCGAGCGCAGCGACGGCATTGGCAAAACGGGCGCCATCCATGTGAACAAAAAGCGAATGCCGTCGGGCGAACTCAGCAATCGCCTCTATCTCACCGCGCTGATACACCGTCCCGAATTCAGTCGCTTGCGTGACGCTCAAGGCGCGCGGCTTGGACGAATGCACATCCGGATGTCGGGCGAGCGCTGCGGCCACCTGGTGAAGCTCCAGCTTGCCACTGGCTCCCGAAGCCAGGATCAGCTTCGCGCCTCCGGAAAAAAATTCCGGCGCGCCGCATTCATCCGTCTGACAGTGAGCGCGCTCGTGACAAATTACGCCGTGGTAAGGGCGGCAAAGATGAGCAAGCGCCAGGGCATTCGCAGCGGTGCCGTTAAAAATCAAAAAGACTTCGCAGTCCGTTTCGAAAATCTGTCGCACTCGTTCGACGACGCGCCGAGTCCACGTGTCGTCGCCGTAAGAAACCTCCGCCTCGGAGTTCGCTTCCTGGAGAGCGGCCCACGCCGGCGGACAGATGCCCGCAGTGTTATCGCTCGCAAAATCGTAGCGTTCCGCCGGCGAACTCATCGCCGGTCACCTAACCGACTTCCCACAGCGGAGCAATCCGCAATCGGCCAGGGCGGCCGCCTTTTAGGTGCAACCCCGCAGCAGAAAAAACAAAAGCAAAACCGGAATCGGCACCCCAAGAAGCCACAGCAAAATGTATCCGGTTGCGGCCTTTTCCTCGATTTTTTCTCTTAGTTTCATACCCCTTTTTTCCCTTTGATGTTCAAGGATAATTCGTAATTGGCGCCCCAAATGAGCGTCTGGGTCCAGAATTTTTTTGGCCTAACGACTGGCTCAGGCAGATCGCGCTCTAATTCTCGAACTCGGTTTCGAGCACATCCAGGTAAATCGAAATCGGGTCCCGTTTCGTTCGTTCTGGGTGCGCAGCGCGCTCCGCCGCCTGCATGTACTCGGTGAATTGACCACTCGGTCGCACAAGCCGGGTGGCCTCGAACCAGTTTAGATAGTCGTCGATCTGGCGCATCTGCGCGGCCAGAGTTTTCCTCGCCGCCTGCAATCGCTCTAACCGCTTTGCGATTCCGGCTGTGTTTCGGTGAGACAATCGCACGGTGATGTCCGAATATTCGGCAATGATGGGCGCGCAGATCGGATTGGCCCGCGTCCCCAGCACGAGTAGGTCGGTCGCCAACGCGTTCAGCGCATTCTCGACCGACCTGGACTTGGGAAAGAGCCCGAACTCTTGCAAGTCGTACCATTTCTCGACCCCACGCTCGGAGATTCTAAATCGAAGTTTCTCGGCCAACAGCCGCTCGGTTTCAGAGATGCTGAGTAACTGATACGGTTGCCGGGTCGAAAGACGCGTGAGTTGTTCCTGCCAGTTTCTTTCGGCGACGGCAGCCGCGAAGAGGAGAGGAAAATGCCCTCGCAGTCCTGCCATTGGATCGTTCGAGGAAGTCGGCAGGTCCGCAATAAATCGAGCAAGAGCCCGTGAACCATCTGGCGAACTGCTGATTAGGTCGACGAGCGCCAGGGAATAAGCGCGATACAGGGTCCGGCTCGCCGAATCCAGCAACTCGGGGCGTTGCGCCAGAAATTTTTCCAATGGCAGGACACTTTTGGCGGCGACGGCAAGCGCCAGGAGGTGAGCAAGCCTATCGGGCGAAAGATCGGACTGCTCCGCCGGAACTCCGTCGAGCAGCCAGTCAGGCGGCGAGGAGTAGACTGCGCCCGCCTCGATGTTTGGCTGGCCGCGATACATCAACTCAAGCAACAACGCGCGCAACAACTCTCGCCGCAGTTCCGGCTGATGCACTCCGGAATTGACCACAAGATCGAGTTGAAGCTTCACGCCGAAACCCGTCTGCCCCAGCGCTACGCTCAGCTGCGACAACTCCGGCAAATTCGCTTGCCGATACTGAGCATTAATAACGATTGCAGTCTTCCAGTCGTCGCGCTCATCCAGCAGTTTGAGCAATTCGCGCTTTGTCCGCTCGGCAAAATCACAGATCGCTCCGCGCAAGGCCAGATCCTTTCCGTAAACAATGAATTGCCGGGACGGACTGATACTTTGGCCGGCCAATGCCATCGAACTCATCGCGGCGAAAATTGTGCCGGCAAGAAACGACCGAACGAAGCTGGGGGGCCACACAGTTGTCGAGACTTCCAAACTGTCCCAGTGAAGGCGAGCCGAAACCGACCCTCATTTTTCTATTGAAGCGTAATTAAACCGAAACTTTTGGCGCCGGCTGGCGTCTAATCACTTGGAGGGAAATGAAAATGAAAACAACCAAACTTCTTCTTATCGCTCTCGTCTTCGGCGCGATGGCCGCCTCATCGGCGTCCGCGCAGCGGGTGACGCGAACAACGGTTCGGCCTTCAATCGCTCGCTCGACGAGCTTCACCGGCAATCACTGGAATAACCATCGGTATTACCGATCGCGGTCGAATGTTTATTTCAACTTCGGCTTCGGCTATCCGTACTACGGTTACGGCTATGGCTACCCATACTACGGCGCCTATCCGTACGATTACGGTTACTACACCCCGCGTTACACCGTGTATGACGGAAACGGCATCACCGATGATGCGACGGTTGCCGCAGTCCAGCGGCGGCTCGCCCGCGGTGGTTATTATCACGGCTCAGTCGATGGCGTGATCGGGCCCGGGACTCGGATGGCAATCCGCGCGTTCGAGCGGAACAACGGCCTGCGAGTTGACGGCGTGATCGATCGTCGGCTGCTGAGGACGATGGGCCTCGCCTGAGGCGAAACTTTGTTGGGTTGGCGTTTGGCCGGGTCGCGAACAAGCGGCCCGGCCGGCGTGCTTTTAGGCCTTGGGAGTCAGCACCACGGCTTGGGGATGAAACTCAATCGCGCTCATCTTCGCGACGGCCTTCCGCTCCCGATCCAGGGCTCCCCAGAGATCTGCGAACAGTGGATCGGCATACTTCATGAGCAGTGGATGAACCGGTAACCGTCCGATGCGTCCGCCGATGTTTGCCGCCGTGAGCGTGCCGTTTTGTAAAGTCACCTTCGACGAGGTCGTGGTGAAGACCGAGAACCCGAAGAGCGACCGCTGCGCCGTGATAGAGCACACTGTTTCGTCGAACTTAACGATCGCGCGCTCGAAGCCGAGCACGGAGCTCAACGCCGCCTGCTTACTTTTCAACGCGCTCGCAAGATACGCGTTCACTTGAGTTTCAGTGTACTGCAGCGGCGCGGTGCTGTGGTTCAGCGTGGCGTTTTCGAGATCGAGATTTATTTGTGGCGGAAAGTCGCCAGTCTTCGGGAGAGGCGGCACGTCCGGTGGAAGGATCATCTGAATCACAGCCGCAAGCACGAACGCCCCCAGGATGACCTTGCTCGTTTTGAAAAACAGGAGCCGCATCTTGGCCCGTTGCGGATCGAGCATCGTGCGAAGACGCCGTTGCGTTTCCTTTACGTCCTCACCTTTGGGCGGAGCCTTGGCCAGCGCGGTTCGGTCGAGTCGTGCCCCGCAATCGTGGCAATAAATTCGCTCGGGCTCGTTCTCGCGCCGGCACTCAGGACAAATCAGCTTAATCATTCCGCGGCTTGCTTCTTTGGTTTCGGCTCAGACTTGGTTGGCGTTGCAGCCGCCGGCGCAGTCTTGCCTTCTTTCGCCGCAGGCTTCTCGACCGTTGCCGGCGCGTCTTTTTTCGCCCCTTCGCGATACGAATCGCTCCGGTAATCGGTGATGTAAAAGCCCGAGCCCTTGAAGATCAACCCCGCGCCCGTTCCGATGAGCCGTTTCACTTTGCCGTGACCCCACTTCTTTTGCTGGCAATGGTCTTTCGGACACTCCTTGAGCGCCGCATCGCGCATCGATTGCACGATGTCGAAAGTGCCACCGCATTTCTCGCAGGAATATTCGTAAGTCGGCATGGACGGAAAAGCTGGCGGCGAACGGTCGCAATTGTCGCCAAGAAAAAGCAGAATACAAGCCACCGAAGTTCCGTCAAAACTCGATGACCAGGTGCATGCAACTCTGTCCTGGCTATCTTGACTTTAAAGTTTCCGCGCCGTAATGGCCTCGCTGATTTTTCTTATGCCACACTCAATTTTTCGCCGTGTCTCGCTGGTTCTCGCCGCCTCTACCGGGCTTTTGTTGATTGGCTGCGACGGAGACGATCCGACAGTTGCGCGTTCGCAATATCTCGGCGGTGTCTACGGGAACGAGCCAGTTTCAACTGCTGCACCGAAAGATAGCGTCTCCTATTGGGACGGCGACGGAGTTACGGGAAAGCCGTCGATCAAGATCAGTTTAGGCGAACAAAAGGCCTACTTTTACAAGGGCGGCCAACTAGTCGGCATATCACAGCTTTCGACGGGTCGTGAAGGAATGGGCACAACGACCGGGTCGTTCAAGATCATCCAAAAAGATCAGAACCACGTCTCGAGCCAGTACGGCGATTACGTCGATTCAGCGGACAATGTCGTGGTCGCGAACGTCGACGTTGGCAAGGATCCCAAGCCGCCGGGCGCCCATTTCAAGGGCGCGCCGATGCCGTATTTCATGCGGATCGTGGGCGGAACAGGGTTGCATGCTGGTTACCTGCCGGGTTATCCGGCATCACACGGCTGCATCCGGATGCCGGAGTTCATGGCGGAGAATTTCTTCCGCTCGGTTTCCGTCGGCACGCCCGTGACGGTGACCCACTGAGGTTAGCTGCTCGCAGCTTGCACTTCGCGCTTCCCGGCGACATCATCGAAGTCCCGTTGGAAGCGCTATGATTATCATTACCCAACCGAACGCGACCGAAGAGCAGATTGAGCGTGTCGTAGCGCGGGTCCGCGAATTCGGACTCGACGCTCAGATCAGCCGCGGCGCTTCCCGCGTCATTATCGGCGTGATCGGCGCCGAGGATCGGATCCGCGAAAAACCACTCGCGGCGATGCCGGGCGTCGAAACGATCGTGCCGGTCGAGAAACCGTACAAGCTCGCCTCCTACGAGTTTCGCGGGGCCGCGTCACCGGTCGCCATCGGCGGCGTGAAGATTGGGGGGAACGAAAAGGTCGCGCTGATCTGTGGTCCCTGTTCGGTTGAAAGCCAGGAACAGATTTCGGCCATCGCGCACATCGTCCAGAACTTGGGCGCCGATATTTTGCGCGGCGGCGCTTTCAAACCGCGGACTTCGCCCTACAGCTTTCAGGGATTGCGTGAAGATGGCCTCCGTTTCCTGGCGGAAGCGCGGCGACTCACTGGACTCCCCGTTATTACCGAGATCATGGACGCGCGGGATTTGGCGCTGGTCGAGAAATATGCGGACTGCCTCCAGGTCGGCACGCGCAACATGCAAAATTTTTCGCTTCTCAAAGAAGTCGGTCGCAGTCATCTGCCGGTCTTGCTCAAGCGCGGCTACAGCGCGCGGATCAGCGACTTCATTCTAAGCGCCGAATATATTTTGAGCGAAGGCAACATGAACGTGCTCCTCTGCGAGCGCGGGATCCGGACCTTCGAGAATGCGACCCGTTACACGCTCGACCTCAACGCCGTTCCCATCCTGAAGTCGAAGACCCATCTGCCTGTCGTGGTCGATCCGACTCACGGAATTGGGCTCCGCGATTTCGTTCCGCAAATGGCGCTCGCCGCGGTCGCCGCTGGCGCGGATGCAGTGATGATCGAGGTCCACGACTCACCCCAATTCGCAAAGAGCGACGGCGAACAGGCGATCCTGCCTGAAGTTTTCGCCGATCTGGTGCCGCGGTTGCGCGCCGTGGCCGAAGCTGTCGGCCGGCGGATGTAAGGCCGTTTGAAGTTCGCTGGGTTCCGGCGAACATGCGCGGTGGAAGAATCGTCCCGCGATCACCTTCCCTCCATCGCCGCGGACCCTGAATCGATCTCGCAGAAAATACGCGAGATCGCGGATGGGGTGCGCCCTGTCGCCTTTTCCCACGTTACCGAAGCAGCGCAGGCATTTTTGGTAGCGGCGATCGCCGGTGAAATTCCCAAAACGCTTTGGGTGCTGTGTCCGAGTGTTCGATCCCAGGAATTGCTTTATGAAACATTGCTCAACTGGGAGCCGAACGCGCTTTTCCTCCCGGAAGCCGAAATCGCCGCGGTTGAGAACATCCTGCCCGATCCGGAAATCGCAGCAGAACGCCTTGCGCTGCTGACCCGCGTTCAGCGCGAGAAAGGCCCGCACCTCATCGTCGCCACGCGCGCGGCGCTTGATCAGCCGGCGCCGACCCCGGCTGCGCTCGACGCCGCGGTTCTGATTCTGCGGCGAGGAAAACTCCTTCCGCTGGAACGGACGAGCGAAGCGCTCGTTGCCGCCGGATACGAACGAGTCGCGCAAGTCGCCACGCGTGGGCAGTTCGCCGTGCGCGGTGGAATCGTCGATTTGTTTTCCTGGCAGGCGCCACGCCCGATTCGAATCGAATATTTCGGCGACGATATCGAGTCGCTTCGTGAATTTGACGTCGACACCCAAACATCGGTCCGCAATCTCCAGAACGTCGAGATCCTGCTCGAAGCCTCAGACCACACCGCTGTCGTCCGCGATTACGTTACTGCCGAACATCTTCGTCTCGAGATCGAACCCGAGGAGGAAAACACCAACGCCGATATTCTGATCGGCGAAGGCTGGCTCGGCGAAAATAAATCCGAGGATTTTCGAGGCGCCTTCGACGGCTGCGACATCGGCGACTTCGCGGTGGGAGATTTCATGCTGGTCGAAGCGAAACGCGCGCAGTTCGCCGCGCGCCTGCGCGATTGGCGCGCCGCCGATTTTCGGATCGTCATCTATTTCCAGACGGAAGGCGAGATCGAGCGGTTCCGCGAAATCATGGGCGACGCGGTCGCAGACATCGAACTCCTGGAAGGCACGCTCCCGCGCGGTTTCGTTTTCCCGGACGGAAAATTGGTCGTTCTGTCTGGCGCGGAATTGTTCGGCCGCTATACGACGCACGGGCGCCGCCGTCTCCAACGCGCCGAACAGCTCAGCCGTAATCGCGCCCAGATCGATTTCAGCGAGCTGAACGAGGGCGATCTCGTCGTGCATCTCGAACACGGCGTCGGCCGCTTTCTTCAATTAACGCGAGTCCCCTCGCCCGCCGGCGAAATGCAGGAAGCACTCGCGCTCGAGTTCGCGAACGACGCTCGGCTCTACGTCCCGCTCGAACAGGCGTATCTCGTGTCCCGTTACGTCGGCGTGGGGAAGAAATCGCCGCCACTCAGCTCGCTGGCGGACGCGAAGTGGGCGCGCGCAAAGAAAAATGCCGCCGCTTCGATTTTCGATTACGCGGGCAAAATGCTTGCAGTGCAGGCCGAGCGCGAGACCCAGCTCGGCTACACGTTTGGTCCCGACACGAAATGGCAACGGGAGTTCGAGCACTCATTTCCGTTCCGCGAAACGCCGGATCAGCTGACCGCGATTACCGCGACGAAAACCGACATGGAACGGCCGCGCTCGATGGATCGCCTGATCTGCGGCGACGTCGGCTTCGGCAAAACCGAGGTCGCCATCCGCGCCGCCTTCAAAGCCGTGATGGAAGGGAAACAGGTCGCCGTCCTCGCGCCGACCACCGTCCTGGCGCAGCAGCATTTCGAAACGTTCAGGCAACGGATGCTCGATTACCCGGTGCGGATCGAAATGCTGAGCCGTTTTCGTTCGCAGGGCGAGCAGCGGAAAGTCCTCGAGCTTCTTCGCGAAGGGGGCGTCGACATTGTCATCGGCACGCATCGCCTCATTTCCGGCGACGTGATCTTCAAAGATCTCGGGCTTGTCGTGATCGACGAAGAGCAGCGCTTCGGGGTTCTCCACAAAGAAAAGTTCAAGGAGCTGTTCAAGCTCGTCGACGTTCTCACGCTTTCGGCCACGCCAATCCCGCGCACTCTCTACCTCTCTCTCGTTGGCGTGAAGGACATGTCGACCATCGAGACGCCGCCCCTGAATCGGCTTCCAGTCGAGACGGTGGTGTGCGGCTACGACGAACGAATCATCCGCGACGCGATCAACCGCGAGCTGGACCGGCAGGGTCAGGTTTATTTTTTGCACAACCGCGTCCAATCCATCGAGAAGATGCGCGATAAAATCGCGGAGCTATGCCCGCGGGCCCGAGTCGAGTTCGGCCATGGTCAGATGGATGCGGACGAATTGGAATCGGTGATGCAGCGTTTCGTCTCCGGGAAAATCGACGTGCTGGTCTGCACGACGATCATCGAGAGCGGGCTCGATATTCCGAACGCGAACACGATCATCATCGACCGCGCGGATCGATTCGGTCTCGCTGATCTTTATCAATTGCGGGGCCGCGTCGGCCGCGCCGAACACAAGGCTTATGCTTACCTGATGTTGCCGCGCGAGATGATGACGGTCGGCGCGGCGCGAAAACGGATCAACGCGATCAAACAATACAGCTCGTTGGGCGCCGGGTTCCGCATCGCGATGCGCGATCTCGAGATTCGCGGCGCGGGTAGCATCCTGGGCACGGCCCAGAGCGGCCACATCATGGCGGTCGGGTTCGATCTCTACTGCCAGCTGCTGAAACAGGCGGTCGCGCAGTTGAAGGGGGAGCGAGCCCGGGCGCGGCTCGAAGTTGAGGTTCGGCTCGATTTTGTCGCGACCAATGAGGCCGAATTTATCCAGGTAGGCCCGGAGACACGCGTCCCCGCGTTCATCCCGACGAGCTTCATCACCGATCCGACTTTGCGCATCCAGGCTTATCGAAATCTCGCGGGAGTGACGACCCGTGAACAGCTGGACCGCCTTCGCAAGGAATGGCGGGACCGCTTCGGCAAATTCCCGGGCGCGGTTGACAACCTCGTCCTTCTCACCGAAATCAAGCTCTCCGCCGCCCGGGCCGGCCTCACCCGAGTTGAGGTCCGCGAAGCGAAATTGATGCTCACCCGGCGGGGGGATTTTATACTTGTGGGAGGCAAATTCCCTCGCATAAGTACCGATAGAATCGAACGCCAGTTGGCGGAAGTTTTGGACTTAATCAGGAAACTTTAGATCGTATGATTCGACCTTTATTTGCCGCTGTTTTGGCGGGAACAACCCTGCTCGCGTCCCCGCTTTGCCGAGGCGCTCTGGCCGCTGATAACAATGAGCCGCGGATCATCGACGGCATCGCCGCGGTCGTGAACGGCGATATCATCACCTTTTCGCAAGTCCGTCTTCTTGCGGCGCCGAAGGAACGCCTGCTGCGCACCCAATTCCGTGGTGAAGAGCTCCAGAAGAAGATCGAGGAAGCGCGCCAAGGGGCTTTAAAGGACCTGATCGATCGCCAGCTCATCGTTCAATCGTTCCGCAAGGAGAAATTCGAGATACCGGACCACTTTGTAGAAGAGCACATCAATGACATCATCCGCGAGGATTTCGGCGGCGATCGCAACACGTTCATCAAAACGCTCCAGGCCCAAAATTATTCGCTCAGCGAGTTCAAGAAAAACGAGATGGAGAAAATCATTGTCTCGGCGATGCGGAGCAAGAACGTCAAAAAGATGACGATTTCGCCGACGAAGGTGATGGAATATTACAAGGAGCATAAGGCTGAATTCACTTCGAAAGAGCAGGTCAAGGTACGCCTGATCATGATTCCAACCCACGCCGCGGAGGGCAATCAGGCCGCGCAGAAAGCGATCGCGGAAGAGATCTTGGGCAAGCTCGCGGATGGTGCGCCGTTCGATCGCATGGCGCAGATGTATTCCGAGGATGCATCGCGCGATAACGGCGGTGATTGGGGTTGGATCGAGCGCAAGACCCTGGCGCCCGAACTGGAGAAAGTCGCCTTCAACCTGCCAGCGGGACGCGTCAGCCACGTGATCGAGCTCGGAACGAATTTCTACATTCTGAAGGTGGAAGAAAAGAAAGGCGGCGATGCGCCCTCCTTCGCCAAGCTGCGACCGGAGATCGAAAAGAAATTGATCCAGGAAGAAGAGCTGCGGCAGCAGGAACTCTGGCTCGCCGGGCTCCGAGAGAAGGCGTACATCCGCACCTTCTAATCCCGTTCCCCGTCGAGTCGGCTTTCGAGAGCCTTGCGGCGCGCATCGCTCTTTGTGACAATGCGCGATGAGCTGTCGCGTCGGAATTACTCTCGGCGACCAGGCCGGTATCGGGCCTGAGATTGTTCGCGCCGCGCTCGCATCGGGCCAGCTGCCGGCTGACGCGCAATACTCGATCATCGGTGCGCCGGTTGACTGCTCGTTAGGCCAACCTACCAAAGAAACGGCCCAAGCTGCGTTTGATGCCCTCGAGAAAGCTGCTCGGCTCGCTTTAGACGGGCAGCTCGATGCCGTCGTGACTGCGCCGATCAACAAAGCGCGAATGTATGAGATCGGATTCAAGTTCCCCGGCCAGACCGAATTTTTTGCCGATCGTTGCGGCACGAAAAATTTCGCGATGCTCCTTACTGGCGGCGCTCTCACGGTCGCGCTTGTTACCGTTCACGTCCCGCTCCGCGATGTCCCCGACGCGCTGAAGACCGACGAAATCGTCCGGGTCGGTTTGCTCCTCGACGAGTTTCTCCGTCGCCGTGGAATCGAAAAACCGCGCATCGCAGTCGCGGGCCTAAATCCGCACGCCGGCGAATCAGGCTCGCTTGGTCGCGAAGAAACGGACGTCATCGGCCCCGCCGTGGAACGCCTCCAATCTGCAATCGGCAATCTGCAATCTGCAATCGTCCGCGGCCCTTTCTCGCCGGACACTATCTTCCACCACGCCGCTGACGGCGCGTGGGACGCCGTTCTCTGCATGTATCACGATCAAGGACTGATTCCGCTGAAGCTCCACGCGTTTCACGAGGGCGTGAACGTCACTTTGGGTCTTCCCTTCCCGCGGACGAGCCCGGATCACGGGACCGCGTTCGAGATTGCCGGAAAGAATGTCGCACGTCCCGATAGCATGATCGCCGCGATCAACCTCGCGGTGGAACTTAGTCAAAAAAAATGAAGAGCGCAGTGCGGATTCATCTCGCTCTTTTGCTGACCGTCGTCGCTGTGATCTTGTGGTCCGCGTGGCAGCCTCACGATCGCTTCACCTGGTGGCTGGAGGTCATGCCGGGCCTAGCCGGACTCGTTCTTCTGCTTGCGACTTATCGGCGGTTCCGTTTCACGACTTTGTGCTACACGCTCATTGCGCTGCATATCTGCGTGCTCTGCGTCGGCGGACATTACACCTACGCGCGCGTCCCCCTGTTTGATTGGCTTCGGCCTCTCTTTTCCTGGCAGCGCAACAATTACGACCGGCTCGGTCATTTCATGCAGGGCTTTGTCCCGGCCATCATCGCGCGGGAAGTGATCATTCGCTCCGGCGTTCTCGCGCGGGCAAATTGGCTGCCGTTTCTCGTGGTCTCAATTTGTCTGGCGATCAGCGCCCTTTACGAACTGATCGAATGGTGGACGGCGCTTCTCAGCGGCGGCGCCGCCAATGATTTCCTAGGGAGCCAAGGTGACGTTTGGGACACGCAATCGGACATGTGCGTGGCGCTGGTCGGAGCCATCACCGCGGTTATTGTTCTCTCCGCCGTGCACAATCGCGCCATTCGTAAACTCGAGACCGCCGCGTCATGAGAAAGTATCTCGTCGTTTTCAATCTCGGCCTGCAAAACACTTTCGTTTATCGCTGGAATTATTTTCTGCGTGCGGTCTTTGGCCTAATCCCACTCGCGGGCACCGTCTTCCTTTGGCGCGCCGTTTTCAAAGAGCCCGGCGGCGGCATGCACGGCTACAACTACGGCTCGATGATTTATTACTACCTTCTGACGGTCGTCGTTTCGAACCTCGTCACGCCGACTGAAGACGAATGGCAAATCGCCGGCGACATTCGCGAAGGACAGATCAATTCGTTCCTGACCAAGCCGGTCAACTACCTCGCCTATCGCTTCAGCATTTTCCTGAGCGGGCGGCTCGTTTTCACTGCCGTGACCATCCCGCCCATCGCGTTGATCCTCTTTTATTTTCGCGATTACCTGGCGCTGCCATCGCACACCGTGACCTACTTCTGCGCATTTGCGTCCCTCCTCATGGCTGCGCTCATCCAGTTTTTCATCACCTACACGATCGCGCTGGCCGCGTTCTGGATTCTCGAAATTTCCACCATCGTCTTCATCATTTACTCGTTCGAATATTTCCTCGGCGGCCAAATGTTCCCGGTCGACATCATGCCGGCCGGCATCCAGGCGACAATGAAATGGCTGCCATTTTATTACGAGCTCTTCTGCCCCATCGCGATTTTCATGGAACGCCTCCGCGGCGCCGAGATGGTGCAAGCCCTCGCCATTCAATCTGGCTGGGTCCTATTCATGTGGGCAACGGCGCGCTTCATGTGGAAACGCGGATTGGGGCACTATCAGGCGGTAGGCGGATGATCGACTAGAAGAAGAACGCTTCTACTCTTTCGCTCCCGGCAGTCCCGCTTCTTTCCACGCCCGAAAGCCGCCGGCCATCGACCGGACGTTCTCATACCCCATTTTCTGCAAGCTCTCCGTTACGAGCGCAGAACGACTGCCGCCGCCGCAATAGCAAATGATCGGCGTCTTGAGATCAGGCACTTGTTCTTCGATTTCTAACTCGATCGTGCCGCGAGTTAAATGTTTTGCGCCCTTGGCGTGATCTTCGCGCCAGTCTTCATCCTCGCGAACATCGATCAGGACCGCCGCGCCGCTTTCCGCCTGAGCTTGCGCATTCGAAGGAGAAATCTCCGTGATGTTTTGCTTCGCCTTTGCGACCAATTCCTGAAAGCGATTCATAGAATCAACGTGCGGTGCGGGTGTGAAACGTCAATGTTGAAGCCGTTCATGAGAATGTCGATCGCCCGAGTTTTATCTGCCTGGCTCATCCTGCAATTGCTTGCGCATTTCGCCGCGGCCAAAGACCTCGGGTGGCAGCCACAGAAAACCTGGGTCTTCGTCGTCGGCGTCCTAAGCTGGAAACATTCGGAAACGTTCGGCTCGTTCCCGGTCAAGAACCGGCGCGACAACACTCTCGTCGATTTCTTCAAACAAAGCGGTGTGCCGGATTCACAGATCGTTTATCTGCAGGACAAGCAGGCGACTCAGCAGCGAATCGACGCCGCGTTTACCGAACAATTAAAGAAGCTGCGCGCGGACGATCTGCTCATCGTTTACTACGCGGGTCACGGCTCAAAATCGGACGACGGCAATGATGTCTTCCTTGCTTCCTACGACGCGGGCGATGACGAAGTCGACGGCTGGTCGGTGAATTCAATCCCCGGAAAAATCAACGCAAGCAAATGCAGCCGCGTGCTTTGGTTTATCGATTGTTGCTACTCCGGCCAGGCCGGGCTCGCCATCACCAAACAATCGAAAGGCCCTGCTTATGCCGCGGTGACCTCATCGGCCGCGAGCGAATCGTCGACCGAACATTGGACATTTACCGAGGCGTTGCTCGACGCCTTTCGCGGTGTTTCCTACGTGGACCTCGATCACGACGGCGCGGTGACGCTCTCGGAATTTGCGTCGCACGTGGAAGCGGACATGAACGCCGCAGAAGAGCAGCGCTCGTCGTTCGCGCATACGAAAGGATTCGACCCTGACCTGGTCCTCGCGCAGGCGAAGCCGCTAACGAACCCGCGCATCGGCGAGCGCGCGAAGGCGCAAGATAGCGACGGTGATTGGTACGCTTGCCGAATCATTGATGCCCGCGGTGAAAAGTTGAAAATCCACTTCATCGGTTATGAAGACGATGAAGACCTCTGGGTCGCGCCCGAAGATCTGCAGCAGATCAAGCCGGTACGTTACGCGAAAGGCACCAGAGTGGAAGTCCTCTGGAAAAAACGGTGGTATCCAGCCACGGTCCTTCAGGCCAAGGACGGCGTGCACCTAATCCACTACACCGAGTACGACTCGAAGTGGGACGAATGGGTCCCCTCACGCCGAATCCGCGAGCCAAAATCGTAGCGTTACTCGTAGCGCAACGCGTCGATCGGATCGAGCTGGGCAGCTTTGCGCGCCGGATAAAAACCGAAGAAGATACCGACCACGGCACTAACAAGGAATGCGACAATGATGGACGTCGGAGAGATGAGGGATGACCAGTTCTTGATCGTCGCGATAACCTTCGAGGCCACAATGCCAGTGATGATCCCGATGATACCTCCGACGACGCTGAGCGTCGTCGCTTCAATCAAAAATTGAGTAAGGATATCGCGTCCATGCGCTCCGACGGCCATGCGTGTTCCAATCTCGCGCGTCCGCTCAGTCACGCTTACCAGCATGATGTTCATGATACCAATTCCGCCGACCACGAGTGAAATCAATGCCACACCCAGAAGCAGGGTTGTCATCGTTTCGGTCGTCGCGTTCTGGGCGGCGGCAATTTCCTCCTGATTGCGGACGGTGAAATCGTCGTCGCGTCCTTCCCGGATGTTGTGACGCTGGCGGAGAAGAGTGATGATCTGCTGCTGCGCTGGGACGAGATCCCGCGGGCTGGCGACCTGCGCATTGATGTTGCGCAATGTGGTGCCGCCGCCCAGCACCCGTTTCATCGCACTCGTATAAGGCATGATCACGATGTCGTCCTGGTCGGTCCCCTGTGAGCTGAGGCCTTTCGGCGTTAAGATGCCCAAAATCTGGAACGGCACGTTCTTCACGCGCAACACCTGGCCGACCACATCTTCGTTGCCGTATATTTGAGTAGCGGTCGTGCGGCCAACGACACAAACCTTATTTGCGCTCCGAACGTCCTGATCGGTGAATGGCGCGCCATCGGCAAGCGGCCACTGCCGAAGATCGAAATAGCCAGCAGACTCTCCGTAAATTCGCGTAAACCAGTTTTGATTTCCCGCCGCGACCTGTGCGGTTGAGACAACTTCTTCGCTCACCAAAGTCACTTGCGGAACCTCACGCCGGATTGCTTCCGCATCTTCAATCTTCAGCGTGCCCGCGCCACCCCAGCCTGTCCGGATGCCGCTCGCCGTCGTGCTTCCGGAAAAAATCAGAATCACGTTCTCGCCTAACCCGGCGATCTGCGCTTCGACCTGCGCTTTCGCGCCGTTCCCGATGCTCACCATCGCGATCACCGCGCCGACTCCGATGATGATGCCGAGCGCGGTCAACGCGGAGCGTAGCTTGTTTCGTCTCAAGGCCCGCGCCGCGATCTTGAAGGTCGAAGTGAGCCGCAGCCGGCGCGCGAAATTCTTCGAAGTCATACAACTGCCTCCATTGGTTCACCGACCGTGATCCGCTCCAGCTCGGTTACTGCGTTCAGCCGGTGTTGCACGGCGATATCGTTCCGGACCAGACCGTCCTTCATGACGATGTTGCGCCGGGCATACGACGCGATGTCGGGCTCGTGCGTCACCATGATGATCGTGATGCCTCTGTCGTTCAGTCCTTGGAAAATTCCCATCACTTCAACGCTGGTTCGGCTATCCAGATTGCCGGTCGGCTCATCAGCGAGCAACACTTCGGGATCGTTGATGAGAGCGCGGGCGATCGCGACGCGTTGCTGCTGTCCGCCGGAAAGCTGACTCGGCGTGTGATCGCCGCGTCCTTCCAAACCCACCGCGGCCAAAACTTCTTCAGCCTTTGCGCGCAGTTGCAGATTCGTCAGCGCGACATCCGAATAGAGAAGCGGCAGCTCGACATTTTCCAACGCTGAAGTTCGCGCGAGCAGATTAAAATTTTGGAACACGAACCCGAGCTTGCGATTTCGCACGTCCGCCAAATCGTCACGGCTCAACGACGACACGTCTTCGCCGTCGAGAAAGTAGCGACCCGCCGTGGGCCGGTCGAGACAGCCGATAATATTCATCAGCGTCGATTTCCCGGAACCGCTCGAGCCCATCAGCGCCACGAACTCGCCGCGCGCAATCTCGATCGAGACACCGCGCACGGCCTGCACTTCTACTTCGCCGGTCTTGTACGTCTTCCGAACGTCATCAAGTCGAACCGCTACGCCGTTCGAAGAATTGTTCATGCGCGTTAGAAGCGCCGTGGGCCGCCGCCGAACGGGTTACTCGCCGGCGTTGGCGCGGCGCCGCTCTCGGTCATGCCGGTCACGACGCGATCGCCTTCCTTCAAGCCTTCCAAAACTTCAGTCGTCACGCCGTCACTGATTCCCGTCTTGATCGTCGCAGGCGTGGGCTTCGACGAACCGGATGCGAGAACATAAACGGTCCGCTCGACGCGGCGCTCGGGACGGTTGCCTCCGGGTTTGTTTCCACTCCCCGGTTGCCGCGGGCCGGCGGACGGATCACGTTTTGGCGCGGCCGTCGGAGTTTGGTCCGGCATTCGAAATCGCAGGGCGCTGTTCGGAATCTTCAGAGTCTCGTCCCGATGCGCGGCCACGATGGAAACGTTCGCCGTCATCCCGGGCTTCAATTTTTGGTCGGGATTACTCACGCCAATGACCGTGTCGTAAGTCACTACGTTCTGAACAGTGATCGGCGCATTGCGCACCTGAGTCACTTTCCCCTGAAACGTGCGCGTCGGAAACGCGTCGACGGTGAACTCGACGTCCTGATCCACGGCGACCGCGCCCACGTCAGCTTCCGCCACGTTCGCGTCGATCTGCATTTTCGAGAGATCGTTCGCGATCGCAAAAATGATCGGTGCCTGCAGACTCGCCGCGACGGTCTGGCCGACGTCCACGTTGCGCGAAATCACGATGCCGTCGATCGGCGACGTGATCGTGCAATGATCGAGGTCCGCTTTCACCTTTTCGAGCGCGCCTTCCTTGATCTTCACGTTCGCTTCGGCCTGGTGGAGGTTCGCCACCGCCTGGTCGAGATCCGATTGCGCGGAATTCTGTTTCGCGACCAGCGCCCGGGTGCGGGCTTCATTGAGCTGCGCAAGTTCCAGGGCCGCGCGGGCATTGGCCAGATCGCCTTCCGCCTGGTTCACGCTCGCCTGGAACACAACCGGATCGATTTGCGCGATGACCTGCCCGGCTTTCACGGTCGAATTAAAATCGACGAAGAGCTTCTGGATGTTGCCGGAAACCTGGCTGCCTACCTGGACGTTCTGGACCGGGTTCAATGTGCCGGTCGCCGTCACCGCCTGCGTAATCGGCCCGCGCGTGACCAGCGCCGTTTGATATGTCACGCCCGAGCCGCTCGCGCAGCGATGCAGCAGAAACGCCGCGGCGATGAGAACTACCGCGGCGATGGCGAGTGGAATGGGTTTCTTAAACATTAGGTCCGGTCCCGAGCAACGATGATGCTGCTCCGTCCAATTACAACCGCCGCGATCCTACTGAGTTGCGTTAGCTGGATCGCCGGAGAACATCTGGCGATGCGCCGCTATCTCGAGATCTGGGGAATCATGTTGCGCAACTCACTCATTCGCGAGCTGAGTTTCAAGGCGAACTTTATCCTTTGGATGGTGGTCGAGGTCCTTTGGTTCTGCGGCCAGGTCGCGTTCTTCAGCATCATTTTCGGGCAGGTCGATCGAATCGGCGACTGGTCGAAATGGGAGGTGATCCTGCTCATCGGCACGCACCAGATGATCGCGCAATTGTTCCAGGCCTTCTTCTTCGTGAACGTCTCCAACATTCCGGAACTGGTCCGGACTGGGAAACTCGATTCGCTTCTCGTCCTGCCGATCGACAGCCAGTTCGCTGTCTCTACTAAACAATTCGGCCTCGACAGCGTTCTCAACGCCATCCTCGGCGCGATCGTCGTGATCGTCGCGCTCACGAAGCTGCAAATCACGCCCAGCCTGAGCATGGTCGCGCTCTACGTCGTCGCGATCGGTTTCGGTGTAGCTGTTCATTACTCAATCATGCTAACGCTGGCCGCGATCAGTTTTTGGATCGTCCGGGCGCAGGGCCTCGTTTACGGTTATTTCAATTTTCTCCACATCGCGAGGTATCCGGACGTGATTTTCCCGCGCATCTTCCGTTTCATTTTTGGCTGGATCATTCCCGTGATCATCGTCGCGAACATCCCGGCACGACTGCTAATCAAGCCACTCGGGCAACCGGCCTGGCTCATGTTTCACCTCGTGCTCGCCGGCACGATCGCCTTTGTTCTTTCCCGCATTTTCTGGCGGTTCGCCCTTCGCCACTACTCCAGCGCGAGCTCGTAAAACCCTGTAAAACAGCGCTTTTTTTGCTCGTTTTCTGCGGGGAAATCTCCTCTTGCGCCCGGCTGGAAATGTCCTTTAGTAAGCCTCCGCTCGCGCCCGGCTAACCAAGGGCGTCTCCCAAATATGGCCAGTTCCGTGAAGAAAAAGAATTCCAAAACGCCTGCGAAATCGAAAGCCCCGGCGAAGAAAGCCTCGCACCCGAAAGCGAAGAAGGCCGCCGCGAAAGCGACCCAGCCGGCGAAGAAAGCCGTTGCGAAAAAGCCTGCTGCGAAAGCGACAAAGAAAGCCGCGGCGCCCGCGACCAAGTCGATGAAGGCCAATGGGGCTAAGAAAGATTTCGGTTCCAAGAATGCGGCGCACGAGTTACTCGCGCCCAAGAATAACAAGCCGCGGAAGCTCGATCCATTCGTGCGCGGGCAAAAGGAAAAGCTTCTGAATTTGCGCGATGCCATGGTCGATTCGATGGCGGGCGTGGCGAAAGACAATCTCCGTTCGCGCGCGGAAGGCAGCGAGGCCTCCGCGTTCGGCATGCACCAGGCCGATGCGGGCAGCGACGCCTACGACCGCGATTTTGCGCTCAGCCTTTTGTCGCAGGAACAGGACGCGCTTTACGAAATCGATCAGGCGTTGAAGCGGATCGAGCTCGGCACCTACGGCATCTGTGAGATGTCGGGCAAACCAATTTCCCACGCGCGCCTCGAGGCGATCCCGTTCGCGCGGTTCACCGTCGAATGCCAATCGCAGCTCGAGAAGCAGAACAAAGCTTCGCGGGTTCGCCAATCGGTCACCTCGCTCTTCGGTTTGACAGAAGAAGAAGGCGGCGAAGCCGAGGAAGAAGAGGCGAAGCCCGAAGACACCAAGGAGTAAGTTATGGCGCAGGAAATCATCACGCTCGAATGCACCGAGGCGAAGGCGGAAGGCAAGCCGACGTCGCGTTACATGAGCACGCGCAACAAGAAGAGCCCGCGCACGCCGAACCGGCTCGAGAAAAAGAAATACAATCCGTTTTTGAAGCGGCATACGCTCCATCGCGAGACGAGGTAACCAGCCATGCAACCGAAAACCGCCAAACGCCGTTCCGCATTCCGCCGCGCCAATCGTACGATGCCGCGCCGCCGCATCGATATCGCCACCGAGGCGATCGACTACAAGAACCCCGATCTGCTGAAGAAATTCGTGACCGAGAGCGGCAAGATTTTGCCCCGCCGCGTCACCGGCATGCCCGCGCACATGCACCGCAAGATCACGCGCGAGATTAAACGCAGCCGTTCCGTGCTGCTGATGAAGTAAGCGCGACTCGCGCTTGCTCTGAGCTGTAGCGACGCCGCTCTGTCGGCGTATGTCGCGTGACATGTTGAACCAGGTGTTTACGGCGACAGAGCGCCGTCGCTACAACTGGTGGCTCAATACATCCGCGATCTTTTGCATTTCCGCCTCCGTATTGTAGAAATGCGGGCTAATGCGCAGCCAACTCTGGTTGGCGCGATCGAACCGCAGAGAAATCACGATGTCGTTTTTTTCCGCCGCTTCCCAAAGTGTTTCCGATGACACTCGCGGATGGCGGAACGTCAAGATGCCGCAACGGTTCTTCTCCCCGTTCGGACTGAGCAACTCGAAACCGGCCGGCTCAAGCTGATCCCACAAGGACTGGTTTAGCGTCCGAATCCGATTCGAGATTTCCTTCGGACCGGCTTCCAGCAGCAGTTCCACCGCGGCGCGTAACCCGGCCAGAACGCTGTGGGTGTAAGCTCCCGGTTCGAATTTCCGGCCGCCCGTTTCGAATTTCACCTCGCGCTGCGCAATGAAATTCGGCGAGACCACATTCCATCCGCCGAGAATTGGTGGGCGGAGCAATTCGCTCCGGTCTTTCTTTAAGTAAAGAATTCCAGCGCCCGATGGGCCCAGCAACCATTTCTGTGCGCCGGCGCTCAGGAAATCGATGTGCGGCAGAGCGGCAGAAAAAGCCCCAAGGGTTTGGATTGCATCGACGCAAAATAAGACGCCGCGCTCGGCGCAGAGCGAACCGATCGCTTCAAGATCGATGCGATACCCGCTGCAATAATTCGCGCTGGCCAACGCGACGAGTTTCGTTCGCTTGGTCAGCGCGGCCTCGACACTCTCAGCCGTGATTTCGCCGATGCTCGCGGTTTCCAGCAACACCGGCTTCACTCCCTGCCGCTCCAGGGCGAGCCACGGATAAACGTTCGCTGGATAGTCG
>DATBCW010000083.1:0-5519 GCA_036270255.1 Chthoniobacterales bacterium
GTTAGTTACTCCTTCTGTCTGCTTTGGTTGGTTAATGCCGGAAGCCGTCAGTTACTTCCAACGGCTTCCGGCAAATTGTTAAACTCGGTTACTTCTTCTTGTCTTCGTCCACGACTTCGAACTCGGCGTCGACGACGTCGCCCTGGTCTTTGCGCGGACCTTCTTCCTGCGGGTGGGCCTGAGGACCGGCGCCCATGTCCGGACCGGGCTGAGGACCAGCGCTGGCGGAAGCTTGCTTGTAAAGATCGGCACTGACTTCCTGGAACTTGTTCTGCAACTCATCGTAGGTCCGCTTCATGGCGTCGGTATCGTTCTTCTCGATCGCTTCCCGGACGGCTTTGATCGCGTCCTCGACCTGCTTGCGTTTGTCTTCCGGAATCTTGTCGCCGAGATCCTTGAGCTGCTTCTCGCTCTGGTAAGCGAGCGTGTCGGCGTTGTTCTTGATCTCGATCGCTTCCTTCGCCTTCTTGTCTTCCTCGGCGTGAAGCTCGGCGTCCTTCTGCATCTTCTCGACTTCGTCCTTGCTCAAGCCTGAGCTGCCGGTGATGGAGATTTTCTGCTCCTTGCCGGTGCCTAGGTCCTTCGCGGAGACATGGAGGATGCCGTTCGCGTCGATGTCGAAGGTGACTTCGATCTGCGGCGTGCCACGCGGGGCCGGCGGAATACCGTCGAGATGGAACGTGCCGAGGTTCTTGTTGTCGCGGGATAGCGGCCGCTCACCTTGCAACACCTTGATCTCGACGCCGGGCTGGTTGTCGCTGTAAGTCGAAAAGATCTGCGACTTCCGAGTCGGGATCGTCGTATTCCGCGGAATCATCGGCGTAGCAACGCCACCGGCCGTCTCAATGGCCAGGGTAAGTGGAGTAACATCGAGGAGCAGCACGTCTTTGACGTCGCCCTTGAGCACACCGCCCTGGATCGCGGCGCCGATCGCCACGACTTCATCCGGGTTGACACCCTTGTGCGGCTCCTTGCCGATCAAGGTGCGAGCGGTCTCGATAACCTTCGGCATCCGAGTCATACCACCGACGAGCACCAGCTCGTTGATGTCCTTCTCAGCCAGCTTCGCATCGGAGAGGCAAGCCTTTACCGGCGGAATGGTCCGCTGGAAAAGCGAATCGGTCAGCTGCTCGAGCTTCGAGCGAGTGAGCTTCTTCTGGATGTGCTTCGGCCCGGTCGCGTCTGCCGTGATAAACGGCAGGTTGATCTCGTATTCCTGCGAAGAAGAGAGCGCGATCTTCGCCTTCTCTGCTTCTTCCTTGATGCGCTGGATCGCGTCCGGCTGCTTGGACAGATCGATGCCGCTGTCCTTCTTGAATTCGCTGACGATCCAATCAACCAGGATGTTGTCCCAGTCGTCACCGCCAAGGTGGGTGTCGCCGTTGGTCGCCTTCACTTCGAAGACGCCGTCGCCGATCTCGAGCACGGAAATGTCGAACGTACCGCCGCCCAAGTCGTAGACCGCGATCTTCTCGTCCTTCTTCTTGTCGAGTCCGTAAGCTAGCGACGCTGCCGTGGGCTCGTTGATGATGCGCAGCACTTCGAGGCCGGCGATCTTGCCTGCGTCCTTGGTGGCGTTGCGCTGTGAGTCGTTGAAGTAGGCGGGAACAGTAATAACGGCCTGCGTGATCTTCTCGCCGAGCTTTGCTTCCGCGTCGGCCTTCAGTTTTGCGAGAATCATCGCGGAAACTTCCGGCGGTGAGAAAGTCTTCTTCTCACCGTTCACTTCGACCTGCACGTGAGCGTCGCCATTCGCAGCCTTCACGACTTTGTACGGAACGCGATGCTCTTCTTCGCGGACTTCGTCGAACTTGCGCCCCATAAAACGCTTGATGGAAAAAACTGTGTTGGCCGGATTCGTCACGGCCTGGCGTTTAGCGGCCTGACCGACGAGTCGCTCGCCGTTCTTCGCGAACGCGACAATCGAGGGCGTAGTGCGCGCGCCTTCGCTGTTCTCCAAAACCACCGGATCGCCGCCCTCCATGACAGACATACAGGAGTTCGTCGTCCCCAAATCGATACCTAAAACTTTAGCCATAATCAGAAAGATCCTTTCGTGAACCGAGTTTGGTTCGCCGTTCTTTTAGCAGGCGACGGACCGGGAAAGCGCGTTCCGCGTAACTCTCTATCTTTCAGAGACTAACCCGATTTACTGAAACTCTGCGAATTGGCTAAATAGGGCCTATATGTCCCATTATTCAAAGGGCTACGCGCCCCGTTGTCACACGCTGTTCGGCAGAAAACTTTCTCCGAATTTCCGGTATGTCTCCTGCTAAATTAGCGCGGATGCAATCAGCAAGCGGCTCGACAAGCTCCGTGCAGGCGCCGAGCAGCGACATCGTTTTCGCCTGCTCAACTTGTGCGACCTCTTATGTGGTCGACGCCGCGGCGGCGGGCATGACGGTCAATTGCCAGAAATGCGGTAAATCCACGACGGTTCCGAAAGCGACGATCGTCGCCGCTGCTGAAAACGCAGTCCGTGTTTCAGATCTTCAGCATCAACTGAAGGAAAACGAATCGCAGCGGACGGAGATCACGAGCTACATCAACCAGCTCAGCATTCAGCTGCATCGCTGGCAACTGCGTTTGCAGAGCCTCAACGAGCGGCAGCAGAAGCTCGAAGGCGAGTTAACCGCTGCGCGGCACCCGTAGTCTACTACTCGGTGCGCAGCGCTTTCATCGGCGTCACCCGCGTCGCGCGCTGCGCTGGGAAAAAGCAGGCGAGAAGCGATGCGGCGGCGAGCATCAGACTCGACGTGACGAGCGCGAACGGGTCGGTCGGGCTCACTTCGTAGAGGATTTGGGCAAGCACGCGACCGACCGCGAGCGCGAGAATTAATCCGAACACGACTGCGAGCCCGGTCTGCATCGCGCCCTGACGCATGATCAATCCGAAGACATCACCGCGCCGTGCGCCGAGCGCCATTCGAATCCCGATCTCGCGAGTGCGACACGCGACTGCGTAGGCTTTCACGCCGTAAACGCCGACCACCGCGAGCAGCAAAGCGATTCCGCCAAAGGCACCGAAGAGCACCGCGCCGAGCCGGATGATCCAGAGCCCAACGCACTTCTCCATCAGGTCCACGAACGGCGCGATGCTGAGGATCGGCAGATCGGGATCGACCGTGCGCAGCATCTGGCGCACGGTCGGAATCATCGCCGCGACCGCGCGCCGGTCTTTGCTCGCGATCCGCACATGCAGATAAATGTTGCCGCCCTGCGCTACCGCCAGCGGCACGAAAATGCGGCGGAGCAGCGTCTGGTTTTGAACATCGTGCCGATGAGTCCCGACCACGCCGACCACTTCAAAGTCGTTAGGCGAACCGTCCCGCGGGGCCTGCGTATATTTGATGTGCTGCCCAATCGCGTCTGTGTTCGGGAAAAGTTTCTTCGCCATCAATTCATCAATGATCGCGACGCGCGGCGCTTGTTTGTTCTCAGCCTCGGCCTGGGTGAAATCGCGGCCGCGCAAGATCTTTACGCCGATCGCGTCGAAGTATCCGGGCGTCGTCGCGGTGAAGAGAGCGCCCGCGCCCGGATCCGGCGCCTTCGGATCGGTCGGCAGCGTGTCGCGGGTCGACATGATCCGGCGCGTGTTCGTGAAATTGCCGTAGGGCAACATGGTGCCGATACCCACGGCCTGGACTCCCGGCAGCTCGCGCGCGCGCTGAATTGCGGTGAACATGAGCCGCTTCGCTTCAGCCGGCTCCGTTTTCACGAGCGAGAAATCCATTTCGGTGACGAGATCGCCCGCCGCGACGAATCCCGGATCGAGGCCGCCGGCCTTGACCGCGCCGCGGAAAAATAATCCAGCCGCGAAAAGCAGCACGAGCGACAACGCGATCTGGGCCATGACGGAAATGTGGCGCGGCGCAAAGAACCGGCTCAACCGTCCGATTCTCGCTGGCTCGCCGACCTGTTGTTTCAGGTCGTTCACGAGATCGGTCCTGGTCGCTTTCAGTGCGGGGCCGAGACTGAAGATCAACGTGGCGAGCAGACAAAACAGGAACGTCACGCCCAGAACGGTCGCGCTCGGATGAAGGTCGGCGACGAAGGAGAAGTTAAGCGAGCCGAGCATTCGGCCGAGCGACTGCAACATGAGACCGTTGCACCAGACGCTGACCGCCAGACCAAGGACACCGCCGGCGATCGCGAGAAGCAAACCTTCGCACAATAATTGGCGCACGATTCGCCAGCGAGAGGCGCCGATCGCGATCCGGATGGCGATCTCTTTCGCGCGCGACGTTCCGCGCGCCAGCAACATGTTCGCGAGGTTAAGGCTGGCGATGAGCAGGACCGCAGCCGCCATTCCCATGAGGAGCGTTGCGATCAACGCGATCGGGCCGTCGTCTTCCGGACCAGTACTGAGGCTGAACCGGGACGGCGTTTGGATTTGGAGCTCGCGCGCGAATTCGGCGTCCGGCGGCTGGAGCGCGTTGAATCGCTGGCTCAGAACTGGGAGGCGCGTCTTCGCCGCGTCGACCGTCAAGCCCGGTCGAAGGCGGGCGGATAAATTCAGCGTGTAATTTTTCGGCTGAGCCAGGTCCGTCGTGATGTCAGTGTCGCTGAAAGCCGAGCCAAGTTTCGAATAAATGCCGAGCGGCACCCAGATGTCGGGCGCGATGAGCGCGCTCACGCCACTGAATCCATCCGGCGTGATGCCGATTACGGTGTAGGGCTGGCCGTTGACCTGGAGCGTGCTGCCGATAAAATCCGCGCGGCCGCCCATTCGTTTCCAGAATCCGTAGCTCGTCACGATGACCGGCAGATTCGCGTTTGGTTTGCATTCCTCCGCGTTATAGAAGCGGCCCCGGAACGGTTGGACGCCCATCATCGTGAAAAAATTTTCCGAGGTCAGGAAGGCGAAGCTACGCCGCATCTCATGCTCGGCGCCGATGCCCGCGACCGTGAACTGAAGCGCGGCTACATCCGCGAACACTTCCTTTGCGTTCTCGCGCAGCTCGCGAAATTCATCGTAGGAAAATTGGCGGTAATCGTGGTTCGCGTTTTGCCGGGCCGTGAAAACGTTGACGACTTCCTCCGGCTTCACCGGCACCATCGGCTTGAGCACGACGCCGTTGATGAGCGCAAAAATCGCCGAGTTCACTCCGATGGCGAGCGCCAGCGTTGTGATGGCGACAATGGTGAACCCCGGTGTCTTGATGAGCTGGCGGAACGCAAAACGAAAATCCTGAATCATAGAGTTGCCCTTTCCCGTGAGATGCTGCCGGCCGCCCGTTTGGATTCAATTCTAAGACGGTCGCCGAAGTTTCTGAATCCGGCGCGTCTCGTCCCGGCATCTCATTCGTGATGACTGGTGACCTAACGATTGATTCGATGATGCAAGAAACTTCGCCGCGCACGAAGTGGCGCGGATGGATGGCGCGACATGATCTGACGATCTTCTTTGTTCTCGCCTTTTTGTTCTCTTGGTATCCGTGGGTGATCGGGATGGTTCGGGGAAAGGTTTCTGGACCGAATCCGTTGGGACCCTTCATTGCCGCGCTGGTTGTGACCGG
>DATBCW010000084.1:0-2989 GCA_036270255.1 Chthoniobacterales bacterium
CGAAAGCTGAAGGAGGAAGTCGATCAGGTGCGGACCGAGCTCGAGCGCGCGCAACGCCGGGGCGAACTGGCGAAGGCGAGCGAGCTGCAATACGGACGAATCCCGGAGCTGGAAAAAAAACTGCGCGGCGTGGAAGAGAAGATAAAAGAGGGCGGCAATCGGTTGCTCCGAGAAGAAGTGACCGAGGAAGATATTGCAGAAGTCGTCTCGAGCTGGACGCACATTCCGGTGTCGCGATTGCAGGAAGGCGAGCGCGAGAAGTTACTCCGGCTCGAGGAACATTTGCATCAACGCGTCGTCGGACAGGACAACGCGATCAAAGCCGTCGCGAACGCGATCCGAAGAGCACGCGCGGGATTGCAGGATGAGAATCGCCCGATCGGCTCGTTCATTTTTCTTGGGCCAACCGGTGTCGGAAAAACGGAACTGTCCCGGGCGCTCGCGGAATTTTTGTTCGATGACGAGCAGGCCATGGTGCGGATCGACATGAGCGAATACATGGAGAAACACACCGTCTCGCGCCTGATCGGCGCGCCCCCGGGTTATGTCGGTTACGAGGAAGGCGGCCAGCTCAGCGAAGCGGTCCGGCGGAAGCCATATTCAGTCGTCCTCTTCGACGAAATCGAGAAGGCGCACCAGGACGTGTTCAACGTGTTGCTCCAGGTCCTCGACGATGGCCGGATCACGGACGGGCAGGGGAGAACCGTCGATTTCAAGAACACGGTCATCATCATGACGTCGAACATCGGGTCGCAATTTATCATGGAAGAATCCTCGCCGGCCGCGCGCGAGCGGCTGGTAATGGACGCATTGCGGCAGCATTTCCGGCCGGAGTTTCTGAATCGGATCGACGACATCATTATCTTTGACCGGCTGAGCGAGGAGGAACTGAAGAAGATCGTGGAGATTCAACTGCGTCGACTCGTTAGGCGGCTGGAGAACCAAAAGATCACCCTGGAATTGTCCGACGCGGCGAAGGCCTTCGTCGCCAGTCACGGATACGATCCGGTCTACGGCGCGCGCCCGCTCAAACGCGCTGTCCAGAAATACATTCTCGATCCGCTCAGCCTGGAGATCCTCAAAGGCAAAATCCGCGAAGGTCAGCGGATCAAAGTGGATACGGCAGGGGATGCGCTGACGTTCAGCGCGGCATAAGAGCGAGAACCGAGAAAGAAGCGACTAGGGCTTCTTTGCGTTGCCGGCGCACTCGGGATTGGCCTTGTCGCAGGCGCTGACGCAGCGCTTGTAGGCGTTTTCGGCCTGAAGGCGGTCAACGCCCCGGCGGAGAGATTGTGACTCGGTGACACCGCACGAGTCGGTGCAACTCTTATATTTTTCAGCGCAAGGATCATTCGTTTTTGTCGCCGCGAACATCATTGCGACGCCTCCGCTGATCATGACTGCCGCCACCCAAATTTTTGTTTTCACGCCTGAAATCCTCCACGGTCCGTCCAATTAGTCGAGAACAAGATTCGCGCTGCCTGAACCGCCAGAATTTGAACGACAAAGCGGCGGCTCTGTCTTACGATTTCACTATGAAGAAATTTACAGGACTGGCGTTGCTAGCGGCGCTGGCGTTTGCGGTGACTCCCGCGTTCGCCGGCGACAAGGACAACGATCACGCGTGCTGCGCGACGGGTGAAAAGATGGACTCGGCGTCGTTCACGAAGCTGAACCTGACGGCGGACCAGAAGACAAAGATCGACGCCCTCGTTCAGAAATGTAACAAGGCGGGTTGCACGAAGGAGAGTATGGATGCCTTCATGAAATCGGCCGAAGGCATTCTCTCGAAGGAGCAGATGACGACGTTGAAGGCCGAGTGCAGCAAGATGCAGGAGAAGAACGCGAAGGCCTAGGAGCTGGGGCGAAGTTTTTTCTTTTCAAGGAGGGGCGCTTTCCAAACCGCCCTCTTGAATAGTGAGGCGGCTCAACGCCGCCTCAAATTTTGGTGGGCGGTGTGGACAGCGCCCCTCCTTGTTTATTCAGCGCAACGCCTGTTCCAGTAAATCGGCCAAACGCCAGCCGGCTTTGGCCATTTCCTGGCGGACGACGCGCGCCGACCAATCATAATAAGAAACGCCATCCGGCATTTTCTTTTCGTCCAGGAAACCGGCAGCCGCCACCGTGCCGTCGTCCATTTGTTTTGCGGCGACTTCGCGGAACTGGAGCCGGTTGTGCGCCTCACGCGCGATCGGCATGATCTCATCCGCCCAGGCTTGCGCATAATCTTTCAAGGCGACGTTGGATGGCAGCCGCCAGTCTTTCGGTTCGTGCGCCACGATATCCTGAACGATATCCTTCTTCGCCGCTTCGATCTTCTCGTGCTTTTCCTCCTTCGACAGCGTGTCGGGCATGGGCGGCAAATTCGCCGTTACCGTTTCGCTGTCCCAATAGTAATGGAACTTTGCATGACGCGTCAGTTCAGTCCCGCCGCTATTGAGATTCAACGTCAGAGTGTTCCCGCCTTGATCTTCCAACAGGCCGGTGGCCTTGTCGGGATTCGCCGGATGACCTTCCTTGTCGAAAAATTCCGCGCCCACGTGGAGCGGCTGATGGATATCGCCGACGAAATGCGCCAGCAAAATCACGGCGATCGGCTTCGTGATTCTGCGCGGGTTATCCTCCGGCACTTCACCTTTTAGAACCGCAATGCAATAGGGGATCATGTGGACGATGTCCCATTTCGAACGGCCGGCCTGGCCATCGCCGTATTTTTCCGTATCTGCGACCGGCACGTCCGTGTAGTGAAACCAATGATGTGACGGCGTGGCTGAGTTGAGATCCTTCGTCGGTGGATTCGCGTGCCAATAAGCGCGAAGTTGCTCGTCGATTTTCGGGTGTTTCGAAAAATGGAACGTGTTCGGATCATCGGGACCGTTCTTGTCCCAGCCGCGAATCTCATCGGGATAGGTGGAAACGCCCTCCAGGGTCAAGCCGTCGAGGAGCGCTGAGATCTTCTCGGCGACTGGCGTGCCGGCTAGCTTCTGGT
>DATBCW010000085.1:0-1860 GCA_036270255.1 Chthoniobacterales bacterium
CGTCCCGATGAAGGCCGTTCCGGGTATGTCCTCTCTTGACTCCGTCCTCCAAAGCTTTAAAATACGATTATATGAAAATACAATCGAAGGCGATCCGGGCCTCCGCGGTCGTCAAGATCGGAGTCAGCCGGCAAGTCGCCATTCCGAAGAAGCTTCATGACCAGATGGGACTTGCGCCGGGTGATTACCTTCAAGTTGAACTGGAAGGCGATCGCTTGATCCTTACTCCGAAAGCCCTCGTTGAAAAACGCCTTGCGGAAGGTCTCGACGATATCCGTGATGGGCGCGTGCACGGGCCGTTTCGCTCGGCGTCAGCCCTGCTCCGGTCACTTCGCAGGACGAAAAAACCGAAAACGTCTTAGATGCAACTTTTCTACACCGAGCGATTCCGCCGGAGCTACGCGGATGCCCCGCTCCGAATTCAGAAGCAATGCGGGAAACAATTAGCGCTTTTGGTGGGAGATCTTCGTCATCCGTCGCTAAGAGCCAAGAAGTACGACGAGGCTCGGAACATATGGCAGGGCAGAATTAATGTGGCTGGCGCTTCTATTTCAAAATCGAAGAAGACGCCTACTACTTACTCGATATGATGCCGCACCCAAAATAGAATCGCGGCTTGCCGTCAGTGCCCCGCGGCGGTCAGTAGCTAAGAGTGATTTCCATTTGCTCCGTTCAATACTCGCGCCAAAACCTGTCCCGTATACGATTTCTTCACCCGCGCCACCTGCTCCGGCGTGCCTTGCGCCACGATTCGGCCGCCGCCTGATCCGCCTTCGGGGCCGAGGTCGATGAGCCAGTCGGCTTGCTTGATTACGTCGAGGTGGTGCTCGATGACCAACACGGTGTTGCCGAGATCGGCGAGGCGGTTCAGGACGTCGAGCAGTTTTTTGACGTCGTCGAAGTGCAGGCCGGTGGTGGGCTCGTCCAGAATGTAGAGCGTGCGGCCGGTCTGGCGGCGCGAAAGTTCCTTGGCGAGTTTTATGCGCTGCGCTTCGCCGCCGGAAAGCGTGGTGGAGGACTGTCCGAGCTGGATGTAGCCTAGGCCGACGTCGACCAGCGTTTCGAGTTTCACGCGAATCTGCGGAATATTTTCCAGAATTTTTAACGCGTCAACGATCTGCATGTCCAGCAAGTCGGAAATCGAGTGGCCTTTGTAGCGCACCGCGAGCGTTTCCGCGTTGTACCGGCGTCCGCGGCACACTTCGCACGTGACGTACACGTCGGGGAGGAAATTCATTTCGATACGGCGCAGGCCGTCGCCCTGGCAGGCTTCGCAGCGGCCGCCTTTCACGTTAAAGCTGAAGCGGCCGGGTTTGTAGCCGCGTTCGCGCGATTCCGGCAGCATGGCATACAGTTCGCGGATCGGCGCGAAGACGCCGGTGTACGTCGCGGGATTCGAGCGCGGCGTGCGGCCGATGGGCGCCTGATCGATTTCGATCACTTTGTCGATCTGGTCGGCGCCTTCGATGGAGCGAAACGCGCCGGGGCGTTCCATCGAACGGTAGAGCGTTTGCGCCAGCGCTCGATACAGAATATCGTTCACCAACGTGGATTTTCCCGAGCCCGAAACTCCGGTCACAACTGTCAGCAAGCCGAGCGGCAGCTCGAGATCTACATCCTTCAAATTATTTGCTTCGCAGCCGCGGATGCGAAGCCATCTGTCTCCCGGCGCGCGGCGTTTCGGGGGCACGGCAATCTGTAATTCGCCGCGCAGGTAACGCCCCGTCAGCGAATCGGCGCTCTGCTCGATTTCCTCCGGGCGGCCCTTGGCCACCAGGTACCCGCCGGCATTGCCCGCCACGGGACCGAGGTCCACCACGTAATTTGCGCGGCGAATGGTTTCTTCATCGTGCTCGACGA
>DATBCW010000086.1:0-59585 GCA_036270255.1 Chthoniobacterales bacterium
CCCGGAAGCAAGGCGGACGTTCCGGCAACGATGGCGCCGGTTCACGTCGCGAAGCTCAACGACTTGGAATGGAAAGTTCTCGTCGCTTTGAAGCGCGAGTTTGAGCCGCGCGAAATCGCGCCCTCACCGTGGCGGCCACGAGCCGCGGAAGCTGGCGTCAGTCTCGATGAATTCTGCCAAATCGCGGAAGCTTTAAACACCCGGAAGGTCATCGGCCGCTTCTCGACTTTCCTCGAACACGTCAAACCCTCGGCGGCTGGCGTTCGCGTCACTCGTTTCAACGCCCTTTTTCACTGGGCGGTTCCAGCGGGGCGCGAGATCGAGGCGGGCGGCGAAGTTGGCCGGCACCACATTCTTACTCATTGCTATTGGCGCGAAGCCGGTCCGGAGTTTCGCAACGTCAACATCATGGCCGTCGCGCACGGGACCGACAAAGAGCTGCTCCTCGAACACAAGCGCGCGATCGATCGCCATCTCGAGGCCTGCGGAATTCCCGTTTCTTACACGAATGTTTTTTGGGGCGGCCGCAGCGAGATCAAGCCGTCTGAGATTTCGCCCGACGCCTATCGCGCTTTCGTGCAGGAATTGGAAACTGCGACTGGATGAAGGCTCTTGTCGACAAACTGCGCGGCGGCCTCGACCTGACCGCGGGCGACATCAACTACGCGATGTCGCTTCTCCTTTCGGATTCAACGGACGACGCGATGAAAGCCGAGTTCTTGATGGCGCTCCATCGCAAAGGCGAAAGCGTCGATGAGATTGTCGCTTTTGTGCAACAACTGATCGATCGCGCCATCGATCCGGCCCTTGATCCCGGGAATCTTTCCGGCCCGATGCTCGACGTCTGCGGGACGGGCGGCGACGGGCTCGATCTTTTCAATGTTTCCACGACGATCATGTTCGTGCTCGCGGCCGGCGGTGTCTGCGTCGTCAAGCACGGGAATCGCAGCGTGACCTCGCGCTGCGGGAGCGCTGATGTTCTCGAAGCGCTCGGCGTCCAAATCGCATTGCCGCCGGCAAAGCTGAAAGAGTGCGTCGAGCGCCACGGGCTCTGTTTCATTTTTGCCCGGCAATATCATCCGGCGTATCGCGCGATCGGCGAGATGCGGAAACGACTGGCCCGCGAAAATATCCGGACGGTTTTTAATTTGCTCGGGCCTCTTCTCAATCCGGCCCGGCCCGGCCGGCAATTGATCGGCGTCTTTTCGCCGCGACTCACCACAATTTTTGCCGAAGCGCTTCGCCGGCTTGGCCGTGAGCGCGCCTGGATCGTCCACGGCGTGATCGATACCGGCGAAGGCATGGACGATATCTCCACCAGCGGCGTGACGACGTTTGCCGAGCTCAGGAAAGGAAAAGTAACGACGGGTCTCATCGATCCGCGCTGGCTCAATATTCCGGCCGCGCCGCTCGACGAACTACGCGGCGGTGACGCCATGGAGAACGCCGGGTACCTGGAAGGAATTTTGTCCGGTAAAATCCAAGGCGCAAAACGCGATTTGACGCTCGTGAATGCAGCCGGCGGCTTCGTTGTGGCCGGCCTTTGCAACGACATGAATGAAGGACTCGCCCGAGCGCGAGAACAGATCGATAGCGGCCGGGCCCTGGAGAGATTGCGCGCGCTTCAACAGTTCGGCCAAGGAACGGCGGTTTACAAACCGCCGACCGAAGAAGACGGCGGTTTGTAAACCGCCGCTCCTTGTTAGGCTCTCGCAGCGAGCCGGCGCAATAACGCGATTGCCAGTTTGGAGCGCGAGATTTCTTGTCCGGTCATCATGGCCAAAGATCCGGCAGACTCGCGCAGCTCGTTAGGAAAATCGTCGATCGTTTGGTTGACGTTGATCCCAATCCCAGCCACGGCGACATAACTTCCATCGGGAGCGATCCGGCCTTCCACGAGCACGCCAGCGACCTTTCGGCCTGACAGGTAGATGTCGTTAGGCCATTTGATCGTTGGCGCGCAGTCTGTCTCATCGGCGATCGTCGCCGCTACTGCTTCGGCCAGCAGCACCGTCAATTTCGGCGATTCGGCCAATGTCAGGGCCGGACGCAACAGCACAGAAAACCAGAGACCCAGGTAAGGCGCGGATTCCCAGCGGCGCCCGTACTGCCCCCGCCCCTTCGTCTGCCGCTCGGCAAAAATTACAAACCCTTCCGGGACGCCGCGCTCGAGTGCTTTCCAAACCAAATCGTTGGTTGATTCGGTTTCGTCCACCACCACGACGTCGTTCCCGATGCGGCAGCCTTTGAGCGCCGCGTCAAGTTCAGCCGCGATCAAGCGATCGCTAGGTTCCGACATGCGTCAGTTCCAATGACAAATCGATCGAGCGCGCGGAGTGAGTGAGCGCGCCGATGGAAATGTAATCGACGCCGCTAGCCGCGATCCGCCGCACATTTTTTAACGTGATTCCCCCGCTCGCCTCGAATTTCACTTTCCCCTTTCCCGCCGCGACGGCCTCGCGCATTTCCGTCGGCTCCATGTTATCGAGCAGGACTACGTCAATGCCGTCCACTTCGAGAAACGAGCGGACTTGTTCCAACCGATCCGCCTCCACTTCGACGCGCAGACCGGGGCGTTCCGCGCGGAGCCGCTGGAGCGCCGACGCGAACGCGGCAAAGCCAGCGCCCGCACTGAGATGATTGTCTTTGACCAGCACCATGTCGCTCAGGGTAGAGCGATGGTTCGAGCCGCCACCCGCGACAACCGCCGCTTTTTCCAACGCGCGCAGACCCGGCGTCGTCTTGCGCGTATCCAGAATTTTCGCGCGCGATTTCCCGATGGCTTCGACGAATTGCCGCGTAAGGGTCGCTATTCCGCACAATCGCTGAAGAAAATTTAACGCGACGCGTTCGGCCGTCAGGATTGAGCCGGCCGCTCCCCTGACCTCCAGAATTGTCTCCCCGCCGGAAAGATTGCTTCCGTCTGGCTGAAGAATTTCGATCTCCAATTGTGGATTCACCCGTCGAAAAACCTCGGCCGCGACTTCCGCACCCGCGACGACGGCGCGCTCGCGGGCCACGATTTTTCCGAGAGCTCGCAGATCCGGCGGCACAAAAAACTCGGTGGTAGTGTCCCCGTCCCCGAGGTCTTCGCGCAACGCAATCGCAATTGGATCCATGGCCGGGTCGGTCATACCGAAGCAGGACAACCCGGAGCGCGATAAACGCAATTTCCCTGGACGTAAGTTTCAAGTGTGGCCTGCGGATTGCCGCGATAAATGCAAAGCGCGAGAATGTCTTCGGTGGATAGATCGCCAAAATCTCCTCCGTTTTTTCCGTAAGGCAGAAGCGCCGCCAGATCGACCACGAGCAAGTCGGCTTCCTTGCCAATATCGAGCGAGCCGATCGTCGCTGATTTGCCGAGGGCGCGCGCCCCGCCGCTGGTGGCGAGATAAAACGCTTCGCTCGGCCGCATTCGCGGAAGGTTTGGCTCCGCCATGTGCCGAGCCTTCTGCACCGCGAGCGCGCTCCGCATTACCTGCCACATGTTGAGCTCCGGCCCGGCCGCCACGTCCGAGCCGAGGCCGACTGCGATTCCGGCATTCAAGAGTCGATCGAGCTTCAGCAGGCCGCTGCCGAGAAACAGATTCGAGGTGGGACAATGCGCGATATTGGATTGCGCCGCGGCGATCGCGTCGATCTCGCGAGTGTTCAAGTGAATGCAATGACCAAGCATCGTCTTCGGGGTCAGCAAACCGCATTTCTCATAGACATCGGTGTAATCGCGCGCCGCCATATGGAGGTTGTGGACTTTTTCGATCTCCTCGCGGTTTTCGGCGAGGTGCGTCTGAATGTAAGCGCCAAACCGTTGCGCCAACTCGCCCGCGCTCCGCATCAACTTCTCCGAGCAGGTGACGGCGAAGCGCGGACTGAACGCATATTCGAGCCGGCCCTCCGCCGCGCCGTGCCATTTTCGGCAAAGCCGTTCGCTTTCGATGAGCGACACGGACAGAATTTTCTTCGGCTGCAGCGGACCGTAGGAACCGAGGTCCATCATCATTTTTCCGAGAATAACGCGGAGACCGCTCGCCTCCGCAGCTTCGAATCCGACTTCGCAACTGTCTTCGTAGATCGCCGCGTAAACCATCGCGGTGGTGGTGCCGTTGCGGGCCAGTTCCTGGAAAAACAACGGGGCTTCATGCCGCGCCTTCGGTCCGGTGAACTCGCGCTCGACCGGGAAAATATTTTCGCGGAGCCATGGGAGCAATTGGCTTTCACCTCGGGCGACAGCGGAATATTGCGGCAGGTGCGTGTGGCAATCGATCAGGCCGGGGAAGATCGCCGCCGCGCTGCGATCGATCCACGTCACCGGTTGAGGACGCGGCCGTTTCCGCAAATCATCGTAAGGGCCGATCTCGGCGATCTTGCCGCCGGCAATAACCAGCGCGCCGTCCCGATGACTTCGAAGCGAGCCGTAGGCAGGCGCGTCGATCAGGTACCCGCGGATTCCGAACGGACTAGGCGACGGCATGGTGAAAAGAGTCTGGCGCGACTCGAGATTTGCCTACAAAAAAAGGATTCGGGCAGCGCACGCAGGAGAAACAACAAATACGAGAAACGTGCCGCCGCCCGAATCGCCTTAACCTGTTTACTTTGACAACACGACTGCCCGGTCGTTCGAACTTTTTTGCGGCTTCTCTGAAAATTAGACAGGATTAACAGTCCTCTACAGGACTCAGATTCCCCTAATCCTGTTAATCCTGTCCCAAACTCTCCGATGGATCTTACAGAAGCAGTTCGCCCTGTTTTACCGTGCCTGCCTTCGCCGCTTCCTCGCGCACTTCGGGGACGAGTGACTTGAACTCGCAATTCTCCAAGGCGGCGATCAGCGCCGGGTAATCGGGCTTGATCCGCAAATCGTCGATCGGCACTGGCAGCGGCGTATCGCAATCCAGCTCCACCATTTTCCGGTTCTGCTGAATTTGCTCCCGGCCCGCCGTCAACTTCTCCCGGGTCCGCTCGCTTTTAATCGTTTCGATATTCCCTAGCAGCGACTCCAAATTGCCGTGCTCCATCAACAGTTTTGCAGCCGTCTTTCGCCCGAAACCGGCGCTCGGGATGTTGTCGACGGTGTCCCCGGTGAGCGCCAGGACATCGCCAATCAGACTCGGCGGCACGCCCCATTTCGTGGTCACTTCCGCTTCCCCCAATAATGCGAATGCGTCTTTCGGCGAGGCCAAGTCTGCCTTTGCGGTCGTGTAGACTTTCACGCACGGCCCGACGAGTTGGTACAGATCCTTGTCGTTGGTCGCCAGGATCACCTCGATATTTTTTTTGCATGCGGCAATCGCGTAACAGCCCATCAAATCATCCGCCTCCGTGTTCGGCAGCGAGATATTCTTGAAGCCAAGCAGCGAGGTGAGCTCACTCTGAATATAATTGAGCTGAGGGACCATCGGCTGCGGCATTTCCTTCCGCGTCTCCTTGTAAGCCGGCTGAAGCGTCATGCGCTTTTCCGGCAGCCCTTCATCCCAAAACACGGCGCCGAGCTCCGGCTGAAGATGCTTGATCATCAGCCGCAATGTTTTCGTGAACCCGAAGATCGCGTTCGTCGGTTCGCCCCGGGAATTCGAAAGGCTCTGGATCGCGAAAAAGGACCGGTAAACATAATAATGCCCGTCGACGAGAAGCAGCTTCACGAAAAGCAACGTAGCTAAGAGGCGCTGGTTTCCAACCTCATGCTCATGATCCTGATCTTGCTCATGATCCTGTGAGCAGTCGTCGTTGATCCTAAGGATCAGGAGCACGATCAGGATCATGAGCATGAAATTCGCGCAGAACGCGCCCTGGCGAGGCAGTCTGTTCACTAGTAAAGAACCGCAATGCCAGACCAATGGATGGTGCGCGTGGAAGGCCGTGAATACGGCCCGGTCGATACCGACACGCTCCTGGAATGGAAAAACGAAGGCCGTCTGATCCGCTCCAATGAGCTGCGCAGGGTCGAGGATGAACGCTGGGCGCCCGCCGCGGAATTCCCCGAATTCTTTGCGGACGTTCCGCCAGCAGAACCGCCTGACCTGACCATTCGACGCCGGAGTTGGCGGGAAATTCTTCGGGAAACAATTCGCATTTATCGCGGCGGCTTCTGGCGTTTCGTGATCTTCGGGTTGCTCACGGCGGTGCCGATGTTCGCCATGCAATGGTATTTCCCGCGAGTGCCGATTCCGGACTTCTTGTCGGGAGAACCCATGCCGACGGTCACCGTCCCGCCCATCTGCTGGATCATGTTTCTGCTCGTGATCCTGCTCTGGCCCATTTCCACGGCCGGCTTTCAGTATGTGGCTGACGATGTTCTGCGCGGTCGGCGCCGACCGCTTGCCGCCCAATTTTCCGCGGCGCTCGAGCGCTTCGGAAAAATGCTCGGTACCGGTCTGCTCGTCTATTTGAGCTATTTCTTTTGGTTCTTCGTTCCCTTAACCGCGATGGTCGCGCTGCTCAGCGCCGGCCTTTCTGCCGTCAGCATCCTGCTCTACCTGCTCGTAGGCGCGTTCATGGTTTATATCAACGCGCGGCTCTTCATTAACTTTCTGTTCTGGGAACAAACCGCTGCGTTCGGCGATGAGGGTCCTCTTCTCGCCCTGCGCGAAAGCAAGGAGCTCGCGCGTTGCCGGCCCGATGCGCCCCGGCTCGAACGCCCGCTTTATCGCGGCGCTCTCGTTGCCTCAATTTGGTTGCTCGTCCTGCTGTTCGCGCTGATCGCCGTGCAATTTCCTTTCACCGTAGCGAGGCTACGCGGTGTGGAAAATCCCGAGCAGGCAATGGCGCTTATGCAGTCGCTCTCCCAGGCGAAAACGCCCGATGCTTTGATGATCGCTTCCGACATTGCCTCTGCCGTGATGAATCTAATCTTGCGCCCGCTCCTGGCCGCCTCCTTCATTGTTCTTTACTACGACGCCAAAGCGCGGCTGCGCGGTTAGGTTGGCGAGCCGGGCCGCCGGTTTCTCCTTGAGGATAATCCGGGAGGGTGAGTATGATAGAACCCGCTCTTCTTAGATGGGAGTTACCCTTATGAACCATCATCCCCTAAAGCTCAGCGCGCTCGCGCTTGCACTGTGCCTCGGTTTACGGTCCGCGTCTGGTTCGCCGGGCGATCTTTACGTAGCAGAGGCGAGTGGACACATATATAACTACACCCCAGCAGGAGCCAAGAGCACGTTCGCCTCGGGTTTCTCCCAACCAGTAGCACTGGCATTTGATCGAGTCGGTAACCTCTTTGTCGGAAACTCCGGCAGCTGCGTGTGTGTTCCTGAGGATCCGTGCCAATGCCCACCAGCGACGATTTTGAAAATTACGCCGGACGGAACCCAAACCACGTTCGCGACGCTTCAGTCGAGCGGACTTCTAGGCATGGCGTTTGATGGCGCGGGCAATCTTTTTGTGTCGACTGGGGATTCCATTCAAAAAATAACCGCGAACGGAACGCAAAGCACGTTCGCTTCGCAACTCGATGGAGTCTGGCCACTCGCTTTCGATAAGTCCGGCTATTTGTATGCCGGAATCGGTTCGGTAGGTCCTAGCTCGATCCTGAAGTTCGCCCCCGATGGCAGTAGTAGTAATTTTATCACTTATTCTGGGACTCCATCTTCCATTACTGCGCTCGCTTTCGGCCCCGGCGGCGAACTTTTTGTGAGGCGAGGCAGTTCGATTGTGAAGGTTAGCCCGAGCGGCCAGAGCACAACATTTACAAGTGGTAATTTCAAGTGTCTCGCCTTTGATAGCGTGGGCAATCTTTTTGTCGGAAAGAATGCCTTTAACGAGTCCGATCCCGGGATTCTCAAGTTCACTCCGGACGGAACCAGCACCGTGTTTGCGTCCGGCGTGTTGCTGCCAACCGCCTTCGCTTTCGAGCCAGTCACGGAAAAGCTGCGCAACATCAGCGCGCGCGGGTTCGTCGCGGGGGACGACAATAGTCTCATCAGTGGCTTTATCATTGGCGGAAACGCTCTCTCGAATAATGCCGTAATCGTGCGCGCCCTCGGACCGTCGTTGTCCGGCGACGGCGTAAAGAATCCGCTGCCTGATCCTGTTCTCGAGCTCCACGATTCCACCGGAGCCATTGTCGCGTCGAACAACGACTGGCAGGATACCCAGAAAGCGCAAATTACCGCGAGCGGGATCGCCCCCACCGATCCTCGCGAGTCGGCGATATTCGCAACCTTGCCCGCCGGTAACTACACGGCTGTCGTGCTCAGCGGCAACAATGCTTCCGGTACCGCTGTGGTAGAAGTTTACAGCGTGAACCAGTGATAATCGGCGCTTCGCGATCGACTAACTGAGCTGAACGTACGGCAATAAACCGTGCCGGCCGCCTTCGCGGCCGAAGCCGCTCTCTTTGTAGCCACCGAAAGGACTTGTCGGATCGAACTTGTTGTAAGTGTTCGCCCAAACGACGCCGGCCCGCAGTTTGTTCACGATCTTGAAAATCTTGCTGCCTTTGTCAGTCCACACGCCGGCGCTCAGGCCGTAAGGCGTATTGTTCGCACGCTCGATCGCTTCTTCGGGAGTGCGGAAAGTCATCACGCTCAGGACCGGGCCGAAAATTTCTTCCTGAGCGATTCGATGCGAGGCGGTGACGCCGGTGAAGAAGCTCGGCGGATACCAATAGCCTTTCGCGGGCAGGCGCGCGTTCGACTGCACCAGCTCGGCGCCCTGTTTCAATCCGCTGTCCACCAGTTCGCAAATTTTATCGAGCTGCATCCGGGAATTGATCGCACCAATGTCGGTGTTTTTGTCGAGCGGATTGCCGACCCGCAACGTCGCGATGCGATCGCGCAACTTCCGAATCACAGCCGGAAAGACTCCTTCCTGCACGAGCAAGCGCGAGCCCGCGCAACAAACATGGCCCTGATTGAAGTAAATTCCGGAAATGATCCCTTCAACCGCCTGATCAATCGGCGCGTCTTCGAAAATAATGTTCGCCGCTTTACCTCCGAGCTCGAGCGTTAGCTTCTTCTTTGTTCCGGCGACGGCTTGGGTGAGAATTTTTCCAACCGAGGTCGAACCGGTAAACGCGATCTTGTCGACATCCGGATGCTCGACGATTGCTTTGCCGGTTTCCCCGGCGCCAGTAACGATGTTGACGACGCCGTCGGGCAACTCCGCCTGCTGAAGAATCTCGGCCAAATGCATCGCGGTGATGCTCGTGGTTTCCGCCGGCTTGAGGACGCAGGTGTTTCCCGCAGCGAGCGCTGGCGCGAGCTTCCACGCCGCCATCAGGAGCGGAAAATTCCACGGAATAATCTGGCCCGCGACGCCGAGCGGGCGAGCGGTCCGGCCAGGGAAAGCGTAATCGAGTTTGTCGGCCCAGCCCGCGTAATAAAAAAAGTGCGCCGCGACCAGCGGCAGATCGATGTCGCGGCTTTCCTTGATCGTCTTGCCGCCGTCCATCGTCTCGAGCACCGCCAGTTCGCGCGATTTTTCCTGGATGAGCCGCGCGATCCGGAAAAGAAATTTCCCGCGCTCGCGTCCCGGCATTTTCCCCCAGACATTCTTGTAAGCGCGACGCGCGGATGAGACAGCCGCCCCTACATCGGCCACGTTCGCTTCCGCGATCTCCGCCAGCTTTTCTTCCGTCGCCGGATTGATCGAATCGAAATATTTTCCGGACTTCGGCGCAACGAATTTTCCTCCGATGAAAAGCTGATACCGCTTCTGGAGCCGGATGTAATCATGCGCCTCCGGCGCCGGCGCGTACCCCCAACGATCGCCGAAATTAAGACGCCGTTCGCTCAATGGCAACGCCACCCGCTCATGCGTTGCCGGCGCATGACGCGAGAGCACTACCAAATCCGACTGCGATTTCTTGCGAGGCACAACTCTTCTTAACTGCCCAAGGCCTTAGTCGCACGCAAAATGTCGAGCGCTCCCCCTTGTTATTATCGACGGCCAGCGCTGCTTGATGAATAATTTGAACTTCGAAGACCCTCTATGCCCCGCCTTTCAAATGGCCTGAATTCAAGCGGCATCCAAGTCCTCGTGATCGCAGTCGCCGCGGCCGTTCTGGCGCTTGCCGGATTCGAAACTGGCCGGCATTCAATCGATGCGGCGGCCATAGAAAGGACGATCGCATCCCAAGCTACTCCGCAGCATTCCTCGGATTCTTCGGTGTCCTCTCGACCATTCGCTCCTCCAGAACGCGATCACATCATCATCCGCGACATCGCGACGGTTCCGTTTTCCGAACTTTATGACGTCCTCAAGTCCGCCTCGCGCGAAGAACTCTTCGCCTGGGCAACTGATCTCGAACGCATGCCTCGTGGTCCAAGGCAGCGGGCTGCCGTCACCGCGTACTATAAGAGTCTGATTCAGGTAAACCCGCGCGCGGCAATCGACGCTGTCCTGCAGGCGAGGAATCTCGGGATGCGCGATGTCGCGATTGACGCGCTGACGAAAGCGGCGCCGGAATCCATTTGGGGAGATTTGGCTGAGATGCTCGTACACTTGCCGCATCCGCGCCACAATCCTTTGCGAGAAAACGAAATCTTTTGGAATTGGAGCTGCGTCGATCCCGAAGCCTTGAGCCAATTCATCGAGAAACATCCGGCCAACGAAGAGGACGTCCGCTCAATGTTTCTTTTTTCCAACTGGGGAGCGATTGATCCGATCGCCGCAAGAGATTGGCTGGAGGCAGATGCGTCGCGACAGACCAAAGGCGCTTTTCGTTCGCTGGTCGGCGGATGGTCGCAAGTCGATCGAGCCGGAGCGATGGAGTACGCCGTGGCGAATGCGGTTCGCCCGAACTTCGACGAAGCGCTCAACGGCCTGGAATTATATTTCGTCCGCAAATTCCCCGATGATGCGACGACCCTCATCCTGCGACTGCCGCAGGAGCAGGCCCTAACGGTGATGAAAGCTATCTCCCAGGACTCGGAGGGGCAAACCCATGATGTTCTCGAGGACTACGAAAAACCGCCTGAACTCATTGCCCCTTGGATGGTCACGCAACCTCTCAATCTATGGAACGATAGCATAGGGAGCGTCGTAAGTGCCTGGATGATGAGCGATGCGGATGCCGCGACAGCGTGGCTGAATCAATTACCTAACGAACGGCGCGATCCGGCCATCGCCGATTTTTGTCGAGGATCTTCGGATGAATTCAGGGACCGTGCGATTGCCCTAGGGTTTACGATCAGCGATCCCCGCCTTCGCGATCAGGCCATGGGAGAATTCGCGCGGCGGTTAGGGGAAACGCGCGAAGAAGCCATCGCGGCCATAGACCAGCTCCCGATCTCGCAAGAGCAGAAATTGTATTTGGGCAAAGTGATGGCGGAGACAGCAAATGAACCGTAGATTTCGCACGCTTATCGCCCCGGGCCTGCTGCTTCTCGCGGCGATTTCGTTTTTCGTTGGGCGGCGGACCGAAGAGAAAGCTTTGGCCGCAAAGGCCAGGTTGAAGGCCCAGCCGCAAACGTCCCGCAAGGCTGAAACCAGACCGGAACCACCATCCCATCGCCAGCTGGCGGTCGCCGAGATTCTCGCTCTTCCTTTCCCCGAATTTTACGAAGCGTTGCGGGCTGCGCCGGGCGAGGCCAGGCAAAAATGGGCGGCCGAATTGGAAAAAATACCGCCGGGACCGCAACGCCGTTCGGCGGTAAAGGGGTTTTACAAGCTTCTGGTTCAGTTCGATCCGAAGACCGCTTCAACGATCGTCTCGGAAATAACCGACAAAGATCTGCAAAGTCTGGCGGTATCCGCGCTAGTCGACGCTGCGCCCGGGTTCGCGATGCGAGACATGGCTGAACTCATCTTGCACTTATCGACGAAAGAAACAGAGGTGAGTAACTCTTTTGCGGATGTAATGAAAGAACGCCAGCCGAGTTACTATTTTGGGGATGTAATTAGCGAGTGGATTTCGATCGATCCTGCTGCTGTCGCCAGATTTTATGACGAGCACCCGAAACCGAATGGTCAGGAGTTGTTTTTTAATGACTATCGTGAGGTGATAATAGCCTGGGCGGCTATTGATCCCAAGGCCGCGCGAGATTGGATGGAAAAAAGTCCTACTCAGATAGAAGAAGTCTACGATGGCTTTATTTCCGGTTGGTATATCAACGATCCCGCCGCCGCAGTCTCATACGTTCTCTCCCACGCGACCGAGCCAATCCTGGGCACGGCGGTTTCCGGGACCCTGTCGGAGCTGTATCTGGACTCGAAGGATGAAGCGAAAAAATTCATCGAAGCTTTACCCGACGGAAAGGCCCGGCATGACGCCATTCAGCATGCCTTTGCTTCGATGGCTCGCGCTGGGACGGCCGAAGAAACCGGAGAGCCCGAAAGGACTCCGCGCGTGGTCGCAGAGTGGGTAACTCAATTTCCACCAGACTATTGGAACGGGACATTGCGTGAAACCTTCGAACGCTGGACAGAAGGTCCGCCAGAAGAGGTTGTTGCCTGGATTCAGAGCCAGTCGCCGGAGATCGAGGCCTTTCTCGCAAACGAGTACAAAAGACCTCTTAACAAAACGGCCACTGAAGCAATCACAACTATCGTCCAATTTGCTGAACCTAACCTTCGCGATCAGTTGATAACTGCGATGTTTAGAAACGCCGATCAATCTTTGGATCAGGACAAAGACTCGATCGCCGCCGCATCATTCCCCCCCGAACAAAAGAACCATCTCCTGCAAATCATCGCGCGCGTAGAGGCCGAGAAGAGCAGCAATCAGAACGCAGAAGAATGATTGTAGCCCCGTTGGTTTCGTCCACGGCTTCCCAATCTGCCGGACCAAGGAGCGCCGGTTTGCAGACCTCGGAGTTTTCCGGGGCGGTTTGGCTCACGAACGCGAAGCGACGGCCAGGCTTCCAAAGCGCCCCCTCCTCGGTCAGGGCAGGGAGAAGTAATCGCCGCTTTGGTAATTGCCGTCGACGACTTTGGCGATCTGCATGAGGACGTCGTTGGCGAGGGTGCTGGCGCCGAAGCGGAAGAGATCGGGGGTGAGCCAGTCGTCGCCCAGCGTTTCCTTAAGCATGACGAGATAGGCGAGCGATTGTTTGGCAGTGCGAATGCCGCCGGCGGGTTTCATCCCGATGCGAATTCCGGTTTCGTAGAAGTAATCGCGGATCGCTTCGAGCATCACGAGCGTCACAGGCATGGTCGCGGCGGGCGACACTTTGCCGGTCGAGGTCTTGATGAAATCGGCGCCGGCGCGCATGGCGAGTTCGCTCGCGATCCGGACGTTGTCGTAGGTCTGGAGCTCGCCGGTCTCAAGAATTACTTTCAAATGGGCGACGCCGCAGGCTTCCTTCACGGCCGCGATTTCATCGAAGACGCGATTGTGATTGCCGGCAAGGAACTGGCCGCGGTCGATCACCATGTCGATCTCGTCGGCGCCGTCGCGCGCGGCGCTGCGGACTTCCTGCAACTTCAACTTCAACGGCATCAGTCCCGTCGGGAACGCGGTGGCCACGGACGCGACTTTCACGCCGGAATTCCCGAGGAATCGTTTCGCGGCCCGAACCAGATTCGAATAGACGCAGACCGCGGCGCAGGACGGAACGTCGTAGCGCGGATCCATTGGCTGCATCGCTTTCCGGCAGACGAACGCGACTTTCCCGGGTGTGTCTTTTCCTTCGAGCGTCGTCAGGTCCATCATCGAAATGACTAGCTTCAGCCCGGAAAGTTTGGCGGACGTCTTGATGCTTCGCTTCGCGAACGCGGCCGCGCGTTCCTCGACCATGATCTGATCGATCGTGGTCGATGCAGGCATCATCAGAGATCGGCTGCCGTTTTTTTGGAGAAGCACCGTGCGAGCTTAGACAGCCGCGCAACCGTTGCAAAGCGCGGAGTCGCCTCGCTAGCGACCGGCTCGCATCTGCTTGACCAGATAAGCCAGGACGCCGATGGCGCGCTCGATCTGCGGCGACCATGGCTCTCCAAAACTGAGGCGGATGCAGTTCCGATAACTTTCCCGTGGGGAAAACATGGGCCCAGGAGCGAGGCTGATTTTTTCGACAAGCGCCTTCGCGTGCAGCCGAAGCGCATCCACTCGCGGCGGCAGTTCCACCCAAAGCACGATCCCCCCACCCGGCCGCGTCATTTTTGTTCCGCTCGGAAATGATTCCGCGATTGCGTGACTCATTTGTTGCATCTGACGTTTCAAGGCGACACGCAGGCTGCGCAGATGATGCTCATAACCGCCGTTCGTCATGTAATCGGCGAGAGCGAATTGCGGCAGGGTCGCGGTCGCCACCGTGCTCGTGCATTTCAAGTCTTTCACTTTCTCGAAACATCGGCCCGGCATGATCCAGCCGACGCGATAACCCGGCGCGACAGATTTCGAAAACGATCCGCAAAGCATGACGAGCCCGTTTCGATCGTGGGCTTTTGCGACGTGAGGACGCTCAGATCCGAAATGCAGGTCACCATAGAGATCGTCTTCGATGAGCGGAATCTCTTTGCGCGCGAGCATTTGGACGAGGCGTTCCTTAGCCGCATCGGGCATGAGACTGCCAAGCGGATTGTTGAAGTTCGGCACGACGAGACAGGCACTGACCCGGCGGTTGCGGAGGGCACGTTCGAGCGCATCGAGATCGAGGCCGGAACGCGGATGAGTCGGAATCTCGAGCGCTTTCAGTCCGAGTTGAGCGATGAGTTGGACGATGCCGAAATAAGTCGGCGACTCGACAGCGATTGAGTCGCCCGGCTTTGTCACTGCTCGCAACGCCAGAACCAGCGCCTCCATGCAACCACTGGTGGTCATGATTTCGTGCGGCGAAATCTTCATTCCCCAATCGAGCGCCCGTCGCGCCAGGGCGCGGCGCAAGGGCAGACAACCAGGCGGCATATCGAGCTCGAGCGCAGCCGGACCGAGCCGGCGCGCGGTGGAGGCGAGGATTCGATTCAGTTTCTGGACCGGAAGAAGTTTTGCGCTCGGGACTCCCGGACCGAGTTGGACGACATCGCGCTTCATCGTCGCGCCGAAGAGACGCGAGATGAGCGTCGGTGATTCGTGGGCCGACGCGCCTGGGAGAGGCCGGGAAGTTTGCGGCTCATCAAGCAGCTGCTGCGGACGATGGCGAACGAAGAAGCCGGACTTTGGCCGCGCTTCGATCAGGCCGCGATTTTCCAATTCCAGATAAGCCTGGACCGCCGTTGCCATGCTGACGCGATGCTGTCGGCTGGCCCGGCGCACCGAGGGAATTCGGTCCCCGGTCCGCAGGACGCCGCCTTCGATCAGCTCGCCGACATTCGCGGCGATCCGAGCATAGAGTGGTTCGCGCCGGCCACTGGAAACTCGAGAAACAATCATTAAACCAGCATGTCACACAGAATGCCCAGCACGCAAACTGTACCGGCCCAAAATCTCCAGCTCTGAATCTGTATCGGGCCGGGCCCTGAGCGCAAATTCCTCATGCCAGTAGCCCAAGCCTGCGAGGTTTGTAACCTTCTGCGCAGGAAACCGGATAACCTTATGAATTCACGCGCTTACCACCTTGTAGACGTTTTCACCGACCGCGCTTTCGGCGGGAATCCGCTCGCCGTGTTTCTCGACGGCCGCGGACTTTCGGATGCGCTGATGCAGGCGATCGCGAAGGAATTTAATCTATCGGAGACGACCTTCGTTTTTCCGCCACAAAACCCCGCCAACGATTTCCGGGTTCGCATCTTTACGACGGCCGAGGAATTACCGATGGCTGGCCATCCCACGGTCGGCACCACTTTCGTGCTGACCCGCGCCGGACTCGTTAGGCCGGGCAGCGGACGCACAAACATTACGCTGGAGGAAGGGGTCGGCCCGATCCCGGTCGCGATCGACTGGAAAAACGGTAAGCCTTCCTTCATCGAGATGCAGCAACCGCTGCCGAAGTTTGGCCCGCCCATCGAAGATCGAGCTGGGATCGCGGAAATGCTTTCGCTGGAGACGGAGGCGATCCGCGCCGATCTTCCGATCCAGGTGGTCTCGTGCGGCGTGCCTTTTTTGTTTGTGCCGGTGGAAACGCTGGCGGCGATGCGGCGGATTCGTTTTCGACGCGATGTCGAGGAGCGGTTGAAATTGCCGGTGCAAAACATCTTCCTCTTTACGACGGAAACCGAGTTCGCGGGTTCTGCTGTGCACAGCCGGATGTTCTCGCCGTCACTGGGCGTGTCGGAAGATGCCGCGACCGGCGGCGCGACGGGGCCGCTCGGGTGTTACCTGGTGCGGCATCGTGTGTTTTCGTCAACAGACGAGCTGCGTTGTGTAAGCGAACAAGGAATCGAGATGGGGCGGCCGAGTTTCCTTCATATTCGGATCAAGCATTCGGCCGGCGAGATCACGGCAGTGCACGTGGGCGGCACTTGTTGCTATATGGGAAGCGGGCAATTGGAGTTACCTGAAGACGGGGGTTTGGAAGGTGCCGTTCCTTGAGGGCAATGTCTTTCGAGTTGCAACCAACCTTAGAGGGCGAATTGCTTCGGCTGCGTCCGCTGCGCGCGGATGACTACGACGCGCTATTCGCGGTCGCCTCCGATCCGTTGATCTGGGAACAACACCCGGTACCGGACCGTTATCAGGCGGATGTCTTCCGCGGATTTTTCAAGGAAGCAATGGACTCGGGCGGCGCGTTCGTCGTGATCGACAAAAAAGATGGGAACATCATCGGCTCATCGCGCTACCTCGGCTACCACGAGGGACGGAGCGAAATCGAAATCGGCTTCACCTTCCTCGCCCGCAAATATTGGGGCGGCGTTTACAACCGCGAGATGAAGGACCTGATGCTGAGGCACGCCTTCCGATTTGTTCGGCACGTCGTTTTTCTGGTCGGTCCCAGCAATTGGCGCTCGCAAAAGGCGATGGAAAAGATCGGCGGCGTGCGCATCGAACCGCGGGTGAACAAAGCCGGGCGGATGAATGTGGTTTTCAAAATCGATGCGCCACTCGAACGGTGAGTTTCTTATTCGGCCCGCAGATGTCCGGGATGCGGCGGTCATCGCTGGGCATCGCGCCCGGATGTTTCATGATATGGGCGAGATTGCGAACGAGACGCTGGGCGATTTTCTGGCAGCCTCACAAGCCTGGACAGAACGCGCTCTCGCAACAGGTGAGTACGTTGGTTGGTTGGCCGCGTCGCAAAAAGAACCCGCTCTGATCATCGCCGGCGCAGGAGTGCAGCGGCGGCAGGTTCCTCCGCACCCACACCGGCCTTCACGCAACGGCGCCTTCGCGAAAGGGCGTCACGCCATTGTGCTCAACGTCTTCACCGAACCGGAGTGGCGGACCCGCGGCGTCGCGGCCCTCTTAATGGAAGAGATCATCCGCTGGGCGCGTGAAGAAAAACTCGACCGGCTTGTTCTGCACGCGTCCGCTCAGGCGCGCTCGCTTTACGAGCGGATGGGATTCGTGGCGACCAACGAAATGCGATTCGGCGAGGAATTGTGAAAACGCTCGGCATCATCGGCGGGATCGGACCCGGATCGACGGTCGATTATTACCAGACAATCATCGACCTCTGCCGCGCTCGAAAAAACGACGGCAGTTATCCGCCGATCTTTATCAACAGCATCGATCTGCAGCGAGTGCTGGCAACGGTCGGCGCCGGTGAATTGCACGCGCTAATCGATTGGTTGCTGACCGAATTGGCGAAGCTCGAGCGAGCGGGAGCGGACTTCGCGATCATGGCATCAAACACGCCGCACATCGTGTTTGACGATCTCGCGGTAAAGTCGCCGCTGCCACTGATCAGCATTATCGAGGAAACTTGCGAGGTGGCAAAAAAACGCGCACTAAAACGACTCGCGCTTTTCGGAACGCGCTTCACCATGCAAGGGACCGCCTACCGCGATCTCTTTTTGGCGAACGACATCGCCGTCGTCGCACCGGAACCGGCCGATCTGGAATTCATCCACGAGAAATACATGAGCGAACTCGTCGCCGGCGTCTTTCTGCCGGAGACGCGCGCAGGTCTTCTCACCATCGTAGATCGGATGGCGGAGCAATCGAGGATCGACGGCGTGATTCTGGGCGGAACCGAATTGCCGCTCATTCTGCGCGAGCCGTCGCACAAAGGAATTCCGTTGCTAAACACGACCCGCATTCACTGCGAGGCGGCGGTCGAACAAATGTTTGCGTGAGAAAATGAAAATCGCGGTAATCGGCGCGGGGGCGGTTGGCGGTTACTTCGGCGGCCGGCTGGCCTCGGCCGGGAACGACGTCGTTTTTCTTGTCCGCGGAAAGACGTACGAAGCGCTGCGATCCGGCCCGCTCCGCGTTAAAAGCATCAACGGCGATTTCGAAGCACGAGTTCTGGCGAAGGATGATCCGGCGGCAATCGACAAACCAGATGCCGTGCTGGTCGCCGTAAAAGCGTGGCAGGTGCCGGAGGCAGCCGAGGCCATCCAAAAGATGCAGGGGGAAAATTCCGTGGTCATCCCGCTCCAGAATGGAATGGAAGCGCCGCAACAACTGGCTGCGATTCTCGGAACAGACCGAGTTGCGGGCGGTCTCTGTCGAATCGTCGCGCAGACGATTGGGCCCGGCGAAACCCATCATCGCTCGGCAGAACCTTCGATCGAATTCGGCCAGCTGGAACCGTTGCGAAATCCTGAGCGTCTGGAACAACTGCGCGACGCTTTTTCGGGAGCGAAGGTCCGCTGCAAGATCCCGCACGATATCAGTCTCGCGATGTGGGAAAAATTTCTGTTTATCATTTGGGGATCGCTGGGAGCGATGACGCGATTGCCCATCGGCCCGATTCGCTCGTCGCCAGAGTTGCGCACCCGCCTCGTGGCCGGGCTGGAGGAGGTCGCAGCCATCGCCTGCGCCCACGGCAAGGACCTCAACGCAGAAACCATCAGCAAAACACTGGCGATGCTTGATGCTCAGCCCGCCGAGACAACTTCATCGATGCAACGCGATATCATGTCGGGCCGGCCCTCGGAACTGGAAGCGCAGACCGGCGCGGTCGTCCGGTTCGGCCGAAAGACAGGCATCGCGACGCCGGTCCACGACTCGATCTATGCCGCGTTGCTGCCGTTGGAGCGACGGGCTCGCGGTTTAGGCTGACGAGTTACTTGTCCGAAGCGGCCCGCCATTCCTCCCGGGTCTCGGTGATCAACGGCTGGAGGCGGATGTAAGCGCGGATGACGTAAATGAGATATCCGAGGAGACCGAGGCCCTGCACGGCGATCAGGATGTAGTGGCCGCCGCGGCCGAGGAAAAAATCCGGGCGAAGATAGATCGCGAGGGCGCTGCCGGCGTTGGAAAGAAAAATCAGCGGGATGAGGACCCGGATGTTGAGGAGTTGATCGGCGCCGACCAGGGCATAGAGCCGGCTGCCGACCGGGCCGGCACTGTCGCGGCCGCGCAAGGCGACGATCCTCATGTCGTAAACGAAGAGGAGCCAGACGACGACGGCGTAAAGCGCCGTCAGGACGAACCAGGTAAACGGATCGTTCAGATGGGTGAAGGCGAGCGCTTCGACGAGGGTGCAGGCGATGTAAAAAAAGTTGTGCACGAACTCGAGCGGCCAGCGGATGAGCGTGAGCGTGTGAATGAGCGACCGCGACCAGAAGAGCAGAATGATGACGAGAGCCGTGGCGATGTACGGCCACGCTGAAGCTTGCCCCATCGAAATAACGGCCCGCGCGTTTTCGACCAGGAAATAGAGCGCGACGCCCTGGATAATGCTGCACAGGGTCAGCTCGATCTCGACTACCATGGAGTCGAGTTCCTTGCGGCTGCCGCCGGGCGAAGTCACGTGGCGAGTCGTATTCCGGGAAGGGCGGACATGTCAATGGTAGGGCGCCGTAACGCAGGAGTCGCAGACTCCGAGGCCGGGCCTGCAAACTCTGTCGATCCGCCAACGTTCCAGATGACGCCGCGAACGGCTCGACAGCGTCTCGCCCTACCAACAAATCCTATCCCGCCAACGAATTCGGCAGAAATCTTACACGTGATCCGGGGGACAAAACCGATTTATGACAAGGCCCTCGAAGGCCCGGAAATTTGTGACCGGCCCTGCTTTAGGAAATTCGGCGCAGGCAACGTCAGGTTGCCAGGAGCACCATTATTGCTCCATTTCATTGCGTTCCGGCCGCTCTGCCGGCTTCTTTGCAAACCCGATCTATCTATGAAGAAAACGACTTCACCACCACCGCGGCCTAAAACCGCCGCGCCACCACCTCCGGCGAAAGCCGCAGATTCACCGCCGCGGCCCAAAGCCGCAGCAAACGGGTCCCGTCTCAACGGGGACGGCTTGGACCCGAAACAGTTGCTCACCGCGTTGAGTGCATTCAAGCGCGGCGATTTCTCGGTCCGATTGCCGGACGACTGGACAGGCTTGGCGGGCAAGATTGCGGACACGTTCAACGACGTGATTGGGTTGAATCAACGGCTGGCGCGCGAGCTGGAACGGATCGGGCAGGTGGTCGGCAAAGAAGGCCGAATTTCGCAGCGGGCCTCGATCGGCGACGTCGGCGATTGCTGGGCGGAGGCGATCGGGTCGGTCAATGGATTGATCGGCGATCTGGTGCATCCGACGAGCGAGATGGCGCGCGTCATCGGTGCAGTCGCAAAGGGCGATCTGTCGAAGACGATGGCGACGGAGATCGAAGGCCGAGCGTTGCAGGGCGAGTTCCTGCGCACGGCGAAGACGGTGAACACGATGGTCGACCAGCTCGGCGCGTTCGCGTCGGAAGTGACGCGTGTGGCTCGCGAAGTAGGCACCGAAGGTAAACTCGGCGGCCAGGCGAAAGTGAAAGGCGTGGCCGGGACCTGGAAGGATCTCACGGAAAACGTGAACCTGATGGCGGGCAATCTGACTGCCCAGGTGCGTAACATTGCGACGGTCACGACGGCGGTCGCGAATGGCGATTTGACCAAGAAGATCACCGTCGACGTTAAAGGCGAGTTCCTCGAATTGAAGGACACCGTCAACGTCATGGTGGATCAGCTGCGGTCGTTCGCGTCGGAAGTGACGCGCGTTGCGCGCGAAGTCGGTTCGGAAGGAATTCTTGGCGGCCAGGCGCGCGTCGAAGGCGTTTCGGGAACGTGGAAAGACCTTACCGACTCGGTAAATTTCATGGCGCGAAATCTGACCGGCCAGGTCCGAAACATCGCGGACGTGACCACGGCCGTCGCGCGCGGCGACTTGTCGAAGAAGATCACGGTCGACGTGAAGGGCGAAATCCTGGAGCTGAAGAACACGATCAACACGATGGTCGATCAGCTCAGCTCGTTCGCCTCGGAAGTGACGCGCGTGGCGCGCGAAGTCGGCACGGAAGGAAAACTTGGTGGCCAGGCGGACGTGAAGGGTGTTGCCGGCACCTGGAAAGATCTTACCGATTCGGTGAATTCGATGGCCGGGAATCTGACCGCGCAGGTGCGTAACATTGCCGAGGTCACCACCGCAGTCGCGACAGGCGACTTGTCGAAAAAGATTACGGTCGATGTCCGCGGCGAAATTTTGGAGCTGAAAGACACGATCAACACTATGGTGGACCAGCTGCGTTCGTTCGCCTCAGAAGTGACGCGTGTCGCGCGCGAAGTGGGTTCGGAAGGCGCGCTGGGCGGTCAGGCCGATGTGCGCGGTGTTGCCGGCACGTGGAAGGATTTGACCGACAACGTGAACATGATGGCCGGTAATCTAACGGCGCAGGTGCGTAACATCGCCGAGGTGACGACCGCGATCGCGAACGGCGACTTGTCGCGCAAGATCACGGTCGACGTCAAAGGCGAGATCCTGGAGATGAAGAACACGATCAACACGCTGGTTGATCGCCTGAGCTCGTTCGCCTCGGAAGTAACGCGTGTCGCGCGCGAAGTGGGTTCGGAAGGAATTCTCGGTGGCCAGGCCGAAGTGCGCGGCGTGTCCGGGACTTGGAAAGACCTTACCGACTCCGTGAATTTCATGGCCGGCAACCTGACTGCGCAGGTGCGAAACATTGCGCTCGTCACCACGGCCGTCGCAAACGGCGATCTGTCGAAAAAAATCACGGTCGAAGTGAAAGGCGAAATCGCGGAGCTGAAAGACACCGTCAACACGATGGTCGATCAGCTCAGCTCGTTCGCCTCGGAAGTGACGCGCGTCGCACGCGAGGTCGGTTCGGAAGGAATTCTGGGCGGTCAGGCGGAAGTGAAAGGCGTCGCCGGCACCTGGAAAGATTTGACCGACTCGGTGAACTCGATGGCCGGCAACCTGACTGGCCAGGTGCGAAACATCGCCGAGGTCACGACCGCGGTCGCGAACGGCGACCTGTCCAAGAAGATCACCGTCGACGTGAAGGGCGAAATTCTCGAGCTGAAGAACACGATCAATACGATGGTGGATCAGCTCAGCTCGTTCGCGGCGGAAGTGACGCGCGTGGCGCGCGAAGTGGGAACGGAAGGCCGGCTCGGTGGCCAGGCAGATGTGCGCGGCGTCGCCGGAACGTGGAAAGACTTAACTGACTCCGTGAATTTCATGGCCGGTAACCTGACTGGCCAGGTGCGAAACATCGCTGAGGTCACGACCGCTGTCGCGAACGGCGATCTCTCGAAAAAGATCACGGTGGATGTGAAGGGCGAAATCCTTGAGCTGAAAAACACCATCAACACGATGGTCGATCAGCTCAGCTCATTCGCCGCGGAAGTGACGCGTGTCGCCCGTGAAGTGGGAACGGAAGGACGACTCGGCGGCCAGGCCGAAGTGAAGGGCGTCGCCGGAACCTGGAAAGATCTCACTGATTCGGTGAATTCGATGGCCGGTAACCTGACGGGTCAGGTGCGTAACATCGCGGAAGTTACGACCGCGGTCGCGAACGGCGATTTGTCGAAGAAAATTACGGTCGATGTCCGTGGCGAAATTTTGCAGCTCAAAGACACGATCAACACGATGGTGGATCAGCTCCGCTCGTTCGCCTCGGAAGTAACGCGTGTCGCGCGCGAGGTGGGTTCGGAAGGAAAACTTGGTGGTCAGGCAGACGTGCGTGGCGTTGCCGGTACTTGGAAAGATCTTACTGACTCGGTGAACTTCATGGCCGGCAACCTCACCGGTCAGGTCCGTAACATCGCCGAAGTCACCACCGCGGTCGCGAATGGCGATCTCTCGAAAAAGATCACGGTCGATGTGAAAGGCGAAATCCTGGAGCTAAAGAACACGATCAACACCATGGTGGATCAGCTTAGTTCGTTCGCCTCGGAAGTAACTCGCGTGGCGCGCGAAGTAGGAACGGAAGGACGGCTCGGCGGTCAAGCCGACGTGAAAGGTGTCGCGGGCACGTGGAAGGATCTCACCGACTCGGTGAACTCGATGGCCGGCAATCTCACGGCCCAAGTGCGAAACATTGCCGAGGTCACGACGGCGGTCGCCAACGGCGACTTGTCGAAGAAAATCACCGTCGATGTCCGGGGCGAAATTCTGGAACTGAAGGACACCATCAACACGATGGTGGATCAACTCCGTTCGTTCGCGTCGGAAGTAACGCGTGTGGCGCGCGAAGTCGGTTCGGAAGGCGCGCTTGGCGGCCAGGCGCGAGTCGAAGGCGTTTCCGGAACTTGGAAGGATCTGACCGACTCCGTGAACTTTATGGCGTCCAACCTCACGACGCAGGTGCGAAACATCGCGGCCGTCACGACCGCGGTCGCGACGGGCGATTTGTCCAAGAAGATCACGGTCGACGTTAAAGGCGAGATTTTGGAATTGAAGAACACCGTCAACACGATGGTCGACCAGCTGAACTCATTTGCGTCGGAAGTGACGCGCGTGGCCCGCGAAGTGGGCACGGAAGGACGGCTCGGTGGTCAGGCCGTCGTGAAAGGCGTCGCGGGAACCTGGAAGGATTTGACCGATTCGGTGAATTTCATGGCCGGTAACCTGACCAACCAGGTGCGCGGCATCGCGAAAGTCGTGACCGCGGTCGCCAACGGCGACCTGAAACAGAAGCTGCTCGTCGAAGCGAAAGGCGAAATCGCTGCGCTCGCCGACACGATCAACGGCATGACCGACACGCTCGCGATTTTCGCGGATCAGGTAACGAGCGTGGCGCGCGAAGTGGGCGTGGAAGGAAAACTCGGCGGCCAGGCGAACGTGCCGGGCGCTGCGGGAACATGGCGCGACCTCACCGACAACGTGAACCAGCTCGCCGGCAATCTGACCTCACAGCTACGCGCGATTGCCGACGTGGCGACCGCGGTGACGAAAGGCGACCTGACCCGATCGATCCAGGTCGATGCGCAGGGCGAAGTCGCGTTCGTGAAGGACAACATCAACGAGATGATTCGCAACTTGAAGGACACGACGTTGCGCAACGACGAGCAGGACTGGCTCAAGACGAATCTCGCCAAGTTCACCCGAATGCTGCAAGGCCAGCGCGACCTGCTCACAGTCGGCCGGCTGATTCTCTCCGAGCTAGCTCCGGTCGTCTCCGCGCAACAAGGCGTGTTCTATATGATGAATGGCTCCGCCGAGGAGCCCGAGCTCCAGCTTCTGGCGAGCTACGCGTTCCGCGAACGCAAAGGCGTCAGCACTCGCTTCAAACTCGGCGAAGGTCTCGTCGGCCAGGCCGCGCTCGAAAAAGAACGGATTCTCCTCACCAAAGTCCCGCATGATTACATCCAGGTGAATTCCGGCCTCGGCGAAACCGCGCCGAAGAACATCGTCGTCTTGCCAATCCTCTTCGAAGGCCAGGTCAAGGCGGTGATGGAGCTCTCGTCGCTCGAGCATTTCAGCCCGATGCACCACGCGTTTCTCGATCAGCTTACCGAAAGTATCGGCATCGTCTTGAACACGATCGAGGCGAACACGCGGACGGAAGATCTGCTCAAGCAATCGCAATCGCTCGCCTCCGAATTGCAAAGCCGGCAGGAAGAATTGCAACAGACCAACCAGGAACTGGAAGAAAAAGCGCGGCAACTTTTCGAGCAAAACGAGGAAGTCGAGCGGAAGAACCGCGAGGTCGAGCAGGCGCGGCAGGCGCTCGAAGGCAAAGCCCAGCAGCTCTCGATCACTTCGCGTTACAAGAGCGAATTTCTCGCGAACATGTCGCACGAGTTGCGGACGCCGCTCAACAGCCTCCTGATTCTCGCCGAGCAACTCTCGTCGAACCCGGAAGGGAACCTCACTCCGAAGCAGGTCGAATTCGCGCGCACCATTCGCGGCTCGGGCAAAGATTTGCTTCGGCTCATCAACGACATTCTCGATCTTTCGAAGATCGAGTCGGGCACGGTCACGCTCGACGTCGGCGAAGTCCGGTTCGAGGAAATGCGGCAAACCATGGAGCGCACTTTCCGCCACGTCGCGGAAGGAAAAGCGGTGAACTTCACCATCGACATCGATCGGCGGATTCCGGCGGCGATCCAAACCGATTCGCAGCGGCTCGACCAGGTGCTGAAGAATCTGCTCTCGAACGCGTTCAAGTTTACCGAGCGCGGTTACGTGAATTTGAGAGTCGCACCCGCCGCGGCCGGTTGGTCGTCGGACAACCACAATCTGAACCGGGCGGAGAGCGTCCTCGCATTTTCCGTGAGCGACAGCGGCATCGGAATTCCGGCCGACAAGCAAGTCACGATTTTCGAGCCGTTCCTCCAGGCGGACGGGAGCACGAGTCGGAAATATGGCGGGACCGGTCTCGGCCTGGCGATCAGTCGCGAGCTGGCGCGCGTCCTCGGCGGCGAGATCAAATTGGAAAGCTCGGAAGGACGCGGCAGCACTTTCACGCTCTTCCTTCCCCAGAACTACAGCGTCTCGCCCATGGAGCGCGCCGCCGCCCGAATCATGCCGCAACCAGTCGAACCGGAAATCACCAGCAACGGTGAATCCGAAGAGCAGGAGCCGATGGAATTCACGCTGGCTGACGATCGGGCGAACATTTTGCCCGGCGAAAAATCGGTGCTCATTGTCGAGGACGACCGCGATTTCGCGCAATGGCTTCTTGAAGTTGCCCGCCAAAATGGATTTAAGGCGGTTGTCACCCCGCGCGGCAAGATCGCGCTCGACCTGGTCCGCGAATTTTCGCCAGCCGCGATCACGCTCGATCTCAGCCTGCCGGACATGGATGGCTGGCACATTCTCAATCGGTTGAAATCCGACCTGACGACCCGTCATATTCCGGTCTTCGTGATCTCGGCGCGGGAAGAGCCGCGGAATGCTTTGCGGATGGGCGCGCTCCGATTCCTCACCAAGCCGATCGACGAGACGCAGATTCGCCAAATCTTCGAAAAGGCGAACGAGATGGAAGCGACGACCGCGAAGAAACTCCTTGTGGTCGAGGACGACGAGACCCAGCGCGATAGCATTCGCGAGTTGATCGGCAATTCGACCGCGAAAGTGGTCGATGCCTCGAGCGGCGGCGCGGCCCTGGAACGCTTGCGCAATGAGCCGGTCGATTGCGTCGTGCTCGACCTGATGCTGCCCGATATGTCGGGCTTCGATTTGATCGAGCAAATTCGCAACGAGAATCAACATCTGCCGATCATTGTTTACACAGCGAAGGACCTGTCGCAGGAAGAGGAAGAGAAACTGAATCGGATCGCGCAAACCACGATCGTAAAAACGGTCCGAAGTCCGGAACGGCTCTTCGACCAGACCGCGCTGTGGCTCCATCGGGACGCGGCAACGCTGCCCGAAGACAAACGCGAACTCCTGCGACGGCTCAACGATCCGAATGAAATCCTGGCGGGAAAGAAAGTTCTGATCGTGGACGACGATATCCGGAACATCTTCGCCATGACCAGCATGCTGGAGCGCTTCAAAATGGATGTGCATTCGGCGGAAACCGGGAAGGCCGCGCTCGAATTGCTCAAGGCCGAGCCGGACACCGATCTGGTGCTGATGGACATCATGTTGCCGGAGATGGACGGCTACGAAACGATTCGCGCAGTCCGGAAGATGTACGGGTTCGAGGAGCTGCCCATCATTGCGCTGACCGCGAAGGCGATGAAAGGCGACCGCGAGAAATGCATCGACGCCGGGGCGAGCGATTACATTTCCAAACCCGTCGACACCGAGCGGCTCCTTACATTATTGCGCAATTGGCTGCACCGTTAATCATGTCCGCGGAGCCCAGCCTGAAGGAGCCGGCCGAAGAAAAGGTCAGCATCCTGATTGTCGACGATCGGCACGACAAGATGCTGGCTTACGAGACAATCCTTTCCGATCTGAAGGAGAACATCGTCTGCGCGCGCTCGGGGAAGGAGGCGCTGCGTTGCCTGCTTCAGCAGGACTTCGCCGTGATCCTGCTCGACGTGAACATGCCGGTCATGGACGGGTTCGAAACGGCCGCGTTGATCCGGCAACGGCCGCGCTCTGAAACGACGCCGATTATTTTCATTAGCGCCGTGAACGATACGGAGACGCACGTCTCGCGTGGTTACTCGATCGGCGCGGTCGATTACATCCTCACGCCCGTCGTTCCGGAAATTCTGCGCGCGAAAATCGCGGTGTTCGTCGACCTCTTCAAGAAGACCGAGCAGGTGAAGCGGCAGGCGGAAGAGCGGCAAAAGCTCGTTCTGGAACAGGCAGCTCGCGCGGAAGCGGAAGCAAGCCAGGAACGCCTCGCTTTCCTCGCCGACGCCAGCAACGTCCTTGCCAGCTCGCTCAATTACGAAGAGACGTTTTGCAATTTGGCGGACCTCGTCGTGCCGCGGGTCGCCGACTTTTGCCTTGTCCTGGCAGTAGAAGACGATGGGCGGATGCGACAAGCGGCGGTGGCGCATCGCGATCCCGCGGAAGAGCCGGCCATGCAACGATTGGCGGAGGAATTTCCCTCGAGCGCTGCAGCGGAAAGAGGCGGCGCCCACGTCTTGAAGACCGGGAAATCACAGCTGGTTTGTGACGTTCACGACGGCGAATTGCGCGAGGTTTATTCCGAAAAGGCGGACCGCGATTGGATCCGCTCCCTCGCCGCGAAATCGTACATCGCGGTGCCGCTTCGGGCGCACGATCGAGTGCTGGGAGCGATCGTGATGATCAACACCAGTCCGGGCCGGATTTGTGGGCCGGAAGAATTATCGCTCGCCGAAGAACTCGCCCATCGCGCCGCCCTCGCCCTCGATAATGCCGGCCTTTATCTATCGGCCCAAAAAGCGCGCGCCGAGTCCGACCGCGCGAATCGCGCGAAAGATTCGTTTCTAGCGATGCTCAGCCACGAATTGCGCACGCCGCTCACGCCCGTGCTGACTTCGGTGCTTGGACTGGAACAATCGCCGGATTTGCCGGAGGAGATGCGCGCTTCCCTGCAAATGATCCGGCGCAACGTTGAGCTGGAAGCACGGCTGATCGACGACCTCCTCGACCTGACCCGGATCAGCAAAGGGAAAGTGCAATTGAACCTGGCCGAGGTTGACGCCCATCTGCTCTTGCGCAGCGCGCTCGAAATTTGCCAGGCCGATATTGAGAAAAAGAAGCTGGTCCTGAGCACCGAGTTCGCCGCTGAAAACGTTGCACTCCTGGCCGACCCGGCGCGGTTGCAGCAGATCTTTTGGAACCTGATCAAGAACGCGGTGAAATTCACGCCGGAAGGCGGACGGCTTGAGATTCGCACGGAAAACCACCACGGCGAATTGCGCGTGGAAGTTTGCGACTCGGGTATTGGGATCGATGCGGAGACGCTGCCGAAAATCTTCAACGCCTTCGAACAAGGCGAACGATCGCAGTTCGGTGGACTCGGCCTTGGGCTCGCGATTAGCAAGACGCTGGTGGAAACCCACCACGGAAAATTGCTCGCGGAAAGTGAGGGACTCGATCAGGGCGCGCGATTCACCGCCATTTTTCCATTGGCTGAGACAACGCGCGCCACCAACCAAATCGCGAATCCAGCGGCTCCGGCCCCACACAAGTCGATGCGCGTACTTCTTGTCGAGGACCACGAGGATACGAACCGTTCGCTCACCCAGCTTCTGCGCCGCCGGGGTTACCACGTTCAACCTGCCCACAGCGTTCAAGCCGCCTTGGAAGCAGCCGCGCACGAACAATTCGATGTTCTGGTAAGCGACATCGGTTTGCCGGACGGCAGCGGGATCGATCTAATGGAGAAACTCAAAAACGATCACCCAATTTTCGGAATCGCGTTAACTGGCTTCGGAATGGAAGACGATCTCCGCAAGAGCCACGACGTCGGTTTCCACCATCATCTGGTGAAGCCAGTCGATCTGAACCGTCTCGACGCCCTGATCCAGCAAGCGGATTCAATTACCGCGCAGGCGTAGTCGGGAAAGCGCTTGAGTCTTGGGGTAATTTACGTGCAAATTTCGGTGGCTCGAGCCGTATTCGGGACGCGCCACACATGGGAAGAATTCTGTATTTCGCATTGGGATGGTTGATCGCGGGCACCGCGCTCGCCACAGCTGCGGTCGACGAGGAAAAACCGCACGGCCGGGTTTGCCTTTCGATTTTCGAACCGGGGCCGCCGGAAAAAGAAGAAGCGTTTCAGATTTCCGCGCCAACCGGCGCTGGGAAACTGGTGCGCGCTTATGTCGACGCGAGCGACAAATGCAGCGTCCTCGTTGCCGCGATCACGAAGGACGGAAAACTGGTGAACGGTTGGCGCCCGCAACTCGCCGACGTGCCGCCTGAATACGAAGAGATTCTCTTGCCCAGTGCGCCCGTGAAATGGGAGTGGACCGCTTCATCGGCTCCCTTCGATTTCTACGTCCTGTTCCTCGCGCCCGATTCCAAGGAAATCGCGGAAGCAAAGAAGCTCGTCGATGCGATGCAGAATCCGAAGGTGGACGATCGCGTGCTCGGATTGCAAACGGGGAAGCTGAAGGAGTTGATCGGCCGGATTGCGTCGGACAAGAGCAGCGCAAACCAGGCTCCCGGGACCGAGCCTGAAATCGGCGGGGTGTTCCGCGGCGCGGCCTTTCCCTGGCGGCAATTTGCGCGCGCCGCGAACTTCGCGGCTGACCGTCCTGGCGTCGTCATCGTTTCCAGCGAGGCCGCGGAAACGAAATGACGCCTGACGGTTCGGCCAGGTCCCTCACTGCTGGCGAACACGTCTGGCTCAGATCGCCCTGGCCGCTACTCCTCGTCATTTGTGGAGTAGCCGCGCTCTGGACTTTGCTTGCTGGCGATCCGTTCGAAGGACTGGAGATGCGCTGGTTCGGCCAAATTCTGCGTTGGCGGTACGAGCGCGGCATAGCGCCACCAGTCGATCCCAGCATCGTCCATGTCGACATCACGCAGAGCGATTTGCGGAAAACGCCGACTTTGGAATCGGAGTATCAGAGTGCGGCTACTATCATTCGGCAGGCGACCGAGCTTGGGGCGAAGGTGCTTGCGTTCGATGTTGTGTTCGGCCGCGGCGACCAGGCGATGGCCGATCCGATCCTGAAAGAGATCGAGTCCACCAGATCGCAGAGTAAGACTGTCATCCTGGCGGAGGCATTACTCCCCTCGCCCGAAAATGGGAAAGAAGAGCGGATTCGTTCCTTTCCATTTCGGGAAAGAGTCTTGCCAACCGGACTGATCAATGTTCGGGCGGACAATGACGGGGTTCTGCGACGATACGACTACGTTCATCGATCGGGAACGGATAAGTATGAGCCGTCGCTTGCGCTCGCGTGTTATCTCGCCTGGCGAGACATCGCCTGGGACAAGGGAGTGACGTTCCCCAGCCGAGATGTCGCGCGATGGGAAGAACTATCGAGTGATTTCACCAGCGTCGAAGCGCGAGAACTAAAGCTGGATACGGTGCTGCTGAACTATCGCAGCCCGTGGACGGGAAAAGGGTCTGCGGCTTTTCGTCATTACAACGTTGCCCAGCTCGACGGCCTTTATCAGACGAGCCGTCCTACTAATGCCCAACCGCTCGGCAACGCGATTGTCCTGATTTCCTACTACGGCGCTGGGCTAGGCGACATGGGAACCACTTCTATCGCTCCCAACCAACCGCGAGTCATCCTGCACTCGACAGCTTTGAACGATCTTATGCAAAGGAGCTGGCTCCGGCGGACGCCGCGATGGATAGACGCGGCCGCGATTCTCGTTCTTCTGTTGCTCGGCGCGGTCGCAACGCTGTTCCGAGGGACGGCTTCGCTCCTTTTCTTTTGGGTCGTTGGCGTGGCTGTCTGCGCCGTGCTAAGCGCGACACTCATCGTTAAAGCCGGGTGGGTCCCAGGGCTAATGAGCGCGGCCGTTGTCTGGAGCCTCCTAACACTGGTCGAGCTAGGTCGCCGGCAAAGCCATGAGTTCATCCAACGACTCAAGCTCCGCTCCACGATGAGCCTCTACTTTTCGCCGCACATCATGGAGCACGTCCTCCAAAATCCAGGTTCGATGGAGCCGCAACAGGCCGAACTCACGGTGCTCCTAACCGATCTTCGTAACTCGACAGCTATCGCCGAATTGCTCGGACCACCGGGAATGTTTCAGCTTCTCAACCAGGTCTTCGAAACGCAGACCCGCGCGATCCTGGCTGAAGACGGCAGCATGGAACATTTTCTAGGCGACCAATTCCTGAGCTACTGGGGAGCGCCCGACGCACAACCGGATGCGGCTGATCGCGCCTTTCGCGCATCGCTTGGTCTCATCACAGGCATGGAAGAGTTGCGGACGAATCTTGAGCCAAATCTCAAAGCGCTTTTTGGTTACGGAGTCGCTCTGCACAGCGGGACAGCGCTAATCGGGAACAAAGGGTCCGCTCAGCGGCTCGACTACGGACTCGTTGGCGATCTAATAAATGCGGCCGCCCGGGTCGAATCACTTACTAAATATTACGGCGTCCTGTTTCTCATCACCCGCGAAGCTTACGAGAAGCTCTCCCCATCACCCAAGGTTCGGCGGATAGATAAAGCAGTCGTGAAAGGTAAAACCACTCCGCTGGAATTGTTCGAAGTGCGCCACGCTCATAGCCCGGAACACTTCGATGAAATTCTCGATCGTTATAATACTGCTTTTGCCGAATACGAACGCGGCAGCTTTCAGGCTGCTGAAGGAATGTTTGCAGCTCTGCGCGATGACAGACAGGATAAACCCAGCGCAGTCATGGCAGAACGGTGCCGCGAATTGGCAAACGATCCGCCGAAGGATTGGAACGGAATCTATCACCTCACAACAAAATGACTTTGCCTCGTTTTATCCTTTTCGCTGCGCTGCTGATCAGCTCGGCCATTCCTTCCGCGATTCGCTCGGAGGAAAAGCCAAAGCAGGATCGCGCAACGCTCGAAGCGCAATTCAAGAAGGCCAATGCCGACCGGGCTGCCGCCAGGGAAAATACAAAGGAGCGGGCCGACGCAGCCAGGAACGCGATGCAACAGGCTTCCGACATTGCCTGGCTCGCTTTTGACGCCTCCAACTTTGATGAAGCCGCCAATTGGTTTGCGACGAGCGCGAAGCTCAAAGAGGAGAGTTATCACAATGCCCGAGGCTATTGGGACCTATATCTCCACACCACGGCCATCGAGCTCGACAACAAGGTCGACGGCCAAATCAAGACTCAGCAGACGCAACTGTCGACCGCCGACGACTCAAAGAAAGCGATCATCAAGCAGCTTATTCACGGCTGGGAGAAGCTGCGCTACCTCAACCGCTACAACGCGGTCACGATGCTCGAACAAATCACCCGTGATAACAACGACGACCAGGGCTTGCTCAAGTATTGCGAACAGGAACTGGACATTCGCAAATCGGAGATGGCCTACCTGCGTAAGGTAAGTGCGCCTAAGAATGAGGTGGACGAAAAGACCGTGCAGGTAGCTACAGCTTTGGAAAGAGTCGCAAGTGCCCAGGCTAGCCTCGCCATTTTTGACAAAGCGGAACAAAACGGTCTTGAAGCGCTCTCCTTACGGCGCGGGCTCCCGGAGGAAATGGCGGAGCGGAAGCTTGAAGAGAGCTTGATTTCGTTGGCTCAAATGTACGCCTTCAATATAGGAGACCTAAAGAAGGCCCGCGATTACTACCAGCAGGCTCTAACCAGCATGGAAGCCTCGGCCGCTGTCAGAAAAAAGGCGCTAGGGGAAGATCGTTATTACACTCCGGAGCAGAAGGCAGCCCTCTCGAAGGAGGAGTTGGCAAAACATGAAGAGTTTCAGGCGCAGACACGCGACATGAAGATTGCCCTCGATGCTACCTCTCAGGCAATGGCCTTGATGACTCTTGGCGAGATAAGCCAGGAAGAAGGAAATTTAAAGGGCGCACTGGAGAACTACGGCAAGGCGCTCAAGGTCGCGGAGGCATTGCCAAAAGGCGGTTACGCAAATGTCTTCGAGCTCTTTCGCGCCCGAATCCAGGCGCGCGTCATGGGCGACAACGCCGCGGTCCACGCCGAGAGCGGCGAGGTTGACCTGGCCATGAAAGAACTGAACGACGCAATTACGCTGAAGCGCAGTATTGGACAAGACGATTGGACCGCGCAATCCCTCATGCAGGCCGCCGATCTCGCCCATCAGAAAGGCGATTTCGCCGGCGCGCGCCATCTCCTGGAACAAGCTCGGCAGATTTTCGCGGCCTCGCACAAGCTAAACAACGTCGTCTCCGCGACGGGCTTTCTCGCGATCGTGGCGCGGGACGAGGAAAAGCTGGATGAAGCCGCCCCGCGCGCGGAGGAAGCTCTCGGATTAGCTCGCAAAACTGGAAACCTTGCCGCGGTTTCCGGCGCCGCCCGCACCTTTGCTTCAATTCGCCTGAAACAAAACAAACTGGATGAAGCGAAAACGCTAATCGACGAAGCAGCGGCAGCAGACACTCGCACCGGATCGTTGAGCGATCACATAGCAACTCTCGGAGTAAGCGGCGAGATTCTCGAAGCACGAGGTGAGAACGAAAAGGCGCTCGAGGTTTATCGAGAAGCGGTGAAGCTCGTCGAGAGCGTGCGCGCCACCGCAGCTTCGGAAGCCAGCTTCTCGGATGTAAAACGAAACTACCGGCCTTATCAACGGATCGTGCGGGCCTTGATCAAGCTGAACCGCGCTGATGAAGCCTTCGATTACCTGAACCGAGCGAAATCGAAGAAGCTCCAGGAATCCCTTCGCCTCTCGAGCATGAAGAGTGGCGACAAGAACATGCAGGCACTTCTCGATCGCGCGAACGGCCTCGAAGCAAAGCTCCAAACAACGAACGCCCAACTTCAGGCGGAGCAAAGCAAACCGGAGACCGATCGGGACAAGACCAAGATCGAAAACCTGAAGCAAGTGGTCGCCTCGACTCAGGGAGAGTTTCGGAAGGTAGTCGAACAAATCAAGACTTCGAACCCGAACTACGAGAAGTTCATGACGGTAAATCCAAAGGCGCTCAAGGAAACGCAGCGCAGCATTCCGCCGGGCGTGATGCTGGTCCAGTACGCGCCGGTAGGCGAACAGCTTTACGTTTTTCTCGTCAGCAAAGAAAACGTCAAAATCGTCATCGCGCCGGTGAAACCGGAAGAGCTCTGGAAGAGAATCAAAACCTTGCGCAAGCAGATTACCAGCGGGGAATCGGGCGCGCCTCTGACAAAAAATCTCGCTGCGCTTTATGATTCACTCATCGCGCCGATCGAATCCGACCTGGAGCCGATAAAGATAATCGCGTTCATCCCGAACCAATTGCTGTTCTATCTGCCGATGCAGGCCTTGGCGAAAAAAATGCCGGACGGCACTACCCGCTACTTGATCGAAGATAAACAGGTCATTTATCTAACCGCGGCGGACGTAATGAAAGTCGTCCAACCACCCGACGAAGACAAATCAAAGGACGGAATGGTGGCTTTCGGGAACCCGACCGGCGCCAACCTTCCGGCGGCGGAGAACGAAGTAAAAGCCATCGCCAAGGTATTTCCTTCGACCGAAGTCTTATCGGGTGGCGAAGTGACAAAGGCGGCGCTGAACACCCAACAACGTCTCAATAAGCGAATCGTTCACTTTGCGACTCATGGGATCCTGAATGCGACGACGCCTTCCGAGAGTTATATTCAACTGGCAGCGTCACCGAATGCCGAACAGGCGCATCTGACTGTTGGCGAGGTTTGGGATCTTCCATTCAAGAAAGTAACGCTGGTAACCCTCTCGGCCTGCGAGTCGGCGCTCGGAGACAAGGAGCCCGATGGCGGGGAGATTACTACGCTAGCGGAAGCGTTTTCGAGCGCGGGAGCTACCACAGTGCTCGCCAGTTTATGGAGTGTAGGCGATGAGAGCACGAAGGAGCTCATGGTTGAATTCTATAGCCAGCTCGCCGCGAATGCTTCGAAAGCGGAAGCGCTTCAAAAGGCGGAAATCAAGCTGCTGAAGAATCCCAAATTCTCGCGGCCCCTTTACTGGGCGCCGTTCGTCCTGATGGGCGATTGGCGTTAGCTAGAGCAAGAGACGCCCTACCAGGAAAGCTATCCACAGACCAAGGATAGTGGCGCCCAAATAACCGATGGCCAATCCCGTGGTCGTGACCGTTCGCTCAAATGACCGGCGCGGCTTTCCTCGCGTTTTGCCGAGGGCTAGATGGCCGCAGATTATTGAAGGAACCGCCGTAAGGCCAAACGTGAGGAGCGCGAACACGCCGAGGGTCACGGTCCAGATCGGAAGAGCGGACAGCTCTTCCTCAGGGCGGTTCAAGACCGGTGAATTGGCATCGAACATTGTCCGACGATGACGGCTCACCAGGCCTGATTTGCAGCCGAAAATTGACGGAAAATTCCTGGAACAGCTTGTCGTCAGTTCGTTACTTGATCTGGTAAACAGGAACCGATGAACGAATCGCACCTTGGCGCAGAAAACGAGTCGACCACCAGGAGATCGCCATTCGTTTTTGGCATAAGTGGGCATCGCGATGTGCGTCCGGAAGATTTGGCTGAATTGGCAAACCGGCTCCAGTTGGTGTTCGACCATTTTCGTCTGGCGCATCCAGCCGCGTCGTTCGAATTGCTGAGTCCGCTGGCGGAAGGCGCCGATCGGATCGCGGCGGAAGTAGCTTTGCGGTCTGGAATCCGAGTAGTCGTGCCATTGCCGATGCCGCAAGCCGAATACGAGAGGGATTTCATAACGCCGAAGTCTCTCGACGAATTTCGTCGTTTGCTTGCGGCTTCGGACACGCATTTCGAGGTTCGCGACCCCGAACCTCAAAGCGATCGTCGATCGGAAAAATATGCAGCTGTGGGCGATTACATCGCGCGCCGGAGTCACGTCCTGATTTTGTTATGGGATGGCCAGGACAATAAAAAGATCGGTGGAACCTCTTGGGTAAAAAAGCGGCGGGAACACTGGATGACTTTGTCGAAGAGCGAACGCGGCGCCCCTCCGATCTTTGGTTATGTTGGAACAATTCACATCGTGACGCCGCGGGTGGCGAACGCTCAGCGGCATCCCATGATAGAAATTATCGGAGAGTTACCTCCGGCTGGCGGGACTCAAACCGACGAGCGTTCCAAGCTGTAGACTCGGAATAGTCCGTAGCTCTTCGCCAGGGCGGTTGTTCCCACAAGATCGCAGGTAAAACACTTTGATTGGTCCGCGGCAGCGAGAGCAGCGAACTCTTCGGAGGCAAAGACCTCTCCTTCGTGGGCAATCGGTTCGATGCGCGCAGCTCGACTAACGTGAGCACCGGTAAAAGAAATCTGGCGCACGACCGGGTCGAAATTGACGTAAACGGGACCTGCATGAACGCCGATCCGAATCGAGAGATTGCGGGGCAGGCCGAGATCGATCCAATCGGTTTTCACAACCAGATCGCGGAGGTCCAAGGCGAAACGACCCGCGTCTTCTACCCCATTGAAAACAAAGAAAAGACCGTCACCCCAGGTATTGAGATTGACCGGGGACGCGGGACTTTCCGCGACGAGTCGTGAAACCCTCTGGTTAAACTGCGCGACATACTTTGGGATCACGGTCTCGGGCAACTTGCTGTACCCAACCACGTCCGCGAACATGATCGCCTTGATTTCCTGGCGGCCGGAAGCGCGCACCCACGCTTCAAACTCATCGTCGTCATTGTCTGCGTCAGTCTCGAATGTTTCGGTTAACAAGGAAGGAGCCTTGGCCACGATCGGCACGACCTTCACCGGAACGCGGTGGCTGCGCCAGTAACGGACAAAAGATCCAGTGCCGCCCGGCGCGCCGGCGAAACCATCCCAGACGGCGAGCGGCGTTATTTCGAGATCGAGCGAGCGCGCGAACAATCGGGCGAGACCGTTCATGGCGAGATTGCAGTACTCGAAACCGGTCGCGCTTCCCGGCATGTAAAGCTCGCCCAGGACGCGAATGGACGCGGCCTTATCGATGACCTTATGAAAACGCTCGACCCAGGCTTCATCACCGGCGATCGCGACGCTTGTCTTCACGAACTCCTCAGCCGGCCAGGGCAAAACGAGATGAATCGTCGCGCCGCGTGCGATCATGGCTTCCAGAAACAGGATATCAGAACCCGAAGCAGCACTGGCGAATCCGATCCCGGCATTCATCGCCGCGAGCTGCTTTTCGAGCAGTTGCCTTACCTCCTCCTCCTTTGAAGGCGGGAAGCGCGGTGTGCGCCGATCGGGCGCATCGATCATGTGCCCGGAGAAGACAACTAGCTTTGGAATCGGGAAACAATCGTCGAATGCATTTGGATTACCAAAGAGTTCGCGGGAAAGGACGCGGGCCTGTTTTCTAGTTGAGGAAAAAGCGCGAAGGTTATCTTTCTCCGTCTCGACCGCTGCCCGATAAGCTTGCTTCGCTCCTTCGGTATCGCCCAGGACAACCAAAGCTTCTGCTACGGTAGCGTGCTTCCAATAGTCGTCGGGCTGAGCCTGACAGATCTCGAGCACAGTCCTGGCGATACGGGCTGCTTTCTCCTTCTCCTTCAACAGAAACGCAATCGTCGCGGCATTGATTCCCGGATAAGAATCCGGTGGAGAAACTTCGAAAGCGCGGTTGTAGCAATCGAAAGCCTGGCGCAAGTAGTTTTCGTCATCAGGACGCACGCACCACTGGTCTTTGTAGGTCCGGCCCAGGATACTTAACGTCTCGCGGTCGCTTGGATTTTTGGCAACAAGCCCATTCAAGATTACCTGGGCGCGGGCCGAGGATCCCATCTGGGCGAGGGAAAGGGCCATGCGCTGTTGCAGCCAATCGTCCTCCGGATGTTCGTCGAGCCTGGCGCGAGCAGCATCGTAGGCCGTGAGAAATTCTCCCGCGGAAAGAGCGCGCTTTACAAAAGCATGGACGGCTCCCGCGTCGTCCATCCATTCCGTGCGGCGGCGCCAAAGCTCGTGGAGAGCGACCGACGCGCTGGGAGCATTCTTGACTTCAGGCAGGTCAGACACGTGTAAAGCAGCGCGCCGTTTTTTCGGAGACGACCCGGCTTTATTAAACGAGGGGTCGCGGACTGACCAGAATTTTTTCGCGAGCCGATGATCAATGGCCGCAGCAATCGTGGCCGTGCGACCCGTGATCGTGGTCGCACTCGTGATCGTGTTCGTGGGTGTGAACGTGACCAGACCAGGAGGGAAACGGGTCGGCGAAACTCTGCCAGGAATCCGGACCTCCCGCCATTTCCTCATCCGTCAGCAGACAACCATTCACCTGCTGTTGGAGTGTGTCCTGATCAACGCCGAGCGCCATCACCGCGAATGATTGCCTGCGATCTCCGAAAGGTTCCTGCCATTCTTTCCGAGTCCGCTCGGGCATCTCTGAATCGCGAACGTGCGCATCGCGCGCCGCCCACCAATGGCCGGCAGATGCGCACTGGATTTCCGCTCCCGCCAGATTGAGACCGCCCACTTCCTCCTTCCTGGTGGCGAGCCAGAAGAAGCCTTTCGCGCGAAACAATCCGGGTAATCCCGTTTGGAGCAAGGTCCATAATCTCTCCGGGTGAAAGGGCCGGCGCGCGCGATAACCAAACGCCGCCACTTCGCTGGCGCCGCCAACGACCGATGTTTCTTCATCGATCAGCCTCCGCCAACTCGCGGCTTCCAGAGCCTTCTGGAAGTCGAAAGAAGGCGCTGCATCATCTCGTCCGGTAAGCGCAAATTCCGTTATCGAGACAATCCGGGCAGTAGGGTTAAGAGCCTGGGCGATCGTTCGAGCCAGCCCTAAGTCGGAATCGTTGGCAGCTCCATCCAAGAGAATATGAGTAACGAACTCCAGTTGTTCCGCGAGAAAGCATGGCGATGCGGACGTTGCTTTCCGATTTAGAAGCAAATCGAGAAGCGTTGATGCCTCGATGGCGAAGGCGACGGTAGTTAGTTGGCAAAGACTCGCTAAGGGCCCCGACGGATCGGCGAACAAGGAAGCGTAAGCCATGATCGGTCGATCCGCTTCGCACTGAATCACAAGATGATCCGTTTCGCCTTTCTCGGCGACCGTTTTGATCTGCTCGATAATTTGGCCTGGATTGGAGCCGGACGTCGGTTCAAAGATTCTGGACCGCGGGTCGCAACTTGCGGGCGACTTAGTGATGAGTGTGGGCGCAGCCGGTCCGGCTACGATCGACACAGACAACATATGCGGACTAACTCGGCGGAGGCCGTTTGCCCGCCCGAGCTACCGGGGGCGCCGGAGCACTCGCTTCAACGACATTCGGCGCTGTTACTTCAGCTCGCCACGGGATGGCCAGCCGATGCATGATCGACTTTGCCTCCAGCGGCGCCAGCCCCGGCATTTCGGAAATGAGCCTCGCCAACAAAGCACTCATGATTGGAGCGGCGAAGCTACTACCGGTGACTTCCTTCGTAGAATGGTTGTTCCAGGGCAAGGTTACATCAACCCCGCGAGCGGCGAACTCCACCAGGTGCCCAGGCTTGTAGAAGAAGGTATGATCCTCGTCGGACCGCGCCATGTTGGTAGTTACAACGCTGGGAAAGTAGCCCGGCCATTCCGGCGTAGTGAAATCGTAGTTGTTACAAGCGGAGACGACGTGAATACCTTTAAGGTAAGCTTCGTCGATCCATTCCTTGTATTGGAAGATGTGCTCCGGCAAACCGCAGCCGAAGCTGCAATTCAAAACGTGATAGCCACGATCAATCGCCTGCCGCACTCCTTCGCGAATAATGACTGTGCGCGATCCTAGGTTGGCGCCGAGGACACGAATACTGCCAATCTGCGCATCAGGCGCGATTCGTCGGATAACTCCAGTAACAGCGGTTCCGTGGCCGTAGATATCGGAACCGTCGCCGGGTTTGACTTCAATCTGCACTCCAGCATCCACGACATGCAGATCGTCCAACAAAGTAAGTCCTGGTAAGGCTGGATGATCGATCTCGACGCCGGAATCAATCACCGCGATCCGCACGCCTTTGCCGGTCCCTTTTTCCAAGGCACGGCGCGCTTCCTCCAGGCGGAACGGGCTTGGGTCTGGGGTTACAGGCGGTTCCATCCTACAGCAGTGCCCATAAGCCGATAGTCGATCAAGTCACGGACCACCGCTGCAATCGTCTGGATCGTATCGAGCTCAGCCGGACCGAAACCTGGCGGAGTCGGACCCTTCGGAACGCCCTTGCCGTCGACGATGTCACAATCCTGAAGCTGCACGCAGGAAATCACGCCTCGGACCTCATTCAGAAAATAGAGCGGCACGGCGATCATGGCGTAGGTCAGCTTCCCGAGTTTCTTGTCCAGGGACTTATCCTGTTTGTCGTTCTTATACACGTTGTTTTCAACGAACGGGTGCTCACTCGAGACAACCAGACTGATAATGCCGCGAGTGACAGGTAATTTGAATCCTACAATGTCCTCCGACCGAGATCCGCTATTGTAGGCCGCAATCAGATGCTGTTTCTCCGGATCAAGCAGCCAAATGCTCCCTTCATCGGCCTGGATGCGAGTGAACGATTCCTTGAGCAGCTTCAGCAAAACTTCGTCGCAGATGCTCAAGAAATTCTCCGGCGTCACCGCCTGACCAAGCTTGGCCAGATGTTCCTGCAAGGCGGGCCGAAGCGGAACAAAGCGTTGCTCCGGAAGAAAATTCGCGCGGGTCGACTTCATTCCGACGGTTGGCGAAGAGCTTTCGCTTCGGTGACGAGCGCCGGAATTAAGTAAGGCTGTTTCTGTAGGAGTTTTTTCATTTCAACGCGTTCGTCTTCTGTGCATTTGCCACTCGCGAACCTGGCGATCTTTTCCTTGAGATCGGCTGGAATCGCCGCGGCTGAGCGTCCCGCCACTTCCTGGACGTTGCCGTCGAAGAAATCCAACAGAATTTTGAAATCATCATTCACGGCTAAAGAGTGGTCAAAGAAAAACGCGGTTGAATTGGTTTACATCATGGTTTGGAGCCCACGAGCGGGTTGCGGCGCGGTGGAGATTTTCCGGGCGGCGTCCCGTTGTATTTTGCTCTTCCCTAAGACTTATCAAGCGACGCATTTTGCGAAATTATCTTGGCTCCGTTTCAAAAACGTCCGGCGACGTGGCGCACAGCTCCACGAAATCATCCCAGCGCAGTTCCAGCCAAGGATCGATTTTCTTGAGCTCAAACAGAATGATTTTCCCCACGCTTTGCCGGGTCGTATCGAGAGTGCGGCTTACTTTCGATTCGTGCCAGCCCCACATTCGCGAGATTTCGCGCTGACTCAGGTCGTGCAGGTGCACCAGCTTCAACATGAGAATTGCCTCTTCGTCCTGTTTGGCGAAGGCGCGCTGGATCGCTTCGCGCAACAAATTCTGCAACGGTTTCTCACTTGTTGGTTTTTCCGGATGCGGCCGGCGCTCGAAGAAATCCTCAGGCGAATCCGGCGAAGGCGGAACATCGACGCGGAAGCTTTGGCGCCTTTTTAGATCGACGAGCCGATTTGTGGCAACGGTAAGCAGCCAGGATTCGAGGGCGCATCGCCCCTGATATTTTGTGAGCAAGGTGGGACGATTCGTCCGCGCGCCAAAGCAATCCGTCCAAAGGTCGGCCACCAAATCTTCCGCTTCAGTTTGATTGGCGCCCCGGGCTCGGAGCACGCCGACCAGCTTTCCCTGATATCGGCTCCGCAATTCTGACGCAGCCGATTCATCCCCCGTCAGGACGCGTTGGACGAAAGCCAAATCCTGTTCGTGACGCGACGGAGCTTCAACGGGCATAAAGGGAAAAAAAGATGAAGGCCAGGGTCTGGAACGTCAATCCTTTTGACCGCGCGTGCCTGGAGGGATTCGAACCCCCAACCTGCTGATCCGAAGTCAGCTGCTCTATCCGGTTGAGCTACAGACACCCGTCATTTTCGAATTTCGATTTTTGAATTTCGATCGCTTGCGCAGGTGGGGATACTACGAAAGCTCGCAAGTTTCGACAACTGGCCAGCAATTGCCTTGTCTTTACCAGCAAAATTTGCTTTATCGGCTGACCAAATTGTTGCCATGAGTTTTCGAAGAATTGCCAGTATCACCCTTGTTTTCGCCGTCGCCGCCACCGTTGCGAGCGGACAAAGTTTTTCGCACCCGTACGGCCAGCGATTTCAGGCAAATCAAAATGCGGAACGAGCCAGCGGACCGCGCGTCGGATTGGATGCGCTGCATCGCTGGAACCAAATCGCCGTCGATGCGAGCGGCCTCGATCACACGCCAGTCGCACCGGGAGAAACGCGCACGTTTGGTGAGCAATTAGGGCCGGCCCGGGCAAGTCGCGCCATGGCGATTGTGCACATCGCCATGTTCGATGCGGTCAATGCGATTCTTGGCGGCTATCAGAGTTACACCGGCCTTACGGCCAAAGGCGGCGCTGCTTCACTCGATGCCGCGGTCAGCCAGGCGGCGCACGACACGCTGGCCTCGTTATTTCCGTCGCAAAAGCTCACGTTCGATAATTTTCTCGCGGCCGACCTGGCGCGCGTCGCCAGCAAATCGCAGAAAGCGGATGGCGTCGATGTGGGCAAACGCGCGGCCGCGGCGATCCTTGCCATGCGCGTGGGGGATGGCGCAGAAGTCGCGGAGCCAATGCTAGGAATCGGCCCGGGGTTCTTTGAAACGAGCAACCTGGCGGGCCATTGGCGACAAGATCCCATCAGCACGATTCCGCTCGCGCTCGGCGCTCACTGGTCGGAGTGCAAGCCTTTCGTGTTGCAAACGACGAATCAGTTTCGCGCCCCAGCGCCACCAGCCATGACGAGCGCGGCTTACGCGGCAGCTTACAATGAAGCAAAGAATGTCGGCGGTGATGGAATTGTGACGCCGACCAGCCGAACCGCGGAGCAAACCTTTATCGGCCTGTTCTGGGCCTACGATGGAACGCCGAGCCTGTGCGCGCCGCCACGTTTTTACAATCAAATCACCGTCCAGATCGCGGACCAAACCCGACTCGGCACTCCGGAGCTCGCGCGTCTTTTGGCGTTGGTCAACGTGGCGATGGCGGACGCTGCCATGGCCGTCTGGGAGTCGAAGTTCTACTGGGATGTTTGGCGGCCGGTTACGGGCATCCGCGAATCCGACGCCGGCACCGGACCGCTCGGAGCGGGCGACGGCAACCCAGCGACGGTGGGCGATCCGACTTTCCGGCCGCTGGGCGCGCCGGCAAGCAACCTGGTGGGTCCGAATTTTACCCCGCCATTTCCATCCTACCCGTCGGGACACGGGGGAATCGGCGGCGCGCTTTTCGAAACGATTCGAAGATTCTTCGGGACCGACAAGGTCGGGTTCACGATTGTTTCGGACGAATTCAACGGCGTAACAAAAGGAAACGACGGCACTGCGCGTCCTTTCATGCCCCGGAGTTTCTCGACGTTGTCGCAGGCGGAAGAAGAGAATGGCCAGAGCCGGATTTACCTCGGGATTCACTGGGCCTTCGATAAGACGGAAGGAATTGCGATGGGTCGCCGCGTGGCCGATTACGTTTTCGATCGCGCGTTTCTCCCGCAACGGCATTAGGTCGAACGGCTGAAAACGATAGGTGCGCCGAAGTCACCGCGTGCGTAACGTTCCCTACCCCAATGGAGGATCTCTTCGAGTACCTGAACGATCACGTCGCCGGTTCGGTCGCGGCCCTGGAATTATTGGACCGGCTCATCGAGACCTATGAAGCCAAGCCCCAGGAACGTTTCTTCCGCGATCTCCGCGCGGACATTCATCAGGACCAGGAAAAATTGAAGGAGCTGATCGAAAAGCTGGGCGCCAAGGAAAGCACCGTCCAGAAGGCCGGCGCGTGGATCGTGGAAAAGCTTTCGCGGCCGAAGATCGATCTGGGCGATGGGGGCGAGAACGAGCTTGGGCTGTTCCTGGCGCTGGAGGCTTTGATTTTGGGCATCACCGGCAAGCGCTCGCTTTGGCGCGCTTTGCACGCGGCCTCGCGAACGGTGCCGGAATTGGCCCGGCTCGATTATTCGGGCCTGGAAAAGCGAGCTATCGAGCAATGCGAGCACGTGGAAGCGCGCCGATTGGAAATTGCGCGCTCCGTTTTCAAACAACCGGACTGAACCGGACCGGTTCCCAAGTTTATTCTTGAGTAGGCCAGGCGAACCATTCACGCTCAATGCGTGAGAGCGTCTGCCGCCATGGAAAGTCCCGGGTCTCTCACCCATTTTGTCACGACGCGCTGGAGCTTGCTTCGCCAGCGGTTGGCGCCCGGCGCCGCCAGTCAGGTCGATCCCGGTCTCGCCCAACTTTGCCATATCTACTGGCGACCCATCTTCACCTTTATTTATCGTCGCGGGTATTCGGCGCCTGACGCCCAGGATCTGACTCAGGATTTCTTCCTCATGATCATGGAGGGAAATCTTCTTCAGTCCGCCGATCCCAATCGCGGCCGCTTCCGTTCGCTCCTGTTGCGGTCGGTGAAAAATTTCCTGATCGATATCGCAGCGAAACGCGGCCGGCATAAGCGCGGCGGCGGCGTGCAGTTTGTGTCCTGGGAAAAGTGGATGGCTGAGGCGCCGGCGCAATTATCTTTGCCCGCCGCGAAAATGGAATCGTCCCCGCCGGAAGTGCTGTTCGATGCGGGATGGGCCGCGGCGATCGCCGGAGAAGCATTGCGAAGGCTGCGCCTCGAATGTGAAAGCAAAGGTCGCCGCCGAGTCTACGAAGTTCTTCACGTCTACCTGACCGCGGAACGCTCCGAGGTTTGTTACGAACAACTTTCCCTGGCCCTGGGCGTGCCGGAGCCGTCGGTGAAAAGTTTGCTCCATCATTTCCGAAAACGTTATCGAGCGCTTTTACGCGAAGAAATCGGCAAGACGGTCGAATCCGCCGCGAATGTGGATGACGAGATTCGGTACCTTTGCGCGACCTTGAGCGCCGAGCCGGCCTGATTCCATGCCAGCGAAGCCCCCGGCCGATTCGACCTTTGCGATTCTCGGGGAACCGCAGGTTTGCAGCCAGTGCCAGTCGGTCTCGCGCCTCACCAATGGCCTTTGTTTGAATTGCCTCCTTCGCGGTGCGCTGGACGAAGACGAACCGTCTTCTGACAAGGACGCCTTCAAGGAGGTATTAGCCAGCGTAAAATCCCGAGACGGCGATTGGCACATCGCCGATCACGAAATTCTGCATGAGATTGCCCGCGGCGGCATGGGGGTCGTCTATCAGGCGCGCGAGCCGAATTCCGGGCGCGTCGTCGCGCTCAAGTGCATTCTTGTTTGCGATGGCGATGCCGATCATGCCGAGGCCCGCTTTCGCCGGGAAGCGGAGACGGCCGCCCGTCTCGAGCATCCAAACATCGTCCCGATTTATCACGTCGGCGAAACGGCAGACGGTTTCCCTTATTACACGATGAAGTATGCGTCTGCCGGCAGCCTGTTGCAGGCGCGGCATCCGTTACTCGAACATCCGCGGCAAAGCGCGGCCCTCATGATGAAGGTCGCCCGGGCCGTGCATTATGCCCACGAACAAGGTGTCCTCCATCGCGATCTTAAGCCGGGTAATATTCTTCTGGATAGCCATGGCGAACCTTTGGTGAGCGACTTCGGCCTGGCCCGATGCGAAGCTGTTTCCAGTTATCTCACGCGGTCGCTCTCCAGCTTCGGCACGCCCGGTTACGTCGCGCCGGAACAAGCCGACGGTCCAGCTGCCAGACTTACCCCGGCCGCTGATGTCTACAGCCTCGGCGCCATCTTCTTTGAGCTGCTCACCGGCCGGACGCCATTCGTCGGCGACAACGCTTTCGCGGTGATGAAGCAGTCGGCTGAGGAAAAAGCGCCGAAGGTGCGCAGCCTGGCCCCGCAGGTGGACCGTGACCTCGAAATCATCTGCGACCACTGCCTCGAACGCGAGCCTGCCGATCGTTACCAAAGCGCCGGCGAACTGGCTGACGACTTACAAAGTTGGCTCGACCATCGTCCAATCCGCGCCCGGGTCCCGAACCCGTGGCTCCGCACCCGCCGCTGGGTTCGCCGAAATCGTGCGCTCGCGGCGTCGTTCGCGGCTTTGGTGCTGGTGGGCGCTGGGTCGCTCTTCTGGTACGGCCGGACTCAGCACCTGGCCTCGGTCATGAACGAAACCATTCTCGCCACGCGCTCGGTAATGGTGCTTCCATTTCTTGATTTGGATCGAGCGCGCGAGGACCCGGTGTCCACACGACAGGTAATCGATATCTTAATCTCGCGTTTCAAATCCTTCGGCCCGGCGCGAGTTCTTGTAGGTGAGGTGCCACGCTGGCGCAAAGTCGAGGACCTTCAACAATTAGCCCGGGCCTCAAAGGCAAGAACGATTCTGACCGGCACAGTCAGGAACGTCCAAGGCCGGATGCGCGTTTCTATTCGCGTCCTGGATCCGAGTAATGGCGAGGCCGTGTTCGCAAAGGTGCTTGAGCAAAATGAATTCGAAGGCGGGTCACAAACTGAAGCGGAGAATTGGGCACGCAATATCTACAATCTTCTTAGCACAGACGATTGGACGGAACTTACCGGCGCCCACCGCGATCCGGGCGCGCGCAACCTGGAGGCTAATGAAGCAATGCGCGCGGGGCGAGAAGCAATGGCCAGCTATTATACGGTAGCTGACCTCGATCATGCCATTGTGCTATTCAAAAAGGCGATAACTCTCGAACCTAACTCGGCCCTCGCTCACGCCTATCTGGCGATGGCGGCGGCCTCTCGAACGCATTTTGTCGCGGATTCCACCTACTTGGAACAGGGGAAGCGCGAAGCTCTCAAAGCAGTCGAGCTCGGGCCCACCTTAATGGATGCCCATCGCGCTCTAGCCGGAGTCTATTATCAGGAAGGCAAGTTCGATGAGGCGCTGGAAGAGGAAATCAAAACCATTGAGAATGGAGGCATCACCCACGGGACATCGATCTTCGTCGGAATGATTCTTGATATTGTGGGACGGCCCGACCGGGCGCTGAACTGGTACGAAATTGCCGCTGGGTTGAAACCTCAGCCCGGTGAGGCGGACGTAGCGGTCGGCGATTGCTGGACGAAACTCGCTGATGATGAGCGGGCATTTCGCGCTTATGATCGCGCCATCGAGCTTCAACCGAGTTCCGGCTCGGGAGCCGTAGGCAAATGCCGTCTCCATATTTTGCGTGGTGAATTTGAAGCGGCTCGCGAAATCTGCCGCACGCGCTTTCGGGATTTCAATGACCTTGGAGAAATGGCCCAGATCGCCGCCCAGCTGGAGTTTTTCTCTCGAAACTACGAACGCGCGGACGAATTATACTCCAAGCTGATCAAGGATGATGCCCACGGCGGCGGGTCCTTCTATGGAGCGATTACCTATCAGTCGGCCCTTGGTCGAATTAGACAAGCGCTTGGAGCTAACGATGAGGCTACCAAGCTTCTCAGTGAGGCTCTGGCGGCCGAAACCGCGGCCTTCAAACTTCAACCTCGTAATTCGGAAGCGGCCTATCGCCAGGCCGCGGTTGAAGCTTGTTTGAACCAAACGGATAACGCCCTGCAGCATTTGCGCCAGGCTATCGCGCTAGGCTGGTTAGATTACCGATCCTTGCAACGAGATCCACGCTTTGACTCCCTCCGCCTCAACCCAGAACTAGACATTCTTATAGACGGGTTGTCCGCGAAGGTCGCGGAGCTGAGCAAGCAACATCAAATTGAAACAAAATGAAAAACGCAACAAAGACAAAAACCTGGGATGCAATGAGCAATGACGAAAAGCTCGACCGCCTAACCTCCGTGCTCACGCGCGCTGGCTCTGATATCGAGTTCCGTGACCGATGCCTTGGCTCGGCCGAATCAGCCAAGCAGGCAGTAAGTGAAGCCGGCGAAATCGAATTCCCATCAGATTTCGAAATCCAATTTCTCACGTCGGAACAGCGCATGAAGAAACTGGTCCTGGCGGTGCCCGATTTCATTCCCCTGCAAAGCGGACAAGCTGAAGAGCGCAACGCTGAAGATTACCAGACCTGCACTTACCATATCTGGAGGAGTTAGTGGCGTTTTAGACGGGGACGGCGGTCCGACAAAAGCGCATTCCGAATTGCCTCGGCCAGTTCCGAGGGCATCTCGCTTTTCTCGGCAGCCATACGCTCACTCGTCCGTCGCACAAAATACGGGAGATCGAGCCCCAGGAGGGCACGAGTCTCGGCTCGAATCAGCGCCGGCTTTATAGACCTGCGCGAGCAGAGACGGGTAACGTGTTCCTTCCGCACTTTGTCGGACCCTAGCGCGGATGGACTAATGGAGGCGCGCAGGATCGCCGCATATTTTTCGGTCGCGAGATAAATCCAGCGACGGGGTTGTCGCCGGATCTGCCGAAGCTTGTTCAACAAAAATGAGCGCCGACGGGACGTCCCCAAAAGGCAAGCCCATGCGCGCGAAAAGCCGGCGATAATTTCTTTCGCGTAATCGGTCGGCTCGACGGGTCGGTCGGCGATCCGTGCGAGATGTTTTCCGGAGGTTGCCCGACCCAACACACTGCTTCGTGATTGTAAGCTGCGACGTCTTGAACTGGGAAAGAAACCGGTTCGATAAAGGACCGTCGCTTGACTCTGCGTTTTCGTGAGCGGCGAGACATGCCAAAGTGCATCGATATCCACCAGCACCGGATATTCGCCGGCCGCGATGACGTTTTCTCGATGACAATCAACCGCCTTCAACAGGTAGGCTACCGCGATCGTGCCGCCGAGACGCGTATAGAATCGCCGAACTTCCGCCTGGCTCCGGCTGCTAGCCGCTTCGATGTTCTCCATCCAATGATAATTCTTTCGCCGCAGAACTCGCGCCGCCCGCAGCTTCGGCTGAAAGGCGTGATTGTTCATCCATCCTAACAGTTCGAACCAGGCTGACTCGCTCGCGCCAGATCGTGGCTTGTAGATAACTCGGCCGCCTTCAAATTCGACAAGTGTTACCGAGCGTCCGCCTTCGTGTGGATCAGATAACCCGAGGCGCAAGTCTCTGATTCGGCCGGCCGGAACCTTGCCAAAGAAAGATCGCGCGATCGCACTTCGGTCAGCCGCGGAACGCTCGATCAATTCGACGACGTGACCTTGCCAGCGGCAAATGGTGAGCGACCAAAGTCGCGCCAAAACCGGGAATTTCTTGAACAAGGCAAAGAGCCGATGGCTAGGGCTATCCCGCAAAAACATTCGCTCCTGCGCACGCTGGTCAGACTCCGGCGCAAGACCGAGCGAATGCGCCGCAAGCAGGAAGCTTTTCCACTCAAGCTCAATTGAAGGTCGAGTGATCCATTCCAGCTCCGACCGCAAATGCCGTCGTAAGCTGGCTTGTGCCTTTGGGGTAGTTCGCGCCAGCAGCGCCGCTTCGGCCACTTCAGTTAGCCGATTCCATCCATACTCGGCTCCAGCTGAACACAGCTTGCGGAGGGGTGTTCCCTTCGCCGCCTTGAACTCCAGCCCACTTAGCGCGGTCAGCATCCGCCTAAGCTCCGCGTCCGCCGCAAAGGACGAATTCGCGCTGACCGATCGGACAATAGTTTCCAGCTCCGCAGCGGTAACACTCATTTCATTCGGCTACGGTTACCTGCGGTCAGGCCGCGTCAGCGGAAATGTCAAATCGCCGCCAGTGCGCTTCGCATTCCGGGAGTAGCTTATCATCGCCGAGCAACCGGATAATATCGATAAGCGAATTAATCCTCCGTAGCGTACCGCTCGGGAACCGCCATCGCGGCAGCGTCCATTGAGGGCCAACCTTAGCCATGTATCCATCGGGATCGGCCTCTAGAGCGGTTTGGATAACCTCGAACACAATATGGCTTCCTACAGGACCCAGGCTTAGTCCTTTTGCTCTTAGCTCTGCTTCTTTGAGAATATAAAAGAAGAGAGGCGCATTCCGTTCGAGACCGGTCCTACCCAGGACGCTGCCAGACCCGTTCAAAGTGTCAGCCGTTAACTCCCAAGAAGAAAGACAGTCGGATAACTTGATCTTTCCTTTCGCCGCCAGCGCCTCCGCCACTTCCTGACCGGAGGGTAATTGGGCGCGCGCTCCACGCAGCAAAGTCCTCACGGGAAGATTTGAGGGATCGACCGTTTCTAATTTGTTCGCGAGCCGAATAGTTCCCGCAGACAATCCATGCATGGCCAAGCCCACGGACGTATCGATAAAAGAACTGGATGCCGTGGGCCCGGACCTGGGTAAGCCGTCGAAGAAAATCCCCCATTCCACGAGGTCGTCGTCCGAGATTGGTTCGCCCTTCTGACCTAGTGCCATCAATTCCTCAATGACGACCCGCTTGTGCCGGCAATTTAGATGATAAGCGTTACGGACCATGCTGTGGCCAAAGCGAAATCCCGCCAGCGAGAATTCGATGGGAACAGAAAACGTGCTGCCTGATTCGTGGGGCGAACGCTCTTGCTGACCTTGCCAGACCTCATTATGCAGAATCCGGGGAAGGTAATCGTGGCGAATAATCCATTGATAATGCCAGCAGACAAGTCTCCGTGCGCGTTCGAAGAGCGAACCATGGCCTAGCAATTCCGCCACGCTCTCCATTTCCGGATTAGTTTCGAGTTGGCGAATGGCTTCGTTGTGAAACTTAAGAAACAGCACGTGAAGTTGTCGTAACAGCAGGTTGTCAACGTTGCGCGTATCTTGTAGGTCACCGATAAGTAGAAGTCCGTGCCCAATTGGCAGGTCTCTTCGGTAACCACCCGGGATCGTGGCGCCGATCTTGAAGGTCTCAGCACCCTCTTCTCCTTCATACAAGTAAGGCGCGCCCTTTGGTCCCCCGGCATAAACGTGGTCAAGGTCGAACGTGGCAGTTCTGAAATTAGGTGTCTCCTCGGGTTTGCGATAAGGACCTGCCAGCGGAGTAGCGTCATGGGTAAGGTCGTGACCGACGAATTGCCCGAAATAAGTGTAACCAATGCGGGGCGTCAGGTTTCCTTCGAGTTCCTCTCCGTAGCGCATAGCCGTTCCCAGCTCGACGAGCTTGAATTCGTCATCGGGTGTTATGGGTTGGGCTGGGGCCGCAAACAGCCGCGAATAGTAGCCTTTCGGCGCGGACTCAATCGTCCGCGCGTGCGAGCAAGTTGCCGGCTGCGACGCTATTTCTTCCATCCCTGAAATCCGGGAGGAAAGAGGAAATCCTGCCCGGTATCACCGAGGGTGGGAAGCAAATATCGGCGGCTCGCACGCCGAGCGGTTTACCGCGCTGGCTTTGGGCTGGCCGCAGACTTCTTGGTAGCGATCCAGTGATTTATGTTCTGTTCGAGCACGTCAAGTGGCACCGCGCCCGACAGCAATACCGCGTCGTGGAACTCGCGCACATCGAATCCGTCGCCAATCTCGCGTTTGGCGCGTTCGCGCAACTCTTTGATCTTTAGCTCTCCGATTTTGTAAGCGAGGGCCTGGCCTGGCATCGAGATGTAGCGATCGATTTCGTTTACAATGTCGTTCTCCGCCTTGGGCGCGTTCGCCATGAAATAATCGATCGCCTTCTGTCTGTCCCACTTCATCGAATGCATGCCGGTATCGACCACCAGCCGCACGGCTCGCCACATCTCATAAGTCAGCTGGCCGAACTTCGAGTAAGGATCCTCATACATTCCCATTTCCTGGCCGAGCGATTCGGAGTAAAGCCCCCAGCCTTCGACAAACGCCGTGTAGAAGCCGTATCGCCGGAACTTCGGGATGTCGCCCAGCTCCTGTGCGAGCGCGATCTGCAAATGGTGCCCGGGAACCGATTCGTGAAGGGAAAGCGCCGTCATCTCCCATTTCGGCCGAGTCTCGGGCTTGTAGAGATTAACGAAGTAAGTTCCGGCGCGAGAACCATCGGCGGCCGGTTGGTTATAGTAAGCCGTCGTTGTATCCGGCGCGATCTTGTCCGGAATCGGTAACACGCCGTACGGAGTTCGCGGCAATGTCTTGAAAACTTTCACCAGGTTCGGATCAATCTGCTTTGCCAAGGCGCGATAGGCTTCCAGCAGTTCCTCCGGCGTTTTGTAGAAGAACTGCGGATCGGTCCGAAGCTTCGTGAAGAACTCCGGCATCGTTCCCTTGAATCCGACCTTGCCTATGATCGTCTCCATCTCGCTCTTGATCCGCGCCACTTCACTCAAGCCCTTCTCGTGAATCTGCTGCGGCGTCAGGTCCGTCGTTGTGTGCCGCCGCGCGAGATAGGCGTAGTACTCCGCACCTTGCGGCATCTTCCAAAGACCTACTTCGTCGAACGCTGCCGGGAGATATTCGTCGATGAAATATTTCTTTAGTTTCTGAAATGACGGCAGCACCCCCGCGGCAATCGCTTCCTGCGCTGCCTTAGTCAGTCGCTCGCGGTCGGCCGCGCTGATCGCGTCCGGGAATTTCTTGAACGGCTTGAAGAACGGACTCTCCTCCGGCTTTCCGACCAATTGCTTATCGATCTGGGCCGGGACGCGGTTCAAAACAATCTTCGGCCACATCACGTGGGCGCTCGCGCCTTCCTTCATGAGCGCGATTGTCTGATCCATGAGCGTCGGGAACGTCCGCAGCCGCGCGATCCAATCCTCGAAATCTTTCACCGTCTCAAACCGAAGCCGATCGCCGAGTTCATCCAGCGTTTGGATGCCGCCACGCTGATTGATCGGCATGAGGTAGCTCCGAAACTTCGCCCCCTCGATGTCCTGTTCCAGGTCCTTCCGGAAGAGGTCGTAGTTCAATTGATCCGCCGCGGAAAACTGGGCGCGATCGAATTTCTTCAGACGTTCGAGCGCGGCGACCGCGTGCTCTTCCCGTTTGTGAATCGCTTCAAGGCTTTGATCGCCCCAGCGATCGTTCCAGCGCCGATCGCCCATTGACGACGCCTGTGCCGGGCTCTGTTCCATGTCGTAATCCCATTCCGATTCGAAGAATTCATTCAGCGCTTTGCCGGCATCTTTGTTTTCCGCGAGAGCGAGACGAGTAAGGAAAAGGGCAAGAAAGAGAGTAAGTGCGCGCATGATTTTTCCCATGGGTTGCAAGCCGGACCGGCAACGCCATTGTCTAGAGGCCGCGCGCCCAAAGAACAATCACGAACTCACATGAAACACACCATCGAAACTAAGATCGCGGTCCCGTTCTGCTTCGGGATAATTCTGGGTTCGATTGCCACCGCGCAGGAGGACTCGCCCTCCCCCACTCCCACGCCGACGCCGGCGCTCTACTCGCCGCAAACTCTCTCCGAGCTGAAGCAATTGCAGCAGGCAGCGCTGAAAAGCGATTACGCCTATCGCCAGGTTGCGCATCTCTCGAACAATATCGGGCCGCGCTTGAGCGGCTCGGTCCAGGCCCAAAAGGCGGTCGATTATGTCTCGGCGGAATTGAAAGCACTCGGCCTCGAAGTTCAGCTCGAGAAATGCATGGTGCCGCACTGGGTCCGCGGCGAAGAGACCGCTGCGCTGATCGAATTCCCCGGCATGGCGGAGAACACGACCCAAAAAATTGTGCTCTGCGCGCTCGGCGCCAGCGTGGCGACTCCCCCGGAAGGAGTGACGGCCGAGGTGGTCGTCGTGCGTGATTTCGATGAACTCGAAGCACTCGGCAAAGACAAGGTCGCGGGCAAGATCGTCCTGTTCAATTATCACTTCGACAAACAAATGGCGGCCGAGGATCACGGCGGCGACGCCTATAGCCAGGCAGTGAAATATCGAGCTGATGGTCCTACCGCCGCCGGACGTTTGGGCGCGATCGCGGCCCTCATTCGTTCAGTTGGTGGCGCCGAGTATCGCCTGCCACACACTGGCCAGACCGATTACAAGCCAGGCATGCCGAAGATCCCCGCCGGCGCTGTCACGGCCGAGGACGCGGACCTCATCGCCGCGCTTGCACCGCAAGGCACCGTCCGCATGCACCTCGTGCTGACGCCTCAAACGCTCCCCGACGCGCCCAGCTTCAATGTCATTGGAGACATCAAAGGAACAGAGCATCCGGAACAGGTCATTGTCGTCTCCGGGCATTTGGATTCCTGGGATCTCGGTACCGGCGCGATCGATGACGGCGCCGGCGTCGCCGTTTCGATGGAAGCGGCCAACCTCGTCCAGAAACTTCACCTGCGGCCGAAACGAACGATTCGCGTGATCGCTTGGATGAACGAAGAGAACGGTCTGGCCGGTGGAAAGACCTACGAGAAAAATCACGAGAAAGAAATCGCCAATCATTTTGCCGTTATGGAAACAGACGGCGGCGCGGGTCACCCGCTCGGGATCAATTACGCAACCAAAAAGGAGGCGAAACCATTCTTCGAACCGATCGCCAAGATCCTGCAAAGCTCCGGCGCTGGCATTTTAAATTTGGCCGAACATCCCGGCGCTGACATTGGACCGTTGACGAAGCTGGGTGTTCCCGGTTTCAGCCCGATCCAGGACAATCGTTACTACTTCAATTACCATCACACCGCTGCCGACACCCTCGATAAGATCGTCCCTCAGGAACTGGCCGAGAACGCCGCCGTCGTCACTGTCACGGCCTACGCGCTCGCTAATCTGGAAAAACCTTTCCCGCGCTAATTCTCGGAGGGACGCGCTGCCGCGCGTCCCAATATCCAGAGAGCGCCTTCGGAAAAATGGACGCGCAGAAGCGCATCCCTCCGGATCAAGCGTGCGCCGGCGCAGAGACGGCGTAAGTCAGAAATGCGCAGATCGCGACCATGACGATCATCGCCAGAATGAAGACGCTGTCCGCGACTCGTTCTAAGCGGCGCATCCGTGGCGCGCGACGTGAACGAAGCGCGGCGTAGGAAACAAAACAGGACACGAGGAACAACAAGGCGTCGCCGGCGAGCAAATCGTCCGCCAAGGTATCGGCTTTCCCCAATGTAATCACGACGCGAACCAAGCCGATGACCGTGAGGCAAACGCCGACCATCGCAGAGGAGACGGTAAAAATATGGATGCAAATATCCTCCTCCAGTTCTCGCTTTTGTTTGCCATTCGAATCCATTGCTCGGTCATGGTTTAACCCACTTCCCGGTCCAAAGGTTTCGAGATCGCGGGGAAATAGAAAGGCCCTCGCGCCGAAACGCGAGGGCCTTCCCGTTTGTCTCTTACCCCTAAGAGGTTAGTCGCGATCGATCTCGTAGACCTCAACGAGGGCAATGCCGGTGCCGTTATCGGCACCATCAACCACCGTCGTGTAGGTGCCCGGCTCGAGCCGGATCAGGATCGCCGCTTCCTTGGCGTTCGTTGGCGGGATCGTCGTCGCAGTCATCTCGCTCGCGTTTGCCGCGCTCTGCCAATCGTCGTTCTGGCGCAAGAGCGTGTTGTTTTGGAAGAGCTTGATTTGCGGATCGGCCAATGCCGGATTCACTCCCGCTGCGGTGAGCGATGGTCCGAGCGCACGGATGAAAACCATTTTCGGTCCGCCGCGAATAATGAAGCCCCCGATGAGCTGGCCCTGGCCGGTGTTCACGAAACCGCGTGTGGAAATGTTCGCCATGTGGTTCTCCGACGATTCCTGCGGAGCGCGGAAGTGGAAGACCACGCCGTTCAGGGTGAAGTCGCCGAGGAGCAATCCATGGCTGATCGTCAGATGGCCGGTCACGGCCTCGCCTGTGACAAGAGTCAGCGTGAACGTCGCGCTGAAGCTGTGATCGTTGTCATCCAGATTGTGATCTTCGCGCTCATCCTGATCTTCGAATTCATGGCCTCCGCGATCGTCGCCGCCGCCGTCATCGCCGCCGTGATCGCGAATCACGTCCGCGCCGTTTGCTGAAGCCGTGGCTGTCGGGGTCGCACTTGGAGTCGACGAAGCTGTCGCACTCGGACTAGCTGTTGGCGTCGGACTCGGAGTCGTCACGGTGATCGTGCCGAAACCACCGAGCACGGTCGCGCCCTGCTTCGCGATCATGAAAATATTCTTTTGCGCATCGACGACGAACTTCACGTCAAACGAACTGCCGGCGTCGCTCGTCGCGGTCGCCGAGAAACGTCCGCCGAAATGTTCGCCTTCGCCAAAGGCGCCGACGCGATTAGCAGTCACGTTCTGGCCGAGCAGCGTCGCGGCCACGAAGTCGGGATTCACCGTCCCGGAAATCGTTGTCGCAGGCGTTGCCGTCAGCGTGAACGTGCCGTTATCCGCGACCGTGCCGCCGCCGAAATAGGCCTGATGCCCGGCGCTGTCGAAGACATACGTCGAGAGGGCGTGATTGCCCTGGACGAAGAAAACAACCCGGCCGCCGCCGGCTAAATTTCCCTCGTAAAATCCGCGTTTGCTTTCCTCTGCGAAGCTCGGGACCGCCAAAGCGATCAGGAGCGCGCAGACCTGAATTGACTTAACTAACCATTGTTTCATGACGCCCATTGGAACACTTCGGCAACGGCGTTTCCACTGGGCATAGGTAACGCGACTGTTACTTCGATTCGCACTTTGGGTCGGTCGCTCGGCGGGACGATTTCTCCGGCCCAAAAAAAAGTTTAAAAAAAGTCTTGCTCTTCTGAATTAGTGTTATAGTTATGTATAACACTATATGAGAGGCATCGATCAAATACCGCGGCCCGAACCTCTCGGGAAAGGATTCGGTGAACCCGGTAATGAGCCGTGAATGGAATGACAACCAACCCATCTATCGCCAGCTTCGCGACCGCGGCGTCCATATGATTCTCGACGGCGTCCTCAAGGAAGGTGATCCGCTCCCTTCGGTCCGAAATGTCGCGGCCGAATTTCGAGTGAATCCGCTCACCGTCCTCAAGGCCTATCAACATCTCGTGGATGAAGGTCTGGTCGAAATGAAGCGCGGCCTCGGCATGTTCGTGAAACCCGGCGCCCGTGAGCAATTACTCAAAGGCGAGCGCCAGAAATTTTTGAAAGAAGAGTGGCCGCGAATCGCCGCGACGATTGAACGCCTCGGCCTTACCGAAAAAGAACTGGACGCGGCCACCCGGAAAAAAATGAAGGAGGCGCGCTAGCTATGAATTGCGTTGAAGCACGAGGACTCCGCAAAGTTTTCAAGACTACGCCGGCGCTGGACGGAATCGATTTGCGCATCGAGGAAGGTCGCATCCTCGGGCTCATAGGTCCGAACGGCGCCGGCAAAACCACCGCGCTTAACGCGATTCTTGGCCTGACGCCGTTCGAAGGCGAACTGAAAGTTCTCGGCCAGGACCCGTGGACGGCGCGGGAACAACTCATGCGCGACGTCTCATTCATTGCCGATGTCGCTGTGCTGCCGCGCTGGATGCGCGTGTCCGACTTGCTGGATTACATGGCGGGCGTGCATCCGCGGTTTGATCGCGCGAAGGCCGAAACCTTTCTCGGAAAAACGATGATCAAGCGGGAAAGCAAAGTCCGGCAGCTATCCAATGGCATGATCGCGCAACTCCACCTAGCGGTGGTGATGGCGATCGACGCGCGGTTGTTAGTCCTGGATGAACCCACGCTCGGTCTCGACATTCTTTATCGGAAGCAATTCTACGATTCGCTTCTCAACGATTACTTCGATGGCACCCGCACCATCATCATTACCACTCATCAGGTCGATGAGATAGAAGATGTCCTGACGGATCTCATCTTCATCGATCGCGGGCGGATCGTGCTCGAATGCACGATGGAACAGTTCGAGGGGCGTTACCTCGAGGTCATGGTGAATCCCACGGAGCTCGAGGCCGCGCGCGCCCTGAAGCCGATTCACGAACGGCCCGTTTTTGGCCGAAGCGTCCTCCTATTCGACGGGGTTAGTCGAGACGACCTGGCCGCGCTCGGCGAAACCAGGCGGCCGAGCATCGCCGACGTTTTCGTCGCGGTAATGGGTCAACACAATCCGGAGGTCGGACGATGAGCGGGCAGCCTGAGACAGCAACTAAGCGAATCCGGCCCTTTTACTGGTCGGTGCGACGAGAGCTTTGGGAAAATCGATCCCTCTACCTCGCGCCGCTGATCGTAGCGGCAGTGATCGTAATCGGTTTCATGTTTAGCGCGGTAGGTCTAGCGGAACGACGCCAGGCCGTGCTCCTGCTGAATGACCCGGCCAAAGCGCGGACCGCTATCGAGATGCCTTACTCGATGGCCGCGATGATGATCATGTTTACCGCGTTCATTGTTGCCGTCTTCTACTGCCTTGATGCGCTCCACGGTGAACGGCGAGAACGGAGTATCCTATTTTGGAAGTCCCTTCCGGTCTCCGATCTCACGACTGTGTTGTCGAAGGCCGCAGTCGCGTTCGTGGTCATTCCGTTGATTACCTTCGTCGTGGTTATCCTCACTGACCTGTTGATCTTTCTTATCAGCAGCGCGGTTCTGATGGTCCATGGAGTGAGTCCTGCCACCACGGTGGTTCAAACTCATTACTTCCTGAACGTTGTTCTTTTCCTTTATGGGACCGTGGTGCTCACTCTATGGCATGTCCCTACTTATAGCTGGATGCTTCTCGTTTCTGGATGGGCGCGTCGCGCCGCCTTTCTCTGGGCTCTCCTTCCCTGGATCGCCATCATGTTTTTCGAACGAATCACGTTCGGAACTGCCTACTTCTCCTCCTTTATTAAATATCGGTTCGGCTCTCCCGCCACCACCGCTTTCAATTTCCCAGACCCGAAGCATCCTTGCCTGGATTCATTGAGCCAGCTGACACTTGGCAGGTATCTCACCACGCCTGACGTCTGGATCGGGCTGGCCGTTGGCGTTGCTTTTCTCGCGATCGCGATCCGAATGCGGCGCTATCGCGGGCCCATGTAGGTCAACCAGACGGAGACACCATGCACGCCACCCTAACCGAACCTACCGCAGAATCGTCGCCTCTTATTAAAGCAAGAATGGCCGGCTTCTTTTGGTTGATGACGATCATAACCGGCATGTTCGGATTTGTTGCGGGCGGCCGGTTCGTCGTAGCCGGCGACGCAGTCACAACCGCGGCCAACATCATCAATCACGAGGGCCTTTATCGACTGGCTTTCATCTCCAATCTCGTCGCTACCGGGTGTTATCTCGCCGTTACGCTATTCATCTATCAGTTGCTTAAGCCGGTCAACCGGACCGTGGCGGCGTTTGTCGTGCTCTTTAGTCTGATGGGTTGCGCTGCCGGACTGGTTAGCAGCCTTTTGTTTCTGGCTCCGCTCGACTTTCTCAGCGGCGCTTCCTACCTGTCGACCTTCACCGCTGGACAGCTCCAGTCCCTGGCGCTCAGCCTTCTTACTCTCAGTTTGCGCCTTAACGATATTGGGATGGCATTCTTCGGCCTCCATGTCTTCTCGATTGGTTATTTGATCCGCAAGTCAACCTTTCTGCCAAGGATACTGGGCACGCTGTTGTTTGTTGCGGGCGCCTGTTACCTGGCCAGCAGCTTTGCTAATTTCCTGTCTCTTCCCTTTCGGGTTTCGCTGACGCCTTTCGTCGCGCTCGGCGGACTAGTCGGCGAGGGATCGCTGACCGCGTGGCTTCTCGCAAAAGGAATCAACGTGCCGCGTTGGAACGAGCAGGCTGCCGCGAACCAGAGCTAATCATATGAGAACAAGACTCCTCAAGCATTCTGTCACCACGCTAAGAGTAACGATCCTCGGGCTCGCCTGTGTTTCTCTCGCCGTAGCCGACAATAAATCCGATGAGGCCAAACAACGCATCCT
>DATBCW010000087.1:0-45825 GCA_036270255.1 Chthoniobacterales bacterium
AAGGCGCGCGTGCTCAGGTTCGCCAGCTTGGAAGCGGCTACCGTGTCCAGATCGTACACTTCGAACAGACACAGACCCGCCTGTGGCGTGCCCGTGTTGCCGCGAACGATCGCCGTGTATTGACCCGGAGGCAGGTTCGCATCAATCGCCGATTCCAGATCGTTCGTTGGCGGCAAGCCATCGGACTTGATCTGCGCTTCTTGCGAATCTCTCCAGTTGTTGTTGGTGATGGTTCCGAACGCTCCCGGACCATGGACTTCCAAGGTCGGATCGGCGAGCACTTCAGCCGTCGTGAAGCCGAACTGGGTCAACGACGGTCCGAGCGCGCGAATGAGCACGTGTTTCGGCACTGAGCCGGTAATCGTGAAGCCGCCAATGCCAGCGTTGTCACCCGTGTCGGTCCGCATGCGGGTCGAGAGGTTCAACGCTTGTGAAGCAGGCGTCGCGGTCGGAGTCGCTGTCGCGGTCGCTGTCGCCGAGGCGGTCGCCGTGGCTGTCGCCGTAGCCGTTGGGCTCGGCGAAGGCAGCGCAGCTACCGTTGTGGTCTCATTTGGATCACCGCACGCACCAGTGGCGGCGGGGTTGTTCGCGTCACCGCTGTAGCTGGCGATCCAGTTGTAGGTTCCCGGCGCAATCGGGGTGAAGCCCTGCGAACCATACGTTCCGCTTCCGTTCACACCGACCACCGAGGTGAAGATCGGGGTCGTGCTGCAGGTGGCATCGTTCGGTCCATACGCCTTGAAGGTGATGGTGCCCGTGGCGGCGCCGGCGGTCGTTAACGTGGCCGTGTCGCTGATCGACTGACCCACCGTCGCCGTTGCCGGCGTTACCTGAGTCGTTAGGCCAGCCGAGCACGACCCGCTTCCAGGAGGCGGCGGAGCGGAAATGCCCGAGATGGTGAACGTATACGGAGTGCTCGGCGACCCCGCGCTCGCTTCCATGATGACAACGTTGAACGTCGCATTCGCCGGAACGTTGAACGAGAACGTCTGCAGGCTTGCGCCCTGATCGGCGAGATAGTTCGTGCAAACGTTAGTCGGATCGAACGCACCCAAGTACGCTCCCGCCAGGATCACAGCACTGCCAGCGCCGGTCCCGGGCGTGAAAGTCACGCACGATGGGCCCGGCCCGTTCACAAACGAGTAAGCGTCATACGAGCGCGCAGCCGCGCCGCCCGGCAAAGCGCCAGGACAGCCCTTCGGCGCTGCGCAGGTGCTCGGCGGATTTGCACGTCCAAGACGTCCCATTGTCGTCTTCGGATCGGTCGAATCAATGCTGCCACTGATGGGCACGTTCGGACCGGTTCCGCAGGCCGACGGCACGGTGAAGGTCGTCATCGTAGAGCCACCGGTAAAGTTCGTCGTTATCGTGAAGCTAATCGAGCCGCAGAAAATCGATGCGTCCGTGCTAACTCGGAACGGAACCGAATTGAACGAAGAGCCATCGATCGCGATGTTTGGATATCCCACTGTGCCAGGAGGCACAACCGTCACGCCAGGCGTGTTGGAGGTGAGGGTCGCTGTGAGATTCTTCGCCGTGGCGCAGCCAGGATTGTTCAACTTGATGTTCATCACGTTGCATTCGCTCGGCCCGATCATCCCATCGCCGTTGCCCCCGCTGATTACCACCGCGCTCGCATCAGTGGTATCGAGAATCGGATTCGCGGTTCCACTGAGGCAAACATCCTGCACGGCTTGGGTGTTTTGACCGACGGGAACCGTGAAGGTGGCTGATTGGTTGCATAGCCGACCCGGATCCGAAACGGTCATTGAGTAATTGAGCTGAGTCTGCACCGGCCCGCTGGGTAACTGAATGGTGTATTTGCCATCCGGGCCACTGGTCGTGGAGTAGGCTTTCGGGTTCCCTGTCAAAAGCGGATCGTTGAACTGGATAAAGGCGCCCGAAATCGGAGCACCCGTTTCGCACGAAGTGATCGTGCCCGAGACCGTGCCTTGGTCCGGCGCGGTGCAGGTCGGGAACTTGAAGGACCCGATCCGCGTTCTCCAGTTAAACGTCGCAGTCGTGGTGTTGTAGTACTGGTTGTTGGTCCAATACGTGCAATCGTCGGTCGGATCGACCTGGAGCGATTGATAATCACCCCAGCGATTGGCGCTGCCTCTCTGCACACCAGTGCCGGCAAACAAGGTTTGCTCACCGCTCAAACCAGCCGTCGGAATTCCAGCCGCATTAAAGTCACGGCCGGCGTAGCGAATCGAAGGGAAAATCGACGTGCTCGCGGTGGTATAGCTGACCGCCAGGTTGCCCTGGTTGTCGATTGCGGCGCTCGGCAGACAGCGGTCGGTGCCGTTAGCTGCATCCACTGGATCCGGAGCGAAAGTCGCCTGATCGAAGACAGAGTAGGCGCCGGCGGCGCTCGTCTTCCTCAACTGAACATACCGAAAGGCGGCCTGGTAGGTCACGTCACTAACGGGATCCACACCTGAAATGTTAACCATGAATGCCGAGGTCAGGTTTTCGTTGTTGCCCGACCGGCGATACTGGAGGCGGTACATCAAGTGGTAAGAAATCGCGTTGAACGAATCGGTTCCGTTCACTGCCGGAGGCGGCTGCTGGATCTCGGCGCGCGTTCCCGATTCAAACTCCGGCATGCGCGGATCGTAAGGCGCTAGCAGAACCGGACTCTCTGGCCGCTCGGTAAACGTCGAGTTCGCAGGGGTAGCGAAATCGGCATGAAAATTGAACATCCGAAGGCCGTCCTTGTTGAATGGAGGAATTTCGTATTCGTCCGAGATTTCGTAGGCCAACGGACAGGGCTGGCCCACCGACGGGAGCGAGAAACCATCGATGTCAGCCGGCTGCACCGAAGCGATACCTTCCGGATGCGAAGTCAGATTCAGGTTGAAGTAAACGTAGGTAGCGCTCGGATCGCCGACCAGCATCTTGGTGCGATCAAACGCATAGGCACCGAGGCCGTTGAACTGCGAACCGGCGGGCTTCGACCGGTCAAACTGGTTGACCGTCATGTAATAACCGTCAATCCAGGTGCCAATGTGCGGATAGTCGGGGAAGTTTTGTCCTGGGCCTGGAGTCGGGTTTGGCGGGGTTTCCGTCTGGGTCTGGAAAGCATAAGCGTAATAGGCACCGGTCGGGTCGCTCGTTTTCGACACCGCGATACACTCAAAGAAGGGCGCCTTATTTGAATCTGCGAAGTCAAACTGCGAAATGATCCAGCGGTCAGCCGCGCGATCGTGCATTACGATCGGGTCGCCGCGCTCAAAGGTCCCGCAAACACCGCCCAGCTTGCTGAAGAGCGACCGGATCGGCAGACTTGGTGTTCTCGGGTTTCCGGCCTTGTCCCAAACTCGAAATCCGACGTTCGTCGTCTGGACAACGTCCCTGGGCCCGACAGCAATGTTTTGATCCGAAGGAGCTACGAGACCGCCGATGGTCGTGACGCCGTCATTGACTGCCATGCCATCGAAATTCGCGAGTGGCCCGCCCGGTAAATTCGGCGATGGCACATTGCCCTTAATGGCAGCGTCGAAAGATGGGAGCGGCTTCGTTTGAGGTTTCGTGGCCACCTGGGCGCGTTTGAAATTCCCGAGACCAACGTTATCAGGGTTCTTCTCCTCCCCCTCACCGTTGTTCGAGGACTCACTGGCCGACATGTCCTCGGCGCGCAAATCGCGCACGGCGTCAGTGACAGCGAAAGCGACCGCAGCGCTGCTAATGGGTTTAACGCCGCCGCTGTTGACGTTTGCGGCGGTGCTTTTCGGTTGCTGCGCTTCACCGCGGAAGGTGAAGATAGCCGCGATCAGAAGGATCGCGAGGGTGATAGGAAACGAAGTCTTCTTTATATAACGAGCCATAAGGTATTCAGTTAGAGTTTAGCTGCCCAAGTTGAGGGGATGTTTTTATCGGGCCGTAAAAAGCATGGCAATGCTTTTATTTCATTATGACCAAAATGTAATCCCGGTGGACGATTTCCCCGGGTGGTCCGCGATTGATCTTGGCCTAACGAACGGTTCTTTTCTTAAAAAAACCTCCCCGCTTGCCCTTAGAGGGTGGAATTGACGCCGGCGCGACTGATCAAATGAAGTCGGTCAGGGCGTACCCGTCGGCGTCGCTGACGCCGATGCGGCCGCGGCTTTTTCGCGTTCCCGCGCTGCATTCGCTGTTGCTTGTTGCAGCCTTTCCGAGTCTGCCTTCAGCCGCACGGCGTCGGGCGTCGACTGGGGCTTCACCCTGGTTTCCGTTTTATCGGATTTGGAACATCCGGTTGCCAGAATGCCGGCGGCAAGGAGCAAGAGCAAAAACCTTTTCATAGATTAAAACGAACGGCGGGACCGACGCGAATGCAACTCCGCGTCGGTCCACGCCTAAGATGTTCTATCGTGTCGCCGACTACCGTGGCGCGTAGTGGCCCTGGATCCAAACCCGATGGTGGTAGCGCCAGCCCCAATGGCCTGGGATCCAATACCACCGCACGCCATTGTTCCAATACCAGGGCCCATGGTTGTAATAAGGCCGGTCACCGATGGCAATGTCGAGCCGCAGCGCTTCCGCGCGCTGAGGTAACATCGCTCCCGCAAAGGTGAGCGCCCCGAGCAAAACAGCTATTTTGTATTTCATAAGTCGTACTCCTTGAATCGTTTTAAAGCACGGATTGATGGTGTCACGCAAGAAATTCGTTCGGCGCCGGATCACGTTCGATCACGCCTGGACTGACTCCTCGGCCAACTCCGGCGCCGGATCGACCCATTTGCCATGTTCGCGAATCAAATCCTGCAGGCGTTCCACCGCTTCCGCTTCCGGAATATTGAATTTCACCGCGGTCTTGCCCACATAAAGATTCACCTTGCCGGGCGCGCCGCCGACGTAACCGAAATCGGCATCTGCCATTTCACCTGGGCCATTCACAATGCAGCCCATGATCGCGATCTTGACGCCCTTGAGATGCAACGTCTTCTCTTTGATGCGGGCCGTCGTCGTCTGGAGGTTGAACAACGTTCGGCCGCATGACGGACACGCGACGTAATCGGTTTTGAAAATCCGTGAGCCAGCTGCCTGGAGAATGTTGTAGCTCAAACGCAACGCCTGACCCGGCGCTTCTTCTCCCTGCACCAAAACTGCGTCGCCAATTCCATCGCAGAGGAGCGAGCCAATGTTCGTGGCCGCGTTCAAAAGTAAGGGCAAAAATTCGCGTTCATCTTCCTTCTCAATTTCCGATTCATCCTTCAATAGGATCGGATGCCGCGGCGCCAGCTTCGCCGCGAGCAAGCGAAACGCGGTAATCACTGGCAGATCGACTTCGTCGCGGACCGTTACGAGCTGCGCATCTGCGCTCTTGTTCAACGCCGCCATGGCACCGTCATCGCGTGGATCGACTTCCTGGACCTGCGCTTTCTCGTAAACGATCTCAGGTTTGTAATCCCCCAGCCGCTCGATCTTGTGCGCGACCTTGTCGAAGTTCTCCTGCCTAACGACTACTCGAACCAGCTCTTCGCCGCCCAATCGAATTCCATCTCGCTCGATCGTCTCCGTCGGTCTCTTCGAATAGGAAAACGGATCAAACGATAATTCGATGTTGGGAGTTGGACGTTCGGTCCCGCCTCGCGGGAGCGTTTTCCCCACCATCTCCACCAGCGCCTTCGCTACCGGAATTTCGTGAATGCTGTCCTCGGTCAACGAGACCCGAATTGTGTCCCCGATCCCATCCCGCAGAAGCGATCCAATCCCGATCGCGCTCTTGATCCGCGCGTCTTCGCCTTCGCCCGCTTCGGTCACTCCGAGATGGATCGGATAATTCCAGTCTTCGCCTTCTTGGCGGAGGCGCGCGACAAGCAATCGGTAGGCGTTGATCATCACCTTGGGGTTGCTCGACTTCATCGAGAACACAAAGGCGTGATAATCCAGATCGCGCGCGATTCGGGCGAACTCCAGCGCGCTTTCCACCATGCCGAGCGGGGTGTCGCCGTAACGATTCATGATCCGGTCCGAAAGTGAGCCGTGGTTCGTCCCGATCCGCATCGCGCGTCCGAGTTCCTTGCACAGCTTCACCAGCGGCGAGAATCGTTCCCGGATTCGTTCCAGCTCGGCCGCGTACTGTCCGTCGGTGTACTCAAGGATCTTGAACTTCTTCGAGTCCGCGTAATTGCCGGGATTGATCCGGACTTTCTCGACCCACTTCGCCGCTTCCATCGCGGCTTCCGGTTTGAAGTGAATGTCGGCCACGATCGGCACCTCGCAGCCACGCTCGCGCAATCCGCGCACGATGTTCGCGAGATTTGCCGCATCCTTCACCGTCGGGGCGGTGATTCGCACAATCTCGCAACCCGCTTCCGCCAACTCGACCGTTTGTCCGATCGACGCCTCGGTGTCCATCGTGTCGCACGTGATCATCGACTGGACCCGGATCGGATTCGCCCCGCCAATGCCGACGCGGCCGACCATCACTTCGCGAGTGACGCGGCGCCGGTATTGATATGGACTCTCGCAGTAGTTCACGCAGCCGGCTCGACGAGCACCGCGGTCCCGTAACACAAAACTTCAGTCACGCCCTGCATGATTTCAGTGGCGTCGTAGCGCAAACCGATCACCGCATTCGCACCGAGCGCGCGCGCATGGTCGAGCATCCGGTCCAGGGCATCGCGCCGCGTTTGCTCACAGAGGTCAGTGAAGATGGAAATGTTTCCGCCGACGAGCGTTTGCAGGCCGGCGCCGATCGTTCCGAAAATCGAGCGGGAACGGACAATAATTCCTCGCACCACCCCGAAGGTTTTCAAGGTCCGGTAGCCGTCAAGGGTAAACGCGGTGGTCGTCATGGTTGGGTCCATGGGCTGAGCATCGGCTCAGTCCCGGCAGAATTCCAGCCGCCAGTCCGTCAGTGCGAGGGTGAGGATTGCGTCTTCGCCGGAGGCGTTTTGACCGGCGACCTGCGGTCGCTGTTTTTCCCGAACAAATCGCCGATATCGAAGAAGCTGATGTAAAGCATGTAACCGATGATGAGGGTGGCGCACGCCGTCTGCACCCACTCGAGAATTTTCATGTTCACCGGTTTGCGCCGGACGCTTTCGATCAAAGCGAGCACGATGTGACCGCCGTCGAGCACCGGAATCGGGAGCATGTTCAGGATCGCGAGGTTCACGTTGAGAATCACGCTGAACCAGAGCGCGAGTTTCCAGCCGTTCTCGCCCTCGAAAAGCATGTAATAAATGCGGACAATCATCACCGGCCCGCTCATGTGCTGGAGTTTGACGTCCGATTTCGGCGACGCGACCGCGCCGATCGTCTGGAGCGTGCTCGTGATGCTGTTGTAAACCTGCTCCACCGGGTCCGGATGGGAGAGCGAAAGCTGGCCGCCGGTTTCCCAACGAATTCCAAGCCGCGGCTTCGTCACGCCTTCCGATTCCAACGGCACCGGCCGCATCTTCAGCTGCAACGATTCCGAGCCGCGTTGGACATCGAGCGCCAGCTCATCTGTGGGATGGTTGTCGATTTCGTCGACAAGACTCAGCGCGTTATAAATTCGCTTCCCGTTTACCGCGGTCACGATATCGCCGATCTTCACGCCGGCTTTTTCCGCGGGCGTATTCTTGTCAACGCCATCCACCAGCGGCGTCACAGCCGGTTGAATCAGAACCTGGCGAGTGCTCTTGCGGCGCCAGCCACTCGTCTCCGCGATCATTGGCACGACGTCGACCGTTAGGACCTTCCCATCCCGCTCAACCTTAAACGGAATCGATGGGCCCTCGCTGCGGACGATGTTCCAGACCACGCTGTCGTTCATTCCGAAAAAGCGCGAGACCGGCCGGCCATCGACTTCCAAAATCTTGTCTCCCGGTTGCAACCCGGCCTTCGCCGCGGGCGAATCCTTCTGCACGTAACCGATCACCGTGGTCAGATCCGACTCGCTGACGGGATGCCCGACAGCCCAGACAACGCAGGCAAAAAACAATGCGAGCAACACGCTGAAAAGCGGGCCTGCGAACGCCACGATGATTTTATCGAGCGCCGAGATTTTCGGCAGCACCGCGCGGTCCATGTCCGCTTTGCCCTCGATCATGTCCATCGGGGCAAGCTGCGGCAGTTTCACGAACCCGCCGAAGGGGAGCGAACCTAACGAGTACTGGACTCCGTTGATGGTTTTCTTCCAAAGAGGTTTCCCGAACCAGACGCCGAACCCTTCGATAAACAGTCCTCGCCAGCGTGCCGCCAGAAAATGCCCCAGCTCATGAACGACGATGAGCAGGTTAAAAAGAATCAGGACTTCGAGAACGATGAAGATAACGCGTAGAACGTGGCCGATCATACTCTCTTGATTTAGACGCTAATTCCCGATCCCTGTTTGATCCGTGTTAATTCGTGGCCAGTTTTGCTGCTTCGTTTCTGGCCCATTGATCGGCGCGCAATATGGCATCGAGATCGGGGTGCGCAACGTTCTCGTGCCGGTCCATGACGGTCCCGACGGTTTTCCAAATCCGCGGGAAGGAAATCTTGCGACCCAAGAACGCTGAGACCGCTACTTCATTCGCCGCGTTCAAAACGGCCGGTAGCGTCCCGCCCTCATCGCCCGCGCGCCGCGCCAGGTTCAGCGCCGGGAAATCGTCGTAACGCGGCGTGGCGAATTCGAGCTGGCGCAGTTTCCCGAAATCGAGTGGCGGTAGCGAATTCGCCACCCGCTCCGGCCACGTCACGGCATATTGAATCGGAAAACACATGTCGGAATGGCTGAGTTGCGCCAGGACTGAGCCGTCGCTGAATTCAACCATTGAATGAACAATGCTTTGCGCGTGAATCACAACTTCGACTCGTTTCATCTCGACGCCGAACAGCCAGTGCGCCTCGATCATCTCCAACCCCTTATTAAATAGCGTCGCCGAATCGATCGTGATCTTCGGCCCCATGTTCCAAGTCGGGTGTTTCAGCGCCTGCTCGACGGTAATCGATTCGAACTGCTCGTTAGGCGTGTTCCGGAACGGCCCGCCCGACGCCGTCAGGATTAGCCGACGAATATCCGATTCCCCATTCGACGTTGGTTGTTGGACGTTGGACGTTGGACGTTTTCTTCCATCGAGGCATTGAAAGATCGCATTGTGTTCGCTATCGACCGGCAGTACGTGCACGCCCTTCTCTCCCGCCTCCTGCATTACGATCTCCCCCGCCATCACGAGAATCTCTTTGCTCGCTACCGCGAGATCCTTTCCCGCTTCAATCGCCGCCAGGGCCGGATGTAATCCGCCGGTGCCGACAACTGCGACCAGCACCATATCGGCGTCAGCGAGACATGCGATCTTCACGAGCCCGGCTTCGCCGGAAAAGATTTCCGGTTCGTACTTCAGAGCGGCCCGCAGTTCTTCGAGCTTTGACTCGTCCACGAGACAAACCGCCTTCGGCCGAACCCGATTCGCCTGCTCCGCCAGCTTTCGCGCGTTCTGATTCGCCGCCAGCCCGACGATCTCCATCCGCTCCGGAATATCGTGGGCCACCTTGAGCGCGCTTTCGCCAATCGACCCGGTGGCGCCCAAAACGACAACGCGCTTTCGTTTCATCCCCAAGTGATTCGTTTCTCGCGGCCGGAATTAGTCCAGCCGAATAACGAGACGCAGATAGAAAAACAACAGCGGCGCGGTGAAGAGCAAGCTGTCCACCAGATCAAGCGCCCCGCCAATGCCGGGCAGAAAGCTGCCCGAATCTTTCACGCCGGTGCTGCGTTTGATGATCGATTCGGCCAGGTCACCAATCACCGCCGCGAAGCCCAACATCAGCCCGAGAACGACCGAGTGCGTCAAACTTAACCCCGGCAAATGCAGCGGCATCAGTTTCCACATGCCCAGACTCGCGAGAAGCGAAAATGCGAGCGCGCCGAAAAATCCTTCCCAGGTTTTCTTTGGACTAATGTGCGGAATCATTTGGTGGCGGCCGATCAAACTGCCGGTCAAATACGCGCCCATGTCGCTGAATTTGGTGACGGCCACGAGATAAAGAACGTAGAACTGGCCGGTTACCGCGCCGGTCGACGATCGCGGCACCACGTAAACGATTTTCGTGATGAAATTGTAAAGCCAAAGGACGTAGAGCAGGCCGAAGATCGTGTAAGCCATCGTCCGGAGTGGCGCGTCGTCGCGCAGGCTGTCGAACATCTGCCGGGTGAACACCGTCAGCAGGAAAAAGAGAAGGACTGCGACTTCGAAATCATAGGAATGGCCGGGACCCATTCGGGAGAAGTAATAAAAGCTCCCGCATAACATCACCGTGCCGCAGATCATGGCGGTCACCTTGAAATTCGGCAGGCCCTTGTGGTCGAGCATGCCGTAGAATTCCCAGAGCGAGAGCAACCCGAGCGTGCCGATTAGAAGGAAGAACGCGATTTCGTACCCGGAAAAAATAATCCCGAGCGCGATCGACCAGAGGACGAGCGTACTGCCAAATCGAAAAATAAAAACTGAGCGCGGCGTGGATGGTTTCGCGGCGACGCGCTCGAGCGTCTCGGCCATTGGCGCACCATCCGAAATGACCGTGGCAAAGGCAAGCGCGGAAGGGAACAGGATTGCGCTCGGACCGCACTCAACTAATCTGGAGGCCGTGAGTAAAACGATGCCGGCCCTGGTGAAACGCGAGCGCGCACCCGGATTGAACCTTGAGGAAGTGCCAATCCCGGAGATCGGACCTAACGACGTGTTAATCCGCGTCCAGAGAGGTTCGATCTGCGGCACCGACGTTCACATTTACAACTGGGACGCCTGGGCCCAGAAAACGATCCCGGTGCCGATGACGATCGGGCACGAATTCGTCGGCGTGATCGAAAAAATCGGCGCGGGCGTGCACGACTTTAAGGAAGGCGAGCTGGTCACCGCGGAAGGACACATAGTTTGTGGTCATTGCCGGAATTGTCTGGCCGGCCGGCGGCATCTTTGCCCGAACACGAAAGGCATCGGTGTGAATCGCCCGGGCGGCTTCGCGGAATACGTTTCGGTCCCGAAAACAAACCTTTGGCGCTGCGACCCGAAGATCCCGATCGACGTCCTTTCCTGCTCCGATCCGCTCGGCAACGCCGTTCATACCGCGCTCGCGTTCGATCTCGTCGGCGAAGACGTTCTCATCACCGGCGCGGGGCCGATCGGCTGCATGGCGGTGCCGATCGCGAAGATGGCCGGCGCGCGCAAGGTCGTTATCACCGACATCAATCCCTACCGGCTCGATCTCGCGCGCAAGATGGGCGCGACCCTCGCGGTCGACGTGCGTGAACGTGATTTGCACGACGTGATGCGCGAGCTGGAGATGCACGAAGGGTTCGATGTCGGTCTCGAAATGTCCGGCAACCCCAAAGCCTTCACCGATATGCTCGACGTGATGGTCAACGGCGGTCGCGTCGCAATGCTCGGCATCATGCCTGGCAGCGCCGCGATTGATTGGAACCTCGTCGTCTTCCACGGCCTGACGATCAAAGGAATTTACGGGCGCGAGATGTTTGAGACCTGGTACAAAATGACCGCGCTCATCCAAAGCGGCCTCGATATTTCACCGATCATCACCCACCGGTTTGCTTACACGGATTTCCAGGAAGGCTTCGAGCTGATGAAGTCCGGCAATTCCGGCAAGATCGTCCTCGACTGGGCGGCTTGATGATTCTTCTGTATCCGCTTCGCTGTGCGAAGCGCTAGATCAATCGTCGCCGCAAAAAACGCTTCGCACAGCGAAGCGGCTACAGAAAACTACTCGACCGCGGCAGCCGCCGTGTCGTTCCCTTGCAATTCGAGAACCATCCGGCGGATGTGACGATAACTCTGGTGCGCCTGCAGTTTTCGCAGGCTCTCGTTCGGATCGCCCCACTGCAAAATTTGAATGTTCTCCAGGCGCGCTCCCCACGAGTTCATCTCGTGGCGCGACGGCATGTAGAGATCGATCGTGTTCCGGCCGGCGAGCGCCCAGCCGTAATCGTCCACGCGATAAACCTGGCCGGTGGAAATCAGTCGGAACACCGTGCCCGCCGGCCAGCGCGACCAGTCAGCCGCCGCGCTCCCAATTTGCGGCCTCTGGGTCACGACAACTTTCTTCGTGCCGTGCTTGGTCTTCACCAGCTTGGTGGTCTTGGTTTCCTTCAACGAAAATTTTTCCAGCGCCGGCCCCGAATAAGAAACGCGGCGATAATCGGCCACATCGTCGCCATTCACTGGGATTGCGCGAGGCGTGTATTCGGCCCGGCGAACCGCGCCGGTCGCCGCGTGCAATCGACCGCCAAGCGCGTTGTGGTTTCCGTACGGGAGATGATCCGCCTCAGTGTGCGTATAAGCGGTGGTCCGCACGTTTTGGAAATCGCGCTTAACCAACGGCGATTCATATCTCGGGAGCGCCGTCGTGTGAGCCCGTGGCGACGTGCTCTCGCACGCGCTCAGGCAGAGGGCGCAAACCGCGGCGCAGAGAAGAAGGAAAATGCTCTGGTTACGCAATGGCGTGGTTATTAACAGTTATTCACAACCCCATGCAAGAGTATTTTTTCGGTGCCGAATCTCGCCGGAGCACCACATGGCTGGGTTGTGATTAACTTTGTTCATCCTCCCGTTCTTTGGTTAAGCTAAATTCATGCTCGAGGAATTCGATCAACGACTCGCCAATACCCTCGCGGAAATCCGATCGCAGGGTCTCTACAAAACCGAACGCATCATCACTTCGCCGCAGGAATCGCACATCGGCATCGCCGGCGGCCGCCAGGTTCTCAACATGTGCGCGAACAATTATCTCGGGCTCGCCGATCACCCGGCGCTCATCGCCGCGGCGAAACAGGCGCTCGAGACTCACGGCTTCGGGATGGCGTCGGTCCGTTTTATTTGCGGCACCCAGGACATTCACAAAGATCTCGAAGACGCGCTGACGCGGTTCCTCGGAACGGAGGACACCATTCTCTATCCGTCAGCGTTCGATGCGAACGGCGGCCTGTTTGAGACGCTGCTCGGACCGGAGGACGCGGTAATTTCCGACGAACTGAATCACGCCTCGATCATCGACGGCATCCGGCTCTGCAAAGCGCAACGCATCCGTTACAAGCACAACGACATGGCCGATCTCGAGGCGCGCCTCGCCGAAGCAAAAGACGCGCGGCTGCGCCTGATCGCGACCGACGGCTGTTTCTCGATGGATGGAACGATCGCCGACCTCGGCGCGATTTGTGATCTCGCGGAAAAATATCAGGCGCTAACGATGATCGACGACGCCCACGCCACCGGTTTCCTCGGGAGAACCGGCCGCGGCACGCACGAACATCGCGGGGTGATGGGACGGATCGATATTATCACCGGCACGCTCGGGAAGGCGCTCGGCGGCGCGAGCGGCGGATTCACCAGTGCCCGCAAACGGATCGTCGAGTTGCTGCGGCAACGGTCGCGTCCGTACCTGTTTTCGAATAGCGTGGCGCCGCACATCGTCGCCGGGACGATTAAAGCGCTCCAAATTTTGAGCGAATCGACCGAGCTGCGCGATAAGCTCGAGGAGAACACCAATTATTTCCGCTCCGCTCTGACGGAGCGTGGCCTAACGATCAAACCTGGCACTCACCCGATCGTTCCCATCATGCTTGGCGATGCCGCCCTCTCCCAAAAATTCGCCGCGCGAATGCTGGAGAAAGGCGTTTACGTGATCGGGTTCTTTTATCCGGTGGTCCCGCACGGAACCGCGCGGGTGCGGACGCAGGTTTCCGCCGCGCATTCGCGGAAGGATCTGGAATTTGCCGTTAAAGCGTTTGCTGAGACGAACGACGAATTGCAGTCATCCTGAGCGGAGTCGAAGGATCCCGTGTCGCTGCGGGCGACGTCGATCGCTATTCAGCGGGGTCCCTCGACTGCGCTCCGCTCCGCTCGGGATGACAAGGTTATCGGTGCAGCGCGATACTTGATCCGACCCAAGTCTTCTCCTTGTTGAAATCTACGCCCATCATTTTTCCCTGACTCATTCGGACCAGGTTGTTGACCAGGGTGGGCGCCGCGTCGTCGGTCGGCCAGACAAACATCATCCGGATTTCCGCTTTCGATTTCGGTCCGTCGGGCGTGGGAACGAATTCCGCGTACTGAACTTTTTTTTGTAAAATCCACTCGTGCGGTTTTTCCAAGGCCGCCAATTTTTCGCGAGTCGGTTCCATATCGACCCCGAGTCCGGCGAATGAATAGAGCGGCTTCAAAACGTAATCGCCGACTGTTTCATCCGCTGGGAACTCGTCCGCGAAATAAGCTGGTGACGTGTGCTCCGTTTTTAAAAACGGCAGCGAATGTTTGCTAATCCGAAAATACCAATTCGGGTGGCCCACCCAGGTGACGTCGAGATCGTCCTGGAAACGAAACGGCGGATCGAGATCAGGCCGGCGAATGAGCTCGTCGAAAATGACGCGGTTGTAAATCCGGTCGATCCGCTCTTCCCGTCCATCGCGCTCATAAAACAGTTGCCGACCTTTCTTCATCACGTTCGTCAGGCAAACGGAACGAATTCCGAGGATCGTTTCGGTGGCCGCGAAATCGATCCGCGTCTTTTGTTTTTCTGGCTGAATTTCCAGCAGGACAACGTTCTCCGGCTTCGCGTCCCCAAGAATCGTGCGCTTCAAGAGCCCGACATAGGCCTGGTCCTTGATCCCACCGAACGAAGAAGTCCATTCCCGCGGGATCGCGGGGTAGGCCTTGCGCATGCAATGCAGAATCAGGAATTGAAACCCGAACAGACTCGGGAACGCCTGTAACTCGATGAGCCGCGGCGTGAGTCGGCCGCCTTCCGTGCAGATCCCAAAATCGACAACGATGAAATTCGGGTGAGCTGATTCGTGCGGAACTTCCAAGCCATCCGGAATCGCGTTCGCCGAGTGGCGGACGAATTCCGCCGTCTGCGTCAGCCCAACGATTTCCTCTGCGGCCGCAACGACCTCGCTCGTGAATTCGTTCGTCAGAAAAATCGGCGTTTCCGAGACCCGGAAATCGGCGGGCCATTTCTCCGTTTCGTTTACGCAACGCAGAAGCGCGTTGTATTTCTCCGCCGAAAAGTCAGCGTTAAACTTGGCTCGAAGCTGCGGATCCATGAGCGCGATCCGCTGGGAGTCAGACGAGGAACTTGCCGGCTTCCATGATTTTCACGTCGTCGAACCAGATGTCGAAGTCGCGGCCGACACAATCGATGTGGGTTTTGGAAACCCAGTTCGCGCCGGTGTGTTCGGAATAGGGGTGGCCAAAGGCGATGTGGATGCCGGGAATTTTTTCGTCCTGCAAAATATTTCCGATCACGTGGGTGCAGGCGGTGTTCGTGCCCACCGCAAATTCGCCGACGCGATTGCTGTTTTCGTCCGTGCTGGTGTAAGCGCGAAATTCCTCCAGCAACTCCTTGTTCGCGCATTGCAGATCGCGGATCCGGTTCTCTTCAATCTCGATCCGCAATGGCGTTTCCTGAAGATCGCCGTATTTCTGGCAAAGGTAATCGCCCACCACGCCGTCGACGATGAAAACCCCGCGCGAATTCGCTGGTGAGGTGAAAATCTCGCCACCGGGCAGGTTGCCCCACTTTTCCGGCGTGATGATGCCGCTCGTCTTGAGCCATTTCAGCTTCGGCGAAAATTCGGCTTCATAATCAGTGCCGATCGCAGTCTTGCACTTGATCCGTTTCGCCGCACGGGCTCGCTCGACGAGACGCTGACTCAGAGTATCGATGGCGCGAAAATCCGCGCGCATGCCTTCGAGCATGATTTGGCGGGTTATGTTCACCATATGTCCATGCCGGATGTGGTTTTTGTTGACCACGTCGCTCATTTGCATCCGCGAACGCAATTCGCCCCGCTGAGTTTGCGCGCAAAAAATACTGACCTGCGATTCCGCGAGATCTTCCAAGACAATCGCCGGCATATCCGTCAGCGGCCGGTCGGCGTGTTCTTCCAAAACGAACACCGAATGTTGCGCGCCGACGTCTTCGACTTCCGCCTGAAGTGCCGCCGCAATATCGCGCGTCGCTTCGTCGGTAATGATCGTGATTCGTTCTTCCGGTTTCAGGCGAAGACAGTCACGGATCGCATTTCGCGCCCCGGGCTGAAGTTCGGGATCGAGAGTGATGGTGTGAGCTCGGTCGGGCATAGCTTAAGGAGCGGTCAGCTTTACGCGAAAAATTAGGGCGAGGCAATTCATGATCGGCACGACAAATCACGCTAGGCCGGCGCAGCGGACGCGTCTTCGATTTTTAATCCTTCGTAGGTCTCCGCGACGATCTGATCGACCACCGCCTTCATGTCATTGGTGCGATGGAAAACTTCGAGCTGACGGTCCGCGCCGGTGCCTTCGCGCATGATCCGTTCGATGTGGGCCATCTCGCGTTTGCTGCCCAGCTCGTCGACTTCAGTGGCCACAAATTCCATCAGCTCGTTCAGCAGACTCCGGGTCTCGACTTCGGTCTCGCGGCCGAAATCAATCAGTTTGCCTTCGATCCCATACCGCGAGGCACGCCAGCGATTCTCATCCAGCAACCGCCGGCGATAAACGCGGAACGTGGTGTTGTGCTTGAGCAATTTGTAGAGCTTCGCGATCACGGCCTGGATCAAAGCGGCGATCGCCAGGGTGTCGTCCACGCGCGATTGCGCGTCGCACACCCGCATCTCGAGCGTGTCGAAAAAGGGATGAAGCCGGATGTCCCACCAAATTTTTTTCGGATTATCGATGCAACCGGTTTTGACCAGGAGTTTGCAAAAATCTTCGTACTCGGAGAGGGACTCGAAGGCATCCGGAATTCCGGTGCGCGGAAAACGCTCGAACACTTTAAGGCGATAACCTTTCAGGCCGGTGTCCTGTCCAACCCAGAATGGCGAGTTAACCGAGAGCGCGTAAATGTGCGGAAAAAAATAGCGCGCCTGATTCATGACGTGGATGGCGGATTCGCGATTCGGGATTCCGACGTGCACGTGAAGGCCGAAGATCAGGTTCGCGCGGGCCAAGCGTTGCATGTCTTTCACGATTTGCTTGTAGCGGTCGCCTTCGGTGATGAGCTGGTCATGCCAGTTTGAAAACGGATGAGTGCCAGCGGACGCAATCCGCAGGTTCGCCTTGCCGGCCAGCGACGCCAGCTTGCTCCGCAACTCGATCACGTGCTCACGCGCGTTAGCAATGGAGGTGCAAATCTCCGTGCCGAGTTCCACCACCGACTGATGCATCTCGGGCTTGATCTGTTCCTTCAGCAGAACTTTGCCGCCCTCGAGGATTTCCTGGATGTGAGAGCGCAGCTCGCGCGTCTCCGGATCGACGATCGCGAATTCCTCCTCAATCCCGAGCGTAAAGGTGTGGTTCGTGGCGGGCATCAGTTCAACAACCGCCAACCCGGCAGCGTGCGCAAGGTACTCATGCTCATGATCCTGATCTTACTCCTGATCCCGTGAGTTGACCTGGCTCTCCAAAAAGATCATGAGCACGATCATGATCAGGAGCAGGAAATTTCTCTAGGCGAGGTCGCCCAGCGACTTCCGCATCACGGCGGCCTGAATGAATTTGCCCCAGCTTAAATTGTCTTTCCCGGGCTGGTGTTCCTTCGCTTTGCGAATCGCCATGTCGGAGACGGCGTCGACGACCCATTCGAAATTCGCCTGGCCGACACTTGCCGCTTCGGCATCCGGAGCGGGGTTGCAAAAATCGATCGCCTGCGGAACGCCGTCGCGAACCGCGAACTCGACCGTGTTCAAATCGTAACCGAGATACTGATTCAAGGTCAGCACGCCTTCCTCGACCTTCTGCAAAATCTCCTTCGGTGCGGACCATTCGGTCTGGTAACGCAGGTGATACGGATGCCGCGGTTCGTAGGGCATGATGCGGACGTTGCGCTGATCGATTGAGTAACAGCGGAAGTACATGTCGAACTTCACTTCCTCCTGCAACATCATCACGAGCTGCCCGGTCTCGCTGTAGGCGCGGAAAAATTCCTCGGGGTTGTGCAACCGATACACGTTCTTCCAGCCGCCACCCGCAAACGGTTTAAAGAAGGCCGGCCAGCCGACATAATTGAAAATGCCTTCCCAATCGAGCGGGTAAGCCAGGTTGCGGAAGGAACTGTCCTTCGTGTCCGGCGGCAGATCGTGCGAGGGCAGCAGCACCGTTTTCGGGACCGCGACGCCGATCTTTGTCGCCAGCGCGTTGTTGAAAAATTTTTCGTCGGCGCTCCACCAAAACGGGTTGTTCACGACCGCTGTTCCCGTGAGCGCCGCGTTCTTGAGCCAGGCGCGATAGAACGGCACATCCTGCGAAATTCGATCGATCACCACGTCGTACCCGCACGGCTCGCCTTGGATCACCTTGTCCATCTTGACGAATTCCGCGACGATATCTTTGCCGCCCGTTTTTTGGTTTACCCGCTCGACGAATGCCGGCGGGAAACTGCCTTCCATTCCAAAAAGGATTCCGATTTTTTTCATAGATTTTTTAACCCGCGAATAGACGCGAATGAACGCGAGTAGAAGAGAACGGTAGGATGCGGGTTCCTAATTCGTGTCTATTCGCGTTCATTCGCGGGTTCTTCAACCACAAATCTTCGACAAATAATGGGGCAACATGTCCCGCCAGTAATTCCAATCGTGCCCGCGCCACCGGCCGTCATCGAGCCAATGCTGGATGCCTTTTGAGTTCAGGATCTCGGAGAGCCGATACGATTCGTGCCGGGTGTTATCCCATTCGCCGGTGCCGATGATGATGTCCATGTGGTTGTATTTCCACGGGTCGGATGTGTTCGGCAGATAGTCGTAAGGGCTGTTGAAATAAATGTTGTCGTCGTAATAGCCGTCGAAGAACGAGCTGATGTCGAAGGCGCCGCTCAATGAAATGAGATGGCTCACCACATCCGGATGGCGAAAGGCGATGTTCGCCGCGTGATATGCCCCGAGACTGGCGCCACTAACCATCACCCTCGAAGTCGAACATTCGCGCCGGGCAAGATCGAATACGTCGTGCACGATCACCCGCTCGAAAGCCATGTGCGTCCGCATCCGGTCAGCCGGATGGATTGCCTTGTTGTAAAAGCTGTCGAGATCGGCTGAGTCCGGGCAATAAATCGTGATCTTGCCGCTATCGACGAACCCGGCGATCGCGTCGGTGAGGCCGAAATCCTTGTTTTGGGAATAACGCCCAAATGAAGTTGGGAACAGGATCAATGGGATGCCGCCGCCGTTTCCGAACGCGAGCATCTCGAAATCGCGGCTCATGTGGGGCGTCCACCATTTGATATAGCGCTCGTTCATCGCCGTTTTTAGAGAATTTCCACCCAAACAGTTAAGAGATTCCTCGACAAGTCCGAAACGCCGCGCGATGCGTTTTGCTTTTCATGCCGCCGAATACTCTTACCGGGAACATCCAACAACATCGCGCGTTCCCGTCGAAAATTTTGAAGAACCGCCGGGACGTTCTGGTTTATCTGCCGCCCGGGTATCGCCGGTTTTCCATGCGCCAGTACCCGGTGCTCTATTTGCACGACGGCCAGAACGTGTTCGATGCGGCGACGTCGTTCGGGGGCGTGGAATGGGGCGTGGACGAAACGGCGCAACGGTTGATCCGCCAGAAGTTAATCGAGCCGATGATCATCGTAGCGATTGCAAATACCGGCGAGGACCGGATTCATGAATACGCTCCGACGCCGGCCCAAATCTATCCGCCGAAACGCAAACGGAGCAAGGGATTGCTCCGAAGTTATGGCCGCTTTCTCATTGAAGAGCTGAAGCCTTTCATCGATCGAAAATATCGGACGCGGCGCGAAGCGGAATTCACGGGGCTCGGCGGGTCTTCTCTGGGCGGGCTGGCCACGCTCGTCCTCGGGCTCTGGTTCCCGAATTATTTCACCCGCCTCGCCGTGCTTTCGCCATCCATCTGGTGGGACGATTGCGCGATCTACGACATCGTCGATGAAATCGACGAGACCGCGAAACCGCCGTTGAAGATCTGGCTGGATACCGGCACGCATGAACCTGGTTGGGAACGCGGCGCCGCCTTGCGCGACCGGCTCGTCGAGAAAGGCTGGCGGCTGCATGACGATCTCCATTTTCTCGAAGTCGAAGGCGCGGATCACAGCGAAGGCGCGTGGGCCGCGCGAATCGATCCGGTCCTGCGATTTCTTTTCCCGCCGCCGCCTCCGCCGGTCGCGAAAGTAGCGCTGGTCAAAAAGCGCCGTCGGTTACTCCAACGTGCATTCGCCTTCGCGAATTTGTTTTCGCCCTAGGCATAGCCGAAACGCGAATCGAGTTTTCGCATCGCTTCGTTCGCGTAGGTAAAATCGTCGCCGGCCAGGTAATCGGTGAAGCCACCGACTTTTCCTCGGCGCACTTTGAACGACTCCGGATCAGCAACATCTGTCGCTTGCAGAATCTTCGAAGTGAAGGCGCCGGCGGCTTCCATCTTCTTCATGTTGCCGAAGCGGGAGAATTCCATGGCGTGCGTGAATGCGTCCGCGTCGGGCTCCTTTTCGCCAAGGAATTTTAACAACTCCCGAAAGCTTTCCTCTGGCGCGCGCTGCAAATCCTCGTAGCGCACCAGAAGAAAATTCGGTTTACCCGACCATTCCTCGAGCCAGCCGTTCATGATCTCGATCATGGAGGCGATCCCGTGCTTTCGATCGCGCAGCACCTCGCCGATTTCCTTCTGTTTCAATTGATCGGGGGTTTCGCGCGTCCGCCGGGTCAACTGCACGTAGTGCGAAACAAATGCGTCTCGCGGGTCGCGCGACAGCAGGACGATCTTGGCCCGGCGACGCTCGCCCGCGGGAATAAAATATTTGCCCCGTAATTCATCCCAGCGATCCGCCTTGGTCCGCTGCTCGAAGCGATCGTGCGAATAAATGATCCGGGGAATGCGCGCATCGCTGTACTCCTCGGGTTTGAGCGAGAAGGGATGATCGTAGCGCTGGCAGAAGTAGGCGCAGAGAAAAGTGCGGACCCAGGTTCGGCCGCTTTTCGGTATTGAAACGACGATCGCGTCGCCGCCGGAAAGTTCCCGCGCCCGGCTGCTGAGATTCCAGCGGATCATCCGCGGCATATTCCATGTTTAGTTCGCCGCGCGCCAGCGTCTTCACTCTAGCGCCAAAGGCGCGTCGTCAATTCCAGCCTGGGGCCAACGCCCCAGGATATCCGGTTTCGCAGAGAAAATTTGTAGCGCTGCCCCAGGCTGAATTGAACGGCGCGCCTTTGGCGCTAGGCATGTTCGGTCGCCACGGCGGGATCCGGCGTCGCGACCTCTTCAGAAAACTTGCCGAGTTTGCGGAACTTTTCGTAGCGACTCCTCAACAGTTCATCGACTGAGAGTGTCGAAAGCCGTTCGAGATTCTGGCGCAACGCGGCGCCGAGATTCGCCGCCGCCATATCGGGATCACGATGCGCGCCGCCTTCCGGCTCGGGCACGATTTCATCTACAACGCCCAGACCCATCAAATCCTGCGCGGTCAGTTTCAGAGCCTCCGCCGCTTCCGCCGCGTGCCGGCGGTCCTTCCACAAAATCGCCGAGCACGCTTCCGGGCTGATGACGGAATAGTAGGCGTTCTCGAGAATTAGAACCCGATCCGAGACTCCGATCCCGAGCGCGCCGCCCGACCCGCCTTCGCCAATCACGACCGCAATCGTCGGCACCTTCAGGTTCATCATCTCTCGCAAATTCACCGCGATCGCTTCCGAGATGTGCCGCTCTTCCGATCCGATCCCGGGAAATGCGCCCGGTGTATCGATCAACGAGATCACGGGCAGCTGGAACTTCTCCGCCATCCGCATCAGGCGGAGCGCTTTCCGGTAACCCTCGGGATGGGCGCACCCGAAATTGCGCTTCACATTTTCCTTTGTGTCGCGCCCTTTCTGATGAGTGATCACGACGCAGCGATGCGGCCCGAGTTTCGCCAGGCCGCTCGGCATTGCCTTGTCGTCACCGAAAACGCGGTCGCCGTGCAATTCGATCCAGTTCGTGAAACAGCGCGCCACGTAATCGAGCGCGAACGGCCGCTTGATGTGGCGGGCGAGCTGAACGCGTTGCCACGCCGTCAGGTTGTCATAAATTTGACGGCGGGTTTCGCGAATCTTGGTTTCCATCGCCTCGACCTCGGAATCGAAATCCAGGTCGTGCTGATCGGAATGGTTCTTCAAGTCCTGGAGTCGCCGCTGCAATTCCAGGATCGGTTTTTCGAAGTCGAGTGGATGCGATTCCATCGGCGAAATAGCCACAGCTAGTCTGTAATGGTGACAGCGGTCTTGCTGTTTACAAGGCTACTCAGCTCTTCCATGTCGCCCAGGCTGAGACCCAGCCCCGGTGGCGGCGGCTGGTTCGATTCTTCGCGCCTGCCGGTCTCGGCCACGCCAAAAAGGAAATAACCGGGCTGCGCGAGCCGGACCCAGCGGGTGCTGCCCACCCACTCTTTTGTGCCGAACCCGACCCGTTTTCCGCCCTTCCACGCCATCACTTCCGCAACCCGCGTCGTGATCCGCGGCGGTTGCTTCGCGGACAACTTCACCACCTTTACGTGGTAGCGCTTAAAGAAATTGCCGTGATTAAGCAGGATCACGGTCTGGGCTTTTCGCTGGATGAAGATTGAAAAATCGGGGTGCGAAATGAGCAGTCGCTGGCCGACCCGCAGCATCGGGTTGGTCAGGTTGTTCGTCCGCATGATCAATTCCGGCGTGGTCTTGGTCTTGTTCGCGATCTTCGCCAGGACATCGCCGCTCCGGACGACGTACTCCTGTTTTTCCGGTGACCGATAATCGGTGAAGAGCATCTCGACGTTTACCTGGCCAAGGAGGTCCTTGGCTTCCTCGACATGCTGGCCGGTCGGGAATTTTTGGAGAAGCGAGAGGAGCGCGTCACGGGCCTCGATCAGCTTTCCTTCCTGGCGCAATTTCGCCGCGGCCTGGAAATCGGGCAGGCTTACATCCGGGAGCGGTTCGACCGGAATTTCGCCGCTCTTCTCCTGCTGGATTTTGCGCTCGGGTTTAACGAAGAGGTCGTAGCTAAAAAAAGCAGCCCCACCGAAGATCACAACGGCGAGCAATAAAAGGAAAAGCCATTTCATGGGGCGGGATGAACGTCGTTAAAAAATGAATCGTGTCCATGCGGTTCCGAACCCGATTCAAATTTCAAACCGTCCCGTCGAAGCTTCAAATCCCAAACCCCAAGCTCCAAACAAATCCCAAGCACCAATAATCAAAACGAGTCCGCAACCCGCTCTTAGGAGCTTGGATTTTGATCCTTGTTTGGATCTTGGATTTTGGGATTTGGAATTTCTGATCGCCCTGCGGCGATCAGGAGAATGTTTCCCAGGCCGCCGGCTGGGGAAGCGGATCGCCGTCCTTCCCCCAGGTGAAATGGCAATCCTGACAATAGAATTCCTTCGGGAAAATCTTCATCGCGAAAAGAATGCTCGCGATTCCCGGGGTAATGAACTTGCGGGTCAGCTGCGGGTATTCGATCCGGGGCGACTTGCATTGCGGACAGCGAATGGCCGAGCCGACCTCGGGATCGCTCGCCTCCCATTCGAGCATCATTTGGTTCGCCTTTTCGAAATCGTCTTCGTGGACGAGCACCTTCGCATTCGCTTGCGGCTCCGACATGAACGCCATTTTTTGAAGATGGCCTTCGTTGTGAACGTCGGCCTTTACCCCGGCCTGCTGCAGCCGTGTCTTCAGGTGCTTCGCTTTCGCCGGCTCGTTGAATGTCGCGATCGTGACCATGAGAATTTCGCTCGGGCAATTCCCATCAAACATCAACTACTGGCCGAGCGCAAGACTGGTGGATCGAGCATTGCGCCGCTCGATGTTTGAAAACCCATTTTGCGAGGACGAATTCCCACCGCGTGCGGAGCGCACGATCCACCTGACTACGCGACGGGCGGAAACCATTTGTAGAGCATCAGGTAAACGAGGACACCGGTAACCGAGACATACAGCCAGATCGGCATCGTCCAGCGCGCAATCCGGGTGTGGCGGTCCCAGCGCCGGCGGAAGACGGGCACCAGCGTGACAATGACGAGCGGGAGGGTGACGAACGCCAGCAGGATGTGCGAGATCAGCATCGCGAAATAGATCGGCCGGACGATCCCCTGCGCCGTGAAATGAGTGGAGCGCTCGCCCACATGCGCGTGATACGTGAGATAACCGACGAGAAATAGGGTGGAAGAAATCAACGCCGGGATCATACAGGCCACGTGGCGCCGCCAATGACCGCGCCGAATGAAATACCACCCGCTCGAAATGAAAATCGTGCTGATGAAATTCAGCGACGCATTGATGCCTGGCAGATCGGAAATGGTCATCGGAACAAAGGACAGGATTAACAGGATGAAACAGGATTAAAGAAATCCAATCCTGTTAATCCTGTTAATCCTGTTAATCCTGTTAATCCTGTCCAAATTCTTTCCAATGCCGCCAGTCCTGGAACCGAAGCCTCCGTCGCTTGCGCGTCAATTTTATCGCCGCCGCGCGAAGACCCACCATTTCATTTCACGCCGCATTTTGCGCCTCTCCATCGTCGCGCTCATTCTCATCTTCGGTTGGACCAGTTGGTATTTGGCGAAACGCGGCTTCGGCAAGGAATGGCGGGATCGCGTGTCGGAGGAACTACACAAGCGCGGCGTCGAAGCTTCGATCGCGCGGCTCACCGTCGATCCGGTCCGCGGCCTCATCGCGCAAAATGTTCGGATCTACGATTTCAAAAATCGCGAGAACACGCTCGCCGTCATCAGCGAGGTCGCGCTCGACATTAATTACTCGGCCTTGCTCCACCACAAACCGTTCCTTAACGCCCTCGACGTTCACGGCGCCGAGCTCACGATTCCAAATCCCGCCGCCGCACCGGGCGCTCTGAAAACGCAGATCAAGGAATTGCGCGCTCACATTTATTTCCCGCCGGAACAAATCTTCGTCAGCCAGGTCGAAGGCGTTTTCTGCGGACTGCGCATTTCCGCGACCGGCCAACTGATCAAACGCAACGACTACAAATCTTCAGACGAAATTTCGGATGAAGAATGGCGGCAACGCCTGCTCCTGGTGCACCGCGTCGCGGATGAATTGCGCCGGTTCACTTTTCCTGGCGAAGCTCCATCGCTGCAGCTGAAATTCGCCGGAGACCTTTCGCAGTTCGAAACGATTCACGCTGAGGCGGCCTTGAGCGGCGAGCGCTTGCGCCGCGGCGATTACGAAATCTCGAATCTGTCGGTGGCGGCGGAATGGTCGAACCGGGCCTTGCAGATCAAGCAATGCACCTGGTCGGACAGCGTCGGAAATTTTTCCGGACGCGCGAGCTGGAATTTGCAAACGAAAGCGGTCGACTTCCAGGCCCACAGCACCCTGGAGGCGAAACGTTTTCTCGATGCCGTTGGCTTCCCCTGGCTCGCCGACGTGACGCTGAGTTCCCCGCCGCTCCTCGAGCTTTCCGGCTCGGCCGATTTCGCGCAGGACGCACCGAAGATCAGCGTGATCGGCCGGGTCGACGTCGAGCGCTTCAGTTACAAAACCGTTCCCCTGCTGAAACTGACCGCCGATTTTTCATGGGACGGCGAGCGCGCCATGATCCGCGAGCTTCGTCTTCGCCACGAGTCCGGCGAACTCCGCGGTGATCTGCTCGACGCTCCGAACGATTTCCGGCTCAACGTCGAGAGCGGGATCGACCCGATCGTTTTCCGCGCCTTCGCTCCGTCACCGGAGCTCGCACATTTCCTCGCGGAATGGGAATGGAGCCGGCCGCCCGCCATTCGTCTCACCGTGCGTGGTCCGGGTCGCAACCCGGAAACCTGGACCGGCGATGGCGCGATCACAACCCAGCGGACGCGTTTTCGCGGCGCCTGGATGAACGAAGCCAGCGCGGTTTTGCGTCTGGAGAACGGCGCGCTCAATCTCAACAATCTTCGCGTCGTCCGCGACGAAGGCTCAGGTACCGGATCGATCGCCTACGATTTTGCGCACCACGAAATACGCTTCAAAGATGTCAGGAGCGCGCTTCGATTGACCGACGCGATCGTCTGGGTCGATCCGAAATATTTCAAGGAAGTCGTCGACTACAAATTTCGGCACCCACCGAATCTGGTCGTCAACGGCGTCTTCCATTTTCACGGCAAGAACGACCACATCGAAGTTAAGGTCGATGCCCCGACGGGCATGGATTACGGCTTTCTCGGCAAGACCCTGCCGTTCGATCGCGTGTCCGGCCGGCTTCTCTTCACTGATAACCGGCTCCAGTTATTCGACATCGATGGAAAACTTTTCGGCGGCGACGTGCGCGGAGGAGCTGACGTCTCGCTTGCGCAAAACGATAAGCGCTATCACGCGAATCTTACCCTCGAAAGCGTCGACTTCCCGCGGCTCGCCGATCTCTATTTCAAATACAAGACGACGCGCGGCAAATTAAGCGGCGCCTACGAATGGACGAGCGTCGGAAGCGACGCGCGCACGATGCAGGGACAGGGCACCGCGAACGTGACCGAAGGCGATGTTTTCGCGATCCCGATCTTCGGCCCGCTCTCCGAACTCACCTCGGCGATTATTCCCGGCGCCGGCTACAGCATCGCTAAGACAGCCAGGTCTACGTTCAAGATTAAGGACGGCATCATTCACACCGACGACTTCAAAGTATCCGGCAAACTTTTCGGGATGGTCGGTCACGGCGACATTCATTTCATCGAAGACCGGCTCGATTTCGACGTCCGGATCGAAGCCGGCGGCGCCGGCGTGCTGCTGACGCCGGTCTACAAACTTTTCGAATACAAAGGCGAAGGCCCGATCGCGAAACCGAATTGGCACCCAAAAAGATTCTGAATTTTCGATTTACGAATCTCGATTTTCGAATTGGGGATCACCGGTCGCGTCGGATTGCGGTCCTACGACTGGCTAAAAGCATGGCGGTTAGCTCGTTCGCTTCTTGGAGCAACGGTTTCACTCGCGTTGCGCTCATCAATCCGGCATCGACGATCATTTCCAGCCAGAAGCCGCTTTCATCGGCCTCTTCTTCAACGATGCTTGTTTTGTTGATGAAATCCGCTCGCGACTTGGAGCGGCACAGCGCACGATAATTTGCCGCCACTGACGTACTGCTACGGACGATTTGATTCGCGATTGCGTTACCGCTTCGACTGGTCGGCAGTTCATCGGCCATCTTTAGGACACGCAACGCGAATTGTTTCGTTCGATCTTTCATCTGGGGTTCATTCATGAGGCCTTCTAAATCGAAATTCGCCGTAACGCAGCTCGCGCAGCGAGCGAGGCCGGGCTTTCCAAATCGAGAATCGAAAATTCTCCTGGGCGCTCATATGTCGATCGGTGGTGGCGTCCATCGCGCGATCGAGCGATCTCGTTCGATCGATTGCACGGCGATGCAGATTTTCGTGAAGAACAACATGCAGTGGTTTGCCCGGCCGTTGTTGCGGGAAGAAATCAAAGCGTTTCTCGATCACGGGCAGCGGAAAGAAGTGCAGGCCGCTTTTGCCCATGCGAATTATCTGATCAATCTCGCGGCCACGAATCCGCAATTTCACGCCAACTCGCTCCGGGCGTTATCGGAAGAGCTCGTGCGCGCGGATCAACTGGAGCTGCCGTTTCTCGTCATGCATCCGGGCGCGCATCTCGGCGCCGGCGAAGACGCCGGACTCGAAAAGATTATCGCGTCGCTGAATGCGATCTGGGCTGTGATCCCGAAGGTGAAAACGAAGATCGCGCTCGAAACGACGGCGGGCCAGGGGTCATGTCTCGGCGACAAGTTCGAGCATCTGGCGGCGATCATCGAGAACGTGCGTGAGCCGGAACGGCTCTGCGTTTGCCTCGATACGGCGCATGTCTTTGCGGCAGGTTACGACATCCGGAGCGAAGCCGGTGTGAAGAAAACATTCCGCGAATTCGATCGGGTAATCGGATTGGATCGGCTCGCAGCCTTGCATCTCAACGATTCAAAAACGGCGCTTGGCTCTCGCGTCGATCGTCACGAGCACATCGGGAAAGGCAAAATCGGTCTCGATGCTTTCCGATTCATCATGCGCGACCGGCATTTCCGAAAAATTCCAAAGGTGCTGGAGACGCCGAAAGGGAAAGACCTCGCCGAAGATGTCGCGAATATGAAAACGCTGCGTGGGCTTCTGTAGCCGCTTCGCTGTGCGAAGCGCAAGGACGGCGTTCGTGCAATTCCAAACGCGTTCGTCGCCCACAGGGCGACGGCTACAGAAGAACGGACGCGCCTAGTCCGCCTTTACGCGCTCGATGTGAGCGCCCAGCTCGCTCAGTTTTTCATCGAGATGCTCGTAACCGCGATCGATGTGATACACCCGGCTCACTTCCGTTCGCCCTTCGGCTTTCAATCCAGCCAGGACCAACGCCGCGGACGCGCGCAAATCGCTCGCCATGACCGGCGCGCCGAACAACCGATCGACGCCGGTGATGATCGCGCTCGCCCCTTCGAGTTGCATGTGCGCGCCCATCCGTTTCAGCTCGGCGACGTGCATGTAACGCTGAGGAAAAACGTTTTCCGTGATCACGCTGATCCCTTCCGTCGTCGAAAGCAGCGCGCACATCTGGGCCTGCATGTCGGTCGGAAAACCGGGATACGGTTCGGTCGCCAGCTCGATCGGTTTCCGATCGCCGTTGGGTGAAACCGTGATCGAATCGTGCGCCCATTGGATTTGATAACCGCACGTTGTGAGCGCGTCGGTAAGCGAGGTGAGATGATCGCGCATCACGCGTTTCACGGTCACGCCTTTCCCGCAAATCGCGCCGGCAATTAGGAACGTGCCGGCCTCAATTCGGTCCGGGATCACGTCGTGCTCGGCGCCGTGCAATTCTTTCACGCCCTCGATGATCAAACGCCGCGTGCCGGCGCCTTCAATCTTCGCGCCCATTTTGTTCAGGAAATTCGCGAGGTCGACGACTTCGGGTTCGGTGGCCGCGCCTTCGATCACTGTCACGCCTTCCGCGAGCGTCGCCGCCATCATCACGTTGTCCGTCCCAAGAACCGTCGGACCGAATTTGCCGGTGAGATTCACCACCGCACCCTCCAATTTCGGCGCGAAAACTTTCACGTTGCCGCCTTCGACGCGCACCGCCGCGCCAAGCGCCTCAAATCCTTTCAGGTGCAAATCGATCGGGCGATCGCCGATGACACAGCCGCCTGGCATGGAGACGGTGGCTTCGTTGCAACGGCCCAGGAGCGGCCCAAGCACGCAAACGGATGCGCGCATTTTCCGCACAACGTCATAAGGCGCGACCGATTCCACTTTCTCGGCCGTCACGGTCACGGTGCCGCTGGCCCGTTCCACTTGCGCGCCGAGATGCGTCAGGATTTGGAGCATGTAGTGCGTGTCGCTCAGGTCCGGCACGCGATGGAGGATGCATGGCTCCCGTGTCAGGAGCGTCGCGGCCACGATCGGCAGGGCCGAATTCTTCGAACCGCTGATCTTGATCGAACCTTCGAGCGGCCGGCCGCCGTGAATGAGAATCTTATCCATACCTTCCAAAAAGGAATCGTATCACACCGGAATAATCGCGTTCCGTCTTGATGTCGTGATAATTTTTTTCTGCCATGAGCGCGGCCAGATCGTCTGCCTGCCCGATCCCGACTTCCAGGGCGAGCAATCCTCCTGTCGTGAGATGAGAACGGGCTTCGTCGATCAACTTGCGGACGATCTCGTCGCCGCGTTCGCCGCCAAACAGCGCCACCGCCGGATCGTGCAACACCTCGCGCGAAAGCGTCGCGCGATCTCCCGCCGCGACGTATGGCAGGTTCGCCACGATCAAGTCGTATACGTGATTCACGGGTAGCAACAGATCCCCGCTGAAGAACTCGATCCGGCTCGTTAGGCCGAGACGTTCCGCATTCTCTCGGGCGAGGGCGAGCGCCTCATCGGACAAATCGGTGGCCGTTACTTTCGCATCCGGAAATTTGGCGGCCAAGCTTAGCGCAATTACTCCGCTGCCCGTCCCGACATCGAGAATTCTCGATTCTCGATTGTCGATTCTCGATTGAAGCAGCTCGACGAGCTGCTCTGTCTCTGGACGCGGAACTAGAGCGCGTTTGTCGCAAAGGAAAGTTTGACCGGCGAACTCGACTGTTCCAAGCAAATGCTGGAGCGGCTCGCCTTGCCCGCGCCGCCTGACCAGATCCCGCAACGGCGCCAATTCAGTCTCGGTTAACTCGCGTTCGAACTCCAGATAAAGCTCGATCCTTTTCCGTTTCAGGATGTGCGCGAGCAAATGTTCCGCGTTCAATCGCGGACTTTCGACGCCGTTTTTTTGGAAAAATCCGGTGGTGCGTTGCAAGAGTTCCAGCACCGTCATCGTCAGACCCCGATGTCTTCATTCCAAAGCGTTGGATTTTGCTGGATGAAGTCGCGCATCATTTGGATGCATTCGGCATTCTGGACCACTTCGACCTGGACGCCGGCGGTGCGGAGAGAGTCCTCGGCGCCGAGAAACGTTGCGTTTTCGCCGATTACCACTTTCGGAATCCCGTAAAGCAGGATCGCGCCGGTGCACATCGGACAGGGCGATAGCGTGGTGTAGAGCGTGCAGCGCTGGTAAATCGCCGCAGTTTGCCGGCCCGCGTTCTCCAGACAATTCATCTCGCCGTGGTGAATCACGCTGCCGCGCTGGACCCGCTGGTTGTGCCCGCGTCCAATAATCTTCCCGTCGTACACCAACACCGACCCGATCGGGATCCCGCCTTCGCGCAATCCGCTCTTCGCCTCTTCGATGGCCGCTTGCAGAAACGCGTCGTTCACGCGGTGACCGACGATTCTTTTAGTCGCTCCTGGAGATCGGCGGCCTGGAGGGATTTGATCATTTCATCGAGGTCGCCTTCCATGAAGCGGTCGAGATTGTACAGCGTCAGGCTGATTCGGTGATCGGTGACGCGGTTTTGAGCGTAGTTGTAGGTGCGAATTTTTTCTTCGCGTCCGCCGGAGCCAATCTGGTTTCGCCGGTGCGCGGAATATTTTTCTTCCTCTTCGCGCCGTTTGTCCTCCAGCAGACGCGCTCGCATGATCTTGAGCGCTTTTTCTTTGTTCTTCTGTTGGCTGCGCCCGTCCTGACAACGAACGATCCGGCCAGTCGGAATGTGAAGGACCTGAACGGCCGAGTCGGTTGTGTTAACGCCCTGACCACCGGGGCCACCGGCGCGGCAGACTTCAATCCGCAGATCCTCGGGTTTCAATTCCAAATCGACTTCCTCGGCTTCGGGAAGAACAGCGACGGTCGCCGTCGAAGTATGAATGCGGCCTTGTGCTTCAGTGGCCGGGACGCGCTGAACCCGGTGGACGCCGCTTTCGAACCGGAGCGTTTTGAAAACATTCTCGCCCGAGACCCGGAAGATCGATTCCTTCAGTCCGCCTAATTCAGACGGACTCGATTCCAGGTCCTCAACTTTCAGACCCGCGGCTTCCGCATAGCGATTGTACATCCGGTAAAGATCGGCGGCGAAAATCGCGGCTTCGCTGCCCCCAGTCCCGGCCCGGATTTCAACGATCGCGTCCCGGGCTTCATCCTCATCGGGTGGGAGCAATGCGATCTGGAAATCGCGCTCCAGGTCGGTGACCCGTTTTTGCAGATCGGGGATTTCATCTTCGGCCATCGCGGCGATCTCGACGTCGTTCGATGCCGCCAGCTCGCGATTCTGATCCAGTTGTTCGCGGGCGCCTTCCAATTCCTCCCACTTCGCGAGCAATTGCTTCACGCTGGAATGCTCCCGCATGATCTCGCTGGCGCGCTTCCGGTTTTCAAAAAGCGCGGGGTCAGCGATCTCGCGTTCGAGCTCGGCGAAACGCTCGCGTTTGCGTTCGATCAGGGAATTAAAGTCCATGAGTGTAGAGGCAGCCGTCTCAGCGGCCGGAAAGGCGTCTCGCACAGCGAGACGGCTACAGAAGAGCTAAGCTTTCTTCGGAGCGCGGGCGGCCTTGGTGCCACCGTAACGCCGCGCGAATTTCTCCACGCGTCCGGCCGTATCGACGAACTTCTGTTCCCCGGTGAAAAACGGATGGCAGGCCGCGCAGATGCCGATTTTAATGTCCCGCTTGGTCGAGCGCGTGTGATAGACAGCGCCGCAAGCGCAGACGATATCGGTCTCGTAATATTCTGGATGAATGTCCGCTTTCATGTTTGGAAACGAGGGGCGAACTGTAGCGCGGTCCCGCTCTCGCGCAAGGGATGAAATCGGACGACGCGCTTCTCGCTGCTTGGGAGAAAACGCTGGCGCGGAAAGGCGCCTCGCCCGCCATTTTCGACACGCGCGGCCAAGTGCTGCGAACGTTTAACGCCATCGAAGACCGAGCCCGGGAACTGGCGGACGCGATTGTGGGTCCGGTCTATCCGATCGATGTCGGTAACCATCCTGATTGGCCTTCGCACTTGCTCGCGGCGCTGCGGCGGCGCGTGGTCGCCCTGCCGCTCGAAAGTTCGATCACGCCGCAACAACGCGAAAGCGCGCTTCGCATTTGCGCCAGCGGCGATTGGAAGAAACAACAAACTGTATTGCTGAAACTTACGTCCGGCACAACGGCGGCCCCGCGCGCCATCCGTTTTCGGAGCGAGCAACTCCTCGCCGATTGCATTCAGATTTGCGACACGATGGGAATCGGCGGTAATGACGTGAGTTTCGCGGTGATTCCGCTCTCGCATTCCTACGGCTTCAGCAACATTGTCACGCCGCTGCTCGTTCGCGGAGTGCCAATGGTCGTCAGTCGCGATCGAATGCCTCGCGCGATGCTCGACGATCTTGCGACCACTGGCGCGACCGTTTTTCATGGCATGCCGGTTTTCTACCAGGCTTTTTGCGAGATGGCGGCTTCGCCCGCGTTGCCGAAACTGCGGCTTTGCATTTCGGCGGGCGCACCGTTGTCCCTCGAGGTCGCGCGCAAATTTCGCGATAAATTCGGCCAATCAATCCACTCGTTCTACGGCTCGTCGGAGTGCGGAGGGATATGTTACGATCGCGAAGCGCGGCTCGATGAAGATGGATTTGTCGGACCGCCGATGGACGGCGTGAAAATTCAGTTGCTCGAACGCGGCGCCGCGGCAAGCCGGATTCGCATTCAAAGTGCCGCCGCGGGCGACGGTTATTTTCCCGAGCCCGATGAAGACAAACTCGCCGGCGGATACTTTGCGCCGGACGATTTATTGAGCAGAACGGACGGCGGGTTCCGCATCGTGGGCCGCGTGTCCGACGTCATCAACGTGGCTGGAAAAAAGGTGAACCCGGCGGAAGTGGAAGCGGAACTTCTGCGCTTCGCCGGGGTCCGCGGCGCGGTCGTATTCGGGCGCGAATCGGTTTTGCGGAACGAAGAAGTGGCCGCTTGTGTTGCGGGGAGCCCCGAAGTTTGCGAGGCAGATCTGCTGAAGTTCTGCCGGCAACGGTTGAGCGGTTGGCAGGTCCCAAAACGGATTTTCTTCGTCGAAGAAATCCCGGTCAACGAGCGGGGCAAGGTGAGCCGGCGCGAACTGGCCGAACGGTTTAGACGCGAATAATGCGCCCAAACCGCCGCTTGAATTCGATTAAAGGGAAAGGAAATCGATATGCGAACAATCTTACTTTCTTTCATTGCGGCCGTTGTGCTGCTCGGTGGACTCAGCAGCTGCTCGACGAGCGTCAAGACCGATAGCGGTCACGGCGTTACGGCGGGTGTGCATTAATTTGGAGGGACGACCGCTGTGTCGTCCAAATCAATCGGACGGGACAGAGCCCGTCCCCTCCAATTGAAAAACCGCTTTCCATTTCCGCGGAAGCAGGCATCTGTCCCTTAGGCGTGGCGTGAGTGCCCAAGTGCGCAGACCCCCGCGCCGATTTCATCGTGAACGACGCGACGCCGAGCCATTCCGCTGACGAGACCGCTATCCGCGGCCGCGTTCTTCTTCTCGAGCCGGACCTGGAGCTGGCGGAAAAAATTCACGCCGCTCTTCACGAGGCCGCCCCCGCCGCCGAGGTCGATGTCGCCCCGACCCTCGCCCAGGCCAACGGCATTATCGTCAACGCGAAGCCGGATCTCTTCGTGCTCGACGCGGAAGCCGTCCCCGATCTGGGCCCGGAATTTCTTTACGATCTGCGAACCAGCCACCCGAATGCCCGCGCGATCGTGCTGACCGGTCACGTCGCCGCTCATCGGGAGAAGGCTGCCAATCTCGGTGCAATCCATTTCCTGGAAAAACCATTTCCGCATGGCGATTTCGTCGACCTTGTGCAGGCGCTGCTGTCACCGGCGGGCAGCGAGGCCGGCGAGAAATTTCAGGGAACCCTGAGCGATCTGCACCTGGCCGATATTATCCAGCTCAAGTGCATGAGCGGGACGTCCGCTGTGCTTCAATTCACCGGGCCAAAAGGCGAGAAAGCCCGCGTTTATTTCGATGCTGGACAAGTCCGGCACGCCACCGCGCCGGGCAAGACAGGCGTCGCCGCGTTCAATGAAATCGTAAATTGGAAAGGTGGCCAGGTTTCCCAGGTGTCCGGCGCCGGGCCGGCTCCGCGCACGATCACGGATGATTGGCAGATGCTTCTCATGGAAGCAGTCCGGAGCATCGATGAGACTCGCCATAAAAACTCGACCCAGCCCGCGAAACGCCAGTCCGCCACGCGCAAAGTTTTGGTGATCGACGACAGCCTGATGCTGCTGAGTTTCGTGAAAGAGATTTTGTCGGAAGCGAATTGCGAGGTCACAACCGCGCCGACGGCGCAGGAAGGTCTGAGCGCCGCGGCGAGCGACCCGCCCGATCTGGTGCTGCTCGATTATGTGTTGCCCGACATGAAGGGCGACGAAGTTTGCCAGCGTCTTTCGGAGAATGCGTCGACGGCCAGCGTGCCGATCGTTTACATGTCCGGTTTCGGGACCGATCTGCCCGCCGATGAGATTAAGAGCCCGAGTGTGATAGGATCGTTGAACAAACCGTTCACATCTGATTTGCTAATCAAAACGGTGGAGAATTACATGCCCAAGGATCCGAACGAACCGGCCGAACCGCAGAACGAAATCGTTGAACCGGAAGCACAACCGGCTTCTTCCGATGCGTCGGAATTTTCGGCGCCCGTTTGGCCGCAGGATGAAGTCGCGCCCCCGACTGAACCCGAGCTCGGCGCGACGTCGGAGCCGATTTGGCCTGAGTCCGGGGATCAACCAGCGACGCCTCCGGCGGAAACTGCCGAGATCGCTTCGGCCGCGGGCGGCACGAGCGACGCCTGGTGGAGCGCCCCGGTCACGGCTTCGACATGGGAATCGCAACCGGCGAGTGCGCCCTCATCCTTCCAGTCTCCTGAGGTCCCGCAATCTTCTGAAGCACCGGCCGCTAACGAAGTGCGTTTGCCAGTTAACGGCGCGTTTTTCTCCGGCGACAGCAGCTTCTTCTCGCTCAACGGCGCGCTTCACACCATCGGCAAAGAAAAACTCACCGGCACGCTGCGTTCGTTCTGGAATAAAGCGGACATCGAACTGTTCGCTCGGGACGGCGCCATTGTCCTGGTGACCACCCGAGACCCGGTTCTCTATTGCCCGGAAGCGCCAATCACATTGGTGAACGTGGACGCGGAACAAACTGAGAAAGGCCGCGCCGAACAACGCGAAACCGGGAGCCCGCTTTTCCTCACGCTCGCCCGAGAAGGATTGATCCTGCACGAACCGGCGGTGCAACTGGTTCAGCACTACGGCCAGAAACTTTTCGCGCAGCTTTGGACCGCGAAGAAAGTCCGGTTCGTTTTCGAGCAAAGCGAGACCGTGCCGGAATTCGCGCGCGACATTCCAGGCGAGGAAGACATCGATCATTGGGCGCTGACCACTTTGCGTTGCATCCAGTTCCAGGAGTTGGGCGAAACGCCGGACATTGAGTCGGGTTCAGTTCCCGCTTACACGCGCGACGGCTACGAGCGAGTGCAGAACCTCCGCCTGACCGTGGCCGAAGCGCAGTTCGCCTCGCAATTCAATGGCGTCCGCTCCGTCGCCCAGATCGCGAAAAATCTGCGGCTCGATTTCAAATTCGCGCGGCTGACTTTATTCCGGTTCCTCGCCCTGGAGATCGTCGAATGCTGGCCCCCGGCCGCCACTGGTCCGAAACCGGAGAAGCGCGGGTTCTTCCAGAAGTTCGGCTTCGGCGAATAGCTCGCGCGCTGGCAGGTCGCGATGAAGAAGAAGGTTCTCGTCGCCGACATTGGCGGCACATCCGTGAAGCTGATGATCTCGCGCAGCGAGACCCGGAAATTCGATTCGGGGATGAAATTTTCGCCGAAGCAATTGGCCGCGCAGATCAAGAAGCATTCTGAAGGATGGAAATACGACGCCATCTCGGTCGGGTTTCCGGCCCCGGTAAAGAAAGGCCGCGTGAAGAAAGATCCAAAACATCTCGCGCCCGGCTGGGTCGATTGGGATTTCAGCAAGTCGTTAGGCAAGCCGACCCGCGTCCTGAACGATGCTTCGATGCAAGCGCTCGGCAGTTATCGCGGCGGACGAATGCTCTTTCTTGGCCTCGGCACAGGACTCGGCTCTGCCCTGGTTTGGGAAAAAAACCTTCTACCGCTCGAGCTCGGCGACCTGCCTTACGAAGATGGAATCATCGAGAATGTTCTTGGCAAGATGGGCTTCGATCGCCTCGGCAAAAAGGAATGGACGCGTCACGTTCTCTTTTGTCTCAAACACCTCAAGCTCTCGTTCATCGCCGATTACGTCGTGGTCGGCGGCGGCCTCATTCACGAACTCGGTCCGCTTCCCGCCGGCTTCGAACGCGGCGACAATCGCAACAGCTACCTTGGCGGCCTCCGCATCTGGGAAACCGACGCGAAAACTCGCCGCCCGAAGTGGACCGTGATGTGACGCGCCCGGACAGATGGTAACTCTGCTCGTATTCGACAGTCCCCTGGAAGCAGGCCTCGCAAAATCCCTTCTGAACGATCGAGGGATCGAATGTGAGTTGGCCGACGAAGCTTCGCATGATTTGAGCGGAGCGGCCGTCGCCGTTCCGATTCGTCTCCTCGTAAGGGAAGACCAGGCGGAAGAAGCGTTGCGCATTCTCAAAGATCCAGGCCCCGGGCTCCCGGACGATTTTGATCCGGGCGCGAACCCGGAAGAAACAGCGCCGGAGATTCGGCCCGATGTGGCGACGCAATTGGACCAGCTCCGGAAAACGGTCCGCCGACTTATTATCGTCTCGACGGTCCTTTTCTTTCTTCTCTGGTGTTTCGTCGCCTACCTGCTGACGGACCGACCCGATTATGCCAGCCGGCTTTGGCGCGCGATCAACACGGCTTCCCGGAATTCGGATTATGAGAAAGCAAGGCGGCTGGCTGAGACCGCGGTGAAACGGTATCCACGCGAATATCGGTCGCACGAATGGCTGGCCGGCGTGGAGTTCAAGGCGAACAACCTGAAAGGCGCGGAGATCGAATATCAACGCGCCTACGACTTATTGCCCAGCGAGGAAATCAAGAAGCACCTGCAGCAGATTCGCATTCGCATGGCATCGCAGCCTTCGCCTTCTGCAAGTCCAACACCTATTCCCTGACGGCCAGTCGTTCCTGAATCAGGGTTAGAGTAGTTTAAGTTTCGTCAGGTCCTGCGAATCCACAATCCCGACGGGGGCCTGGTGATCGTCCACCACGACGAGATCGTCGATGCGGTGGCGTTCGAGGAGATTCAAAACTTCCACGGCAAGTTTGTCCTGGTGCACGGTCACCGGATTCAGCGTCATGAGATCGCCCACGAGGCGGTCCGCGATTTTGTTGTCGGACTGGAAATGGCGAACGAAATCGCCATGCGTGAAAATGCCGAGAAGCTGGCCTTCTTCGTCGGCGACAACGGCCGCGCCGGCGCGGACGTCGGTCATGGTCTTCAGGACAGCACGGATCGGAGAATCGGGCGCGACCATGGCGAGGGCGTGGCGCGGGCGCATGATCTGGTGCACGCGGAGCAGCAGGCTACGCCCAATCATTCCCGCAGGGTGAAACCGCGCGAAATCTTCCTTCTGAAAACCGCGCGCTTCGAGCAAAACCATCGCCAGCGCATCTCCGAGCGCGAGCATTACCGTCGTGCTCGAAGTCGGCGCGAGATTCAGCGGACAAGCCTCCTGTTCGATGTTCACGTCGAGAACGACGTGGGCGTTCTGAGCGAGCGTGGAATCCGGATCGCCGCACACGGCGACGATCTGCACCTGAAACCGGGCGATGGCGGGAAGGACACGCAGTAATTCTTCCGTCTCGCCGCTGGCGCTGAAGGCGAGGACCACATCACCATCCGCGACCATGCCGAGATCGCCGTGTAAAGCATCGAGGGAATCAAGCACGACCGCCGGCGAACCCGTGCTGGTGAGAGTGGAAGCGATCTTACGGCCAATGTGCCCCGACTTTCCCACGCCCAGCACGACGACTTTGCCACGCGCTTCCAGGCCATTCTTGATCACCGTCACCGCGCGCGAAAAATTTTCGTCGAGCCGTTCCCGCAATCGTTGGAGCTCAAAAATCTCCACGTCGAGAACGCGTCTGCCCTTTTCCAGGTAATCCATCGCGCCTGATTGTGCGCCGGACACTCGGACCGGGCAAGACTTCACGAATCAAACGCGTCATCCCGAGGCTGGCACAGCGCGCCGAGGGACCTCACAAGCGCTCAATCGCTTCCGCGAAACAATCGGGCTACTGCGTCGGTGGACACGTATTTTTTCGCGGTAGCGGAATTTCCAACTGCGGGGTCCCTCGGCGCGCTGCGCCAGCCTCGGGATGACATTAACTTGCTTTCCCGCAACCGACCTGCTTGAACTGGCGTTCCATCTTTATGAAAACCTGCCTGCTCGTTCTTTGCCTGATCGCGACCGCGGCCAGCTCCGTCTTTGCTGAAACCTATCGGGCGCCCGTCGTCCGCCAGAAACAAAAACAAACTCCCGAGCGCAAAGCGCCGCCTCTCGAGCGCGCGCCTGTCGGCGGAGCTATCCCGCGCGGAGTTCGCGGCGGCAACTTTTTCCAGATGTTCAATCCGAAAGCGCCGGCCAAATACGGCACGTCGCAGGAATCGATTACCTACGATCCGAACAATCCGTCGAAAATAACGGGCGTTAAGCTTTTCGTGTTTCAGTTTTGACGGAAGCGGTTGGATCGAGTCCCGCCCACGGGGGATGCTCATGCTAAGATAGCGGCAATGCCGCAGGAGACTGACATCGCGCGTCCCGTAGTCGCCTGTTATTGCGCGACGTTCCTCAAGCCGGAGATGCTCCACATCTACCGGCAAATCACGTCACTCCAGCGCGTCGAACCGTTTGTGATCGCGCAGAAACGCGAGGAAACGGAACGCTACCCGTTCGAGAAAATCGCCGTCGTCGGAAAGCCGGCCACACATTTCGCCAGGCGATTCTGGTTCAAGCAGGTGCGCGACACGCCCTGGCAAATTTCGGACGGCGAAGTGCGCAAGCTGATCGAGATTCTCTCGAAGGTTAACGCTGAGCTGCTTCACATTTATTTTGGCCACATCGCAGTCCATTTACTGCCGCTGATCCAGAGGTGGCCGAAGCCGTCCGTTGTCTCGTTCCACGGCGCGGATGTCATGGTGAACCTCGACAAGCCGGGCTATCGCGCCGCCACCCAGCGAATGCTTGAAGCGGTGCGGCTGGTTCTCGTCCGGTCCGAGTCGTTAGGCCGCGCCCTGATCAATCTTGGTTGCCCGGCCGGGAAAATCCGGCTCCAGCGTACCGGGATCCCGGTTGACGAAATTCCGTTTCGCACCCGCGACTGGCCGGCCAGCGGCGCATGGAAGTTCGTCCAAGCCTGCCGGCTTATTGAAAAGAAAGGACTGCGGGTGAGCCTGCGCGCCTTTGCGAAGTTCGCGGGCCAGCATCCGACGTCGACGTTCACAATTGCGGGTGAAGGCCCGTTGCGGAACGAATTGGGGCAGCTCGCCGCCGAGCTCGATGTCGCTGAAAAAGTTTTCTTCCCCGGGTTTATTTCGCAGACCCAACTGCGCGAACTCTTCTATCAGTCGCACATTTTCCTTCATCCCAGCGAAGTTGGCGGCGACGGAAACCAGGAAGGCGTTCCGAATTCGATGCTCGAAGCGATGGCCAGCGGCCTTCCGGTATTCGCTACCGAGCATGGCGGAATCCCGGAGGCGATCGAGAATGGGCGCAGTGGAATTCTTGTGAGCGAACGGGATGGTGAGGCGCTAGCTCTCGCCTTGCTCGAGCGAGCCGCGAATCCCGACGGACTCGCCGCGATCGCGCGCAATGGCTCCGAGGTCGTCCACAAACACTTCGAGCAAACCGGCCAAACGCGGCAGCTCGAAGATTATTATTTGGAAGCGATTCGCAGTCATCCCGAGCGGAGCGAAGCATAGTCGAGGGATCCCGTGGAAGGTCGATCGACTCTCATCGGGGTCCCTCGACTTCGCTCGGGATGACCGCCGAATTAGGCCGAGAAAAATTCAGCGAGCTGTTTGGCGACAATCTTGAACCCGAGAACTCTTGAGGCTGCAGGAATAATCGCTGCAACATTTGTCCGATAAAAATCACCGTCGCAGAGCAAGCGTTCCCCGATCTTCCCGACTTCGTCGATCGAACGCGCAAACGCACACGTGTCCGGAAACCCCAATCGATCGATCGCGCCGTTGCCACCGACACACGGAATACGGCAGAGCAAGGCGTCCCCTGCCACCTGCCCCGGAACGAAGCTGGTATCCAGTTGCAGAACGATTTTGTGGCGCGCGACCTCGCGCAGGTATTCGGGGTATCCGAGCTTCTTGTTCAACACCCGCAGCTTGCCGGCAGCAAACTTGATCTCAGAGAGAAGGCGCGCGCCTCGACGGCCATCGCAGTCGAAGACCGTCACCGGTTCGCCCGTCTTCTCACTCAACTGTCGCGCCACCATCAACGCGCCGAGATGGTTTCTCGAGGGCACCTCCCATTCGCGAGTTCCGATGAAAATGCCGGCGCGTTGTTCGATCGGCCGCGAAAAATCCCAGCGCGGATCATCGACCGGATAGGGCGTCGGAATAAACGCGACGTGCTCCGGGCCGCGCACCGCGCGATACAAATCCGCGGCTTCCGGCGTCGGTGCGAGACAACCATTCGCTTTTTTTACGATCCGAACAAAACGCGCGAGGCGGGCCGAGTTCTGGAGTTGATCCGCGATTTGATGAAGCCCGGTCTCCTTTAGCGAGACCGCAACGAAACGGCCGGCCGCTTGCAGCGCGTCGACCGCCCGCTCGGATGAGCCGAAATCGCCGCGCAACAAAACCAACACTGGCGTCGCCTGCGCCATCGCATCTTTCGTTTCGCGCTGGAAACTTCCCCGCGTACACGCCGCGTAGGCATGAAAGTTCGTCGGCGGATGCGGTAACGCCGTTTCGCCGGCGCCGTCCGCAAAATCCTGCGCTTCATCGCGTCCCCCTGGATTGAGGACGGTGAGACGAAAATTGGGCTTCGGCTCCATCGTTAATCGTCAGGCGTCGAAGCGGGCGGCGGCGTAGCTCGCAGGATGGAGTCTTCGGGAACTTCGTCGCTGGGATGGACTGCTTCGGCGCGTCGAACGGGCTTCTTCAGTGACGGCGTCGGCGTTACTGGTTCCGCGCGCAACACAGGTTTCGTTTCCTCCGGCTCCACGGCTTCGGCTTTTCGGACTGGTTTTTCTGCAGGCGTTTCCACGGGTTCCGCTTTCAAAACTGGTTTCGTCGGATCAGGTAACTTCGGGGTCTCTTCAACGGCCGGGGTCTTTTCCGGCTCGATCTTTTCGACCGGCTTCGGTTTCACCGTGGAATGGACAGAGTTATACGGATCATTCTCGGCCATGAGCACCGGACCCTTCGGCGAAATCGGCTGGACTTGCTTCGGGTCAACCGCAAGCGATGCCCGCGGGAAACCGGACGCCGGCAAATCGCGGACGAGTCGCGTCCGCACTTCACCGTGGACATTACAGGGTTCGGTCGGCATCTGGGCGGAAGTCGCCAGCTCGATATAGGTCGTGCGCTTGTGGACCGTTTCGCCGCTCGCCGTCTTAACGTTGTCGTAACATTTGTCGGTCGCGAGTAATCCCGAGCGCAAACAAATCTCCGCCTTCTGAATTCCTTTCGGCTCGGGAATTTCTTTTGCCGGATAGCGTTCGTTCGCCGCGTTCATCACATCCACCCAGATGGGCAGCGCGATCTCGCTCCCGAACGCGCCCCGATAAATCTTCTGCGGCTTGTCGAATCCGGCCCAGACCGCGCACGTGATCGAGCTGTCATATCCGGCAAAGAGCGCGTCGGTGAAATCGTAAGCGGTCCCCGTTTTTCCGGCGGCGGGAAATTTCTGGAGACCAAATTTCTCCCGGGCAGCGCGGCCTGTTCCCGACTGAAGGGCTTCGACCAGACAGGAATGAACTTCGTAGGCTGTCTCCGGTTTAATGACCGTCTGCCGCGCGCGATCCTTCGGCGCTTCCCACACCACGGTGCCGTCCTTCTCTTCGATTCGATCAAGAATGTGAGGCGCGCTCGGACGCCACCCTCCGTTGGGAAAAATCGTGTAACCGAGGGCAAGCTCGGCCAGCGTGATCTCGCTGCTGCCGAGAAACGTCGCGGGAAATGGCCGAAGCGGCGACTTAATCCCCGCCGCTTTGCAAAGTTGCAGAACCGGGTCGACGCCAACCGTCATGCCGACGCGGACCGTCGCGCCATTCTTCGATTTCACGAGCGCCTCCCGCGCGGTGATCGGTCCTTCGTAACGATTCTCTTCCGATTCCGGTCCCCATTCGCCGAGAATTCCGGTCGTGCCGCCGATCATGACTGCACGATTATCGAGCGCGGAATCTTCGACCAGCGATCCGGGGAACAAGCCGTTCTCGAAAGCCGCCGCGTAGACGAACGGCTTGATCGCCGTGCCGGCCGGCCGGCGCGCCTGCAACGCGCGATCGTATTGGTTGTGTTCGAAATCGCGGCCGCCGATCAAGACGAGGATGCCGGCGGTCTGGTTATCGAGCGCGATCAGCGCGCCCTGCAAATAGTCGGGGGCGACATTGACGTTCGGAACAGCCAGCTGCTTCGCGCTCTTGTAACGGTTCGCCCACACTTCGTAAGTCGGATGATTGTAGCCCGGGTGTTGTTCCGCTTCCGCGAGATGTTTCTTGAGCGATTCCTCACCAACCCGCTGCATCTCAGCGTCGATCGTCGTGTGGATCCGGTAACCTTCATTCATCGCGCGGTCCCAGCCGACGGCCGCGATGACCTGCTGGCGGATGTAATCGACCGCGTAGGTCTGTCCTTGCGCGCTTTGCCGGCTCCCGGTTGTGATTTCTTCCGCCTGCGCAGTCTCGCAACGCTCCTGCGAAATGAACCCGAGATCGCGCATCCGGGCCAACGCGACATTCCGCGTCTCACGTGAAGCGTTCCGGTCGGTCCAGGGCGAAAGTTTGTTCGGGCTTTTGATTAACCCGGCCAGCGTGGCGCATTCCGACAGCGTCATGTCTTTCGCAGGTTTTCCGAAATAACCGCGCGACGCCGCCTCGGCGCCATAGAGTCCGCCACCGAAATAAATCCGGTTCAGATACAGCTCCATGATTTTCTGTTTTCCGAACCGCTCTTCGATCCGTTTGGAGAGAGCAATTTCGAGCAGTTTGCGCCGGAACGTCCGTTCCTTAAGCGCGAAACTGTTGCGCGCCAGTTGTTGCGTGATCGTGCTCGCGCCCTGGCGGACATGTCCGGCCGTGAAATTCTTCAAGGCCGCCCGCACAATCCCGGAAAGATCGTAGCCGCCGTGCTGATAAAATTTGTTGTCCTCGACCGCGACCACTGCATTCACCAAATCGCGCGGTAACTGGTCGTAGGGAACGGTCTCGCGGTTCTCGACATAAATCTGGCCAAAGATCTTGTCGTTCCGATCGAGAATCACGCTGGCGGATTCCATCTGCTCGAGCTTCGAGAGATCAAATGTGCCGGCCTCGACCGTGAGAATGCTGGTCAGATACCAAAAATAAATTCCGAACCCGAGGAGGGCGGCGAGCACCACCAGGATTGGGATATAAAACTTCGGACGCTTGTACCAGCGCGGCCGCTCGAAGTACTCGACCGGCGTTTGCGGAAGATAGGAAACGGGCATGCGGGACGGACGAGGAAAGGTTACAAGAGTTACAACGTTACAAAGACCACGACGTTAGTTTGAACAGCGGCTTGCCGTTGTAACCATGTAACCTTTTTAACTTTTTTAACAACCCGATGGACCCCGGCAATCTCGACCTCGTCGCCTTCATTCGCGAGACCATCCGCCGCGACGGGCCGGTGAGCTTCGACTGGTTCATGGAGCAGGCGCTGTATCACCCCGCGTTCGGTTACTACAGTACGGGTCAGTGCCAGATCGGGCGGCGCGGCGATTATTTTACGAACGTCAGTGTCGGACCGCTCTTCGGTCGAATGCTCGCGACGCAGTTCGCGGAGATGTGGGAAATGATGGGACGTCCGGATGATTTCACGATCGTCGAGCAAGGCGCCCATCATGGTGAATTCGCGAACGATGTCCTGACAGCGATGCGGGAATATCCTGCGACGCTTCATTATTGCATCATAGAGCCGTTCCCAATTTTGCAGGCGCGGCAGGAAGAAACGCTGACCGAATTCAGGGGCAAAACTACCTGGGTCAAATCGCTCGCTAACCTGAAGCCGTTCTCCGGCGTCCATTTCTCCAATGAGCTGATCGATTCCATGCCGGTCCGGCTCATCGTTCGCGAGCCTGAAGGAGAATGGCAGGAAAAGTTCGTGGCGGAGGACGACTCGAATTTCGCTTTTACCAGAAAACCGATCGCGGACCCGCAGCTTCGCGCCGCTCTGGAGAAGATTCCGCCGATCGAAAACGTCGCTTACGAGACCGAGGTGAACCTTGCCGCATCGGATTGGGTCCAAAGCGTCGCGCAGAAATTGCAGCGCGGATTTGTTCTCGGGGTCGATTACGGATATCCGCGAACAGAATTCTACGCGACTGAACGGACGACCGGAACGCTGCAATCGTTCGCGCGTCACCGGACCGTCTCATCGCCCTTGAAGGACGTCGGGCGCGTCGACATCACCGCGCACGTCGATTGGACCACCCTCGCGGAAGGCGCGGACAACTCCGGCTTGAAATTAGTCGGGTTCACCGATCAACATCATTTCATGACCGGATTACTGGCCCGGCACACGCCGATAGAAAGCGAACGGCGCGCCTTGCAAACGCTGCTTCATCCCGAATTTCTCGGGACGCGATTTCAGTATCTCGGGTTGAGCAAAAACATCGAGTCGGCTCAGCTAACTGGATTTCGGTTCGCGCGCGGTGCGCGGCAAGCACTCTTCTAAAACCGCACCGTAAACTGAGCGGCGACCATATGGGCCAGATCACGCTGACCATAGTTGTCTCGCTGAAAACTGTACTGAATCTTCAACTGCGTATGGGCGGTGAAGCGATAACCGGCCGCGATGTCTGTGCGCCATAGATCGCGGCCCCACGGCGCCGTTGCGCCGAGACTGTTCGTTACGTCGTCGAAAAACTGCTGGTTCCAGCGGATCGCGGCAAAAAATTGCGGGGTGAATTTGTATTTTGCTTCGAGGTAATACGCGAAGGTGTCGGCGTCGCCGAAACGCGGAACTTCGAAACGGGCTTCGAAAAACTCCGCCCAGATTTGCCAATGGTGCCAGGCGAAGCTGATGTCCTGACCGAACACGCGCTCGTGGTAATCGCCGATCTCCCGTCCGAGCGGTAACGTCGGCATCGCCTCGGGTCGAAAATAGGCGCCGTCGCTGCCGGAGAACCCGAAGGTCCACATCTCGTTAGGCCGGTAGGCGACGCGGCCGCTCACCGTCGGATGATCGAAATTCATCAGCGTGATCGGCCACGATTCTGGTCGAGAGGAAAGCGAGGCGTTTTTCATTTCCACCGCATAATCGAATTTTCCGATCCGACCGGCGATCGAAACGCCGGTCGCGTAGCTCGGTCCCCAGATGACGGGATTG
>DATBCW010000088.1:0-20117 GCA_036270255.1 Chthoniobacterales bacterium
CTAGACGGCGAGGGACCTCTCAGGCGCTCACTCGCTTGCGCGAAACAATAGGTCTCCGCCGTCATTGGACGTCGGACCCTTCGCGGTAGCGCAATCTGCAAATGCGGGGTCCCTCGCCGTCTGCGCGGCTCGGGATGACACGCAGTTTTTACAGCGCGAGGAAATTTTCCAGCAGCTTCATGCCTTCGCCCGTCAGGACCGACTCGGGATGAAACTGCACTCCGTGAATCGGAAATTCGCGGTGTTGCAGGCCCATGATCTCGCCTTCGGCCGTCTCGGCAGTCACTTCCAGCGAACTCGGTAGAGCGTCGCGGTCTACGATCAACGAGTGGTAGCGCGTCGCTTCGAACGGGTTCGGAAGATCGTTAAAAACCCCGCCGCCGCGATGCCTAACGGGCGAAGTTTTCCCGTGCATCAACCGCGGCGCGGAAACGATCTCACCTCCGAACACGGCCCCGATGCATTGATGACCGAGACAAACGCCAAGAACCGGTGTCTTCGATCCGAGCGCGCGGATTATTTCATTGCTGATCCCAGCATTCTCGGGCCGGCCGGGCCCCGGCGAAATGCAGATGCGGTCAGGTGCGAGTGCTTTCGCCTCCGCGACCGTGATTTCGTCGTTCCGCTTCACGATCACCTCGCACCCGAGCACGCCGAAATACTGGACGAGGTTGTAGGTAAACGAGTCGTAGTTATCGATGATCAGGATCTTATTCATCGCTCGCCCGGCTGATCGCATCGACCATCGCCATCGCCTTGTTCACGGTCTCCTCGTATTCGCTCGTGGGATCGGAATCGGCCACGATCCCGGCGCCGGCCTGCAAATAGGCGCGCCCGTTCTTGAGCACAATTGAGCGCAAGGCAATGCAGCAATCGAGCGCGCCATCAAAGCCGAAGTAACCGACAGCGCCCGCGTAACAGCCGCGCTTTTTATTTTCCAGCTCATTGATGATTTGCATGGCGCGAATCTTCGGCGCGCCGGAAACGGTCCCGGCCGGGAAGGTGGCCCGCATCACGTCGAACGCGGACTGGTCCTTTCGCAAACGCGCGACAACATGAGAGCCGATGTGCATCACGTGGCTGTAACGCTCGATCACCATTTGCTCCGTGACGCGCACGCTGCCCACTTCGGCGACGCGTCCCAGATCGTTGCGGGCCAGATCGATCAACATCACGTGCTCGGCGCGTTCCTTTGGATCGGCCAGCAACTCAGCTGCGTTCCGCTCATCTTCTTCGGGAGTTTTTCCGCGCCGGCGCGTTCCGGCGATCGGTCGGACTTCAGCCAGGTTGTCGGTCACGCGGACATGCAATTCCGGCGAGCTGCCGACGAGCGAAAACGAGTCGCCGAACCGCAGGCAAAACATATACGGCGAGGGATTCACCAAGCGGAGGCAACGATAAAGCTTGAGCGGATCGCCGGTAAATTCAGTTTCGAAACGCTGGGAAAGCACGATCTGAAACGCGTCGCCGGCGCGGATGTGTTCCTTCGCTTTCAGGACAGCGGCTTCGAATTTCTCCTGGGTTGTGTTGCTGCGAACCTGGCGTCGCGAGACCGGCTTTTGGGCGTCGATCAACGACAAATGCGTGGGGCTCGATAGCTTCGCCAGCGCCTCGCGAATCTTCTTTTCCGCAGCGGCGAGAGCGGCCGCCGGGTCACTGTGATCATCGAGAAAGGCGTTCGCCACGATTTTTACCCGGCGATAACGATGATCAAAGACCACGAGCAATCCCATGATCATGAAGATCATTTCCGGGAGTTTTAGGTCGTCTTCCGGTGGCTGGGGCAACGCCGGTTCGAAATAACGCGCGACGTCGTATCCGAGAAAACCGACCGCGCCCCCGGCGAAACGCGGCAGCTCCGGCTGTGCCACGAAACGGAAACCGGCCATCACCTTTTCCAAGGCGGCCAGCGGATCCTGGCGATTCTCGCCGCGAACGATCAGTCGCGGATCAAAGCCGAGAAAGGAATAGCGTCCGGATTGTTCCGTTTGCTCTGCCGATTCAAAGAGGAAGGAGTGCCCGCCGTCGTCCAGTTTTTGGTAAGCCGACGCCGGCGTCTCGCCATCCGCGACGAAGTCCACAAAAACCGGAATGACATTCCCTTGCTTCGCGAGTTCCGCGAAACGTTCGCGAGCGGGGACGATGGTCAGGTCAACCATGGCTGACGCTCGACCAAAATGCCGTTTTGCAAAGTTGTAGCGACGGCGGTCTGTCGCCGTCCGAAAGTCGTGATTGCAAATGGAGGCTCGTTACGCCGACAGAGCGGCGTCGCTACAACGACAAAAATCTTGCGTCCCCCAGAGTGCTCGCCATTATTCCATTCCCCTTTTCAGACGCGGGTGTAGCTCAGTGGTAGAGCACCTCCTTGCCAAGGAGGACGTCGCGAGTTCGAGTCTCGTCACCCGCTCCATCTTTCTCACCGGAGGGGCCTCTTTTTTTGAATCCAAAACCGCCCCGCGCCGCATCTCACTCCCAAAGGACAACTATGAAAACTGCAATCTTAACCTGCCTCTGCTCGATCGCGCTCGCCTGGCCCGCGTTCGGCCAATCCCCGACGCCGGCGCCTTCGGCCTCGGGCACCGCGGTCGCCTCGGCCTCCGCCGGCGCCAGCATCTCACCCGCGGTCAGCGCCACACCGGATGACGAGGATTCCATCGAGCGAAGCGTTTCCAAAAAGCTGAAACGCCATTTCAGCAACACCACTCGCTCGCCGAGTGACCGCCACGACCATCGCGACCACGATTTCGATATGGACGACGGCGCGCTCATGGCCATCCCGATCGTCGGCATTATCTTTTCGACCTTGTTCGGCGCGCCGGTCCTGATCGTCGCGGCCATCATGCTCTTCAGTTATATGCGAAGCCGGTCGCTTCATAGGACCGTTCGCGAAATGGTGGCAAAAGGTCAGGCCGTCCCGCCCGCCCTCTTCGCTCCGCCGCCAGCCATCCGGGCTCGTTCGGATTTCCGCCGCGGCGTTGTCCTGGTGATGGTCGGAATTGCCTTGATGATTTTCTTCGGCGCCTGCAACGACTGGGAAGGTGGTGCCTGGGCGATCGGCATCATCCCGTTCCTTATCGGAGTGGGGTATTTGCTGGTCTGGAAATTTGAAGGCCCCAAAGACACAGACAAAGCGCCGCCGTTGCCCTAGCATCGGCGAGTGCCGTTAGCAGATGCAGACCTCGTTGCGCGCGTCCTTGTTGATGACGACCACCACGCTTTTGCGGAGCTGGTCCGGAACCACCAATCGACCGTCCGAGGTCTGCTCCGCAATCTGGTCCGGACCGACGTCACTCTCGCGGACGATCTCGCGCAGGAGACTTTTTTGCGCGCTTACAAAAACCTCCGGAGCTTCCGCGGCGAAGCGCGTTTTTCGACCTGGCTTTACCGGATCGCCTACAACTGTTTCCGGGAAGAAGCGCGAAAAAGAAAGGAACTCGTTGGCATCGATGAAGCTCAACTCGAGGCCGAACACGATCCGCAAACCGTCGATCCCGCTCTTCGCCATGATCTCTCACGCGCTCTGGAATTGCTTCCCGTCCATGAGCGGACAGCCATCGTTTTGTGTTGCCAAAACGGCCTCTCGCACGACGAAGCCTCGCGGGTACTGGACATTCCGCTCGGCACCGTGAAAACAAATGTGTTGAGAGGACGCGAAAAGTTGAAGAAGATGTTGTCGGCGTGGGGTTCTAACTAACATGGACGAGAAAGTTCAGGAAGATTCGCTGGATGCGCGGTTGCGCGATGACGCACCATACATCGACGATGCTGGCTTCACCGCCCGCGTCGTCCAGAAGCTTCCGGCCCGTCAGGTCCGGCGCTCGTATCGCGCTTTTCTGCTCCTCGGAATCACGCTGGCGGCTTGCTTGGCCGCTTTTTGGCTCGCCGGCGGCACCTCGTTCGCGATCGACACCTACACGAGCGTGGCGATGCTGCCTGTCACTTGGATGTGGATTGGCGCCGCAGCCGCGGGGTTCCTCGTAATGCTCGGTGGACTCGCGGCGGCCGTCTCGCGTTCGCGCGGCCGTTCAAGGTAGAATCGAAAACGATTCCCGCGCCTGCTGGACGTCGGCCGCGATCTGCGCTCTGAGCGCCTCGATGTCAGCGAACTTCTGTTCCGGCCTGAGATAACGAAGAAAACGCACTTCCATTTCTTCCCCGTAAATTTCCCGGTCGAGATCGAAGAGATGAAGTTCAAGTAACCGCTCCGGATTTCCCGCGGCAACGGTCGGCCGAAATCCAAGATTGGCCACGCCGCGATAAAGTGCTCCGCCGATCCGCGCTTCCGTCACGTAAACGCCGTTCGGCGGGAATTGTTCGCTGTGCGCGCTCAGGTTAGCCGTGGGAAATCCGAGTTTGCGGCCGAGCTGCTCGCCGCGAACGACTGTGCCTAGGATCGTGTATTCGCGACCGAGCATCTGGGTAGCTTTGACCAGATCACCCGCTTCAATCGCCTGCCGAATCGCAGTGCTGCTGACCACTTCGCCGTTTACCTTCACCGCTTCCACGCCGATCACGTTGAAGTCGTGGATCGCTCCGAGTTTTTTCAGGAGCGCTAAATTGCCTGCTCGCCCTTTCCCGAACGACCACTCATGCCCGACGCAGATTTCGCGCAGCGGTTTTGAGCCATCCACGAGTTGTTGCACAAAATCTTCCGGACTCGTCGCGGCAAAACTCTTGTCGAAATGCAGCACCAGCAAGTGCGCGACGCCGAGGTCGCGAATAAGCGCAATCTTGTGCTGCGTCGCGGTCAACAAATGCGGTGCGTCGCTTGGCCGCAAGACTTTTACCGGATGCGGATCGAAGGTGACGACTACGGGAGTGCCGCTGGCTGCCTGGGCATGCTTCGCCGAAGTTGAAATCACCGCCTGATGCCCGAGATGCACACCGTCGAAAACGCCGATGGCCAGGTAAAGCGGACCGCGAAGCTCAGCCAGCTCGGAGATCGATCGCAGGACGCGCATCGTCTCGTTAGGCGCCGCGCATCCGGGAAACTTCCGGCAAGGTCAGGATTCGTGGCAGAATGTCCACCGGCTCGGAATTCTTCAATTCCTCGACCGTGATTGCACCATCGACGATAAATCGCCCGGATTTTGTGCGGCGGAGATTCTTAAGATGCGCGCCGCAACCGAGCGCTTCGCCGATGTCGTGCGCGTAGGTGCGAACGTAAAAGCCTTTGCTGCAAACGACCGTGAAATCGATCTCGGGGAGGGCAAGGCGGTCGATTGAGTAGCGGTATACGTGAACCAGTCGCGGCTCGCGCTCGACCGTTTTCCCCTGGCGCGCCAATTTGTAGAGCGGCACGCCGCCTTGCTTGATCGCCGAAACCATTGGCGGCATCTGATAAAAATCGCCCGCAAATTTCTCAAAAGCGGCGCGGACAGTCGCCTCGTCCAGCGGCGGAACGGGCCGTTCCTGCGTCACTTCGCCGGCGCTATCCTGCGTGTCCGTCGTCGCGCCGAGGATCATCGTCCCGGAATATTCCTTGTCTTCGCTCATAAGGAGATCCTGGATCTTTGTCCCACGTCCTAGAGTTAGGAGGAGAAGACCGGTCGCAATCGGGTCGAGCGTGCCGCAATGCCCGACCTTCTTCATTTGCAGACGCCGGCGCACGATCGCCACGACGTCATGCGAAGTCATTCCCGCCGCTTTGTCGACGAGCAGGACGCCGTCAGGAGTTGCAGTCAACGACATCGCAAATCTCCTTCAGAACTTTTTCTTCAACTTCGGCCAGGGTGCCGCGGACCCGCGCGCCTGCGGCAAGTTTGTGTCCGCCACCGCCGAATTTTTCGCAAATCGCGCACACGTCCGCCGCATCGGATTTTGATCGCATGCTGACGCGCACTTTGCCCTCGGCCAATTCCTCGAAGAACACGGCGATCACTACTCCTTGAATTGCGCGGATGTGATCGATCAAGCCTTCATTGTCTTCCGGCCTCGCGCCAAGTTTGGCGGCGGTTGCCAGGCTCAGGCTAAAGCTCGCGACCTTGCCTTGCCCTTCGAAACGCATCGTCCCGAGAAGCTCCCGCAACAATTCCGCGCGGCGCCGCGGATAACTTTCGTAGAGCAACTGGCTGACGCGCCCGACGTTCACGCCACACCGCAACAGGTCGGCGCCGATCTCAAACGTGCGCGCCGTCGTGTTCGGATATTGGAACGACCCGGTATCAGTTGAAATAGCAACAAAGAGATTCTCCGCGATCGCTGCATCCATCGGCAGTCCCTGGCTCTGGATTAATTCGAAAAGAATCTGGCCCGTGGCTGGCGCGGTCGAATCGATGTAAACCAGGTCGCCGTAACCGGGATTGCTCGGATGATGATCGATGTTGATCCAGGTCTTCGCGCTCCGCACGAGAGAGGTCGCCGTTCCGAGACGGCTTTGCGTGGCCGTGTCGAGCGCGATCGCTACGTCGAAATCCTGCGGCTCGCTCAATGGTGTCTGCAAAAATTCGCCGCCGGGCAGGAAACCATATTTCTCCAGAAGACCATCTTCGTTTCGAACCATGACGGTCTTGCCGAGCTTCGAAAGCGACAAACCCAGCCCGAGTTGGCTGCCGAGCGCGTCGCCGTCCGGCCGCACATGACTCAACACCGCAAATGTTTGCTGCGACCGCAGGACCGCGCCGATCTCCTCAAAGCTCGATTGCTTCATTCTTTCTCCGGCGTTTCGATTTCCTGGAGGATCTCAAACACGCGCGCGCCGCGTTCGATGGAATCGTCGAGGTGAAACACGAGCTGCGGCGTGTATTTCAGGGTCACGGCTTTCGCCAACGCCGTCTGAAGAATCACGCGATGCTCCTCGAGTTTCGCCATCACGCTCGCCTGGTCTTCCTTGCCGAGAACGCTGACGTAAGCATGCGCGTGCTTGAGGTCGGGCGTGACGTCCACCTGGTTCAGCGTGACGAGCGCGCCGTCAAAACTGATTTCACGCGTGATGATGCTGCTGAGCTCGCGCTTCAGAAGTTCGTTCACGCGGAGTAATCGATGTTTCATGAGGAAAGTTGAGAGTTGGTAGTTGAGAAACGGAATGGGCCGGCCAAGCGGCTCTCAACTCTCAACTACAAACTCTCAACCATCAGAGTTTCTGCGCGACGGCCTCGAGCAAGTAGCACTCGATGATGTCGCCCACTTGATATTCGCTGAAATCTCCCAGCTTGATGCCGCACTCGAGACCGACCCGGACTTCTTTCACGTCGTCCTGGAAACGGCGCAGCGTCGATAGGCCGCCGTCGTAAACCGGTTGACGCCGGCGCAACACCCGGGCTCGCGCAGTCCGCGCAATCCGGCCATCGGTGACAAGACATCCGGCAACGATGCCCTTGCTCAGCTTGAAAACCTGTTTGACCTCGGCGTGGCCGATGACGGTCTCGCGATGTTCCGGATCGAGCATGCCGGCCATCGCTTCCTTAACCTGGTCGATCAATTCGTAAATGATGCTGTAGAGCTTGACCTGCACGCCTTCGCGCTTCGCCGCGCCCACGGCCATGCTCTCGACCTTAATGTTGAAACCGATCACGACGGCGTTCGACGCGCTCGCGAGCAGAATGTCGGACTCGGAAATCGGTCCGACGCCGGCGTGAATGATCTCGAGATCGATTTTCTTGCTTTCGATCTGGCTTAGCGCGCCGGTCAGCGCTTCGAGCGAGCCCTGCGCGTCGCATTTCAAGACGATCCGCAAATGCTTCTTGCCGTCGGCCGCTTCGAGCAAGCTCTCGAGCGTCGCGCGTTGCGGCGCCGCCAGCTTATCCGCTCGCCGGCCGAGCTGTCGCTCTTCACTCAACGTCTTCGCCGACCGTTCGGATTCCATCACGAGAAATTCATCACCCGCCTGGGGAAGCCCGCTGAAGCCAAGCACCTTCACTGGAGTCGACGGCCCTGCTTCCTTGATCGGCTTGCCGCGGTCGTCGATGAGCGACTTCACTTTGCCGGCGAAATCGCCGCAGATAAACGGATCGCCGATGCTGAGCGTTCCCATTTGCACGATCACGGTCGCCGTCGGTCCACGTCCCGCTTCCACCTGCGCCTCGATCACAGTGCCGCGCGGCGTCGCGGTCGGCGACGCTTTCAACTCCATCACTTCCGCCTGCAACGCCATCATCTCGAGCAGATGATCGATGCCGGTGCCTTTCGTGGCGGAGACTTCGCAGACAATCGTCTCGCCGCCCCAATCCTCGGGGGATAGCTCGCGCTCCTGCAATTGCTTCTTCACGCGATCGATGTTTGCCGATGGCAAATCGATCTTGTTGATCGCCACCATGATCTTCACGTGCGGCGCGGCTTTCGCGTGGTTGATCGCTTCGATCGTTTGCGGCATCAGGCCGTCGTCAGCGGCAACAACGAGGACAACGATATCGGTGACGTGCGCGCCGCGCGCGCGCATCGCGGTGAACGCAGCGTGGCCCGGCGTGTCGAGGAACGTGATCCGCGCGCCCTTATAATCGACCGTGTAAGCGCCGATGTGCTGCGTGATTCCGCCCGCTTCGCCGGCAGCGACGCGGGTTTTCCGAATCGCGTCCATTAACGACGTCTTTCCGTGGTCGACGTGGCCCATGAACGTGATGATCGGGCCGCGAACTTTGAGCTCTTCTTCCTTCTCAATGACCGGCGGTGGCGGTGCGACTACGACCTGCTCAACCTTGTGAACGCCCCCGCCTTTTTCGCGGCGTTCCATTTCGAAAACGAAGCCGTGCTTCTGGCAAATCTGGGTCGCGACGTCCGGCTCGACCGTCTGGTTCAGGTTCGCAAAAATGTTCAGCGCCATCAGCTCCGCGATGAGCTGGTGCGGTTTCAAGCCGAGCTGCGACGCCAATTCCTTCACGATGATGGGCGGCTTGATGTGGATGATTTTTTGGTCGGCTTCCGGCTCGGCGGTCGGAGCGGTTGCGGCTGGTTCGGCAGGAACGGCGGGCGCTTCCGGTTTGGGAGCGGGCGGGGGCGGAGCTGGCGGCGTCGTGATTGGGCCGGGTGTGCGGAGCCGCGAGATCGGCGGAAGCACGGTAGCGCGCTTCACGGCGCCATCGCCCTCAGCACGTTTCGGTTTCGGCTTTTTCTCGTCGATGAGCGAAACGCTTTCCATATTACGAGGCGCGGCGGCTTTCGGTGCCTCGACGGGTTTCGTCGCCGGTTTGGCTGGCGCAGCCGGGTGCGTCTTCGGGTTTTCGGGAGCTGGCGTTACCGCTGGCTTGCTAACTTTCGCCGGCGCGTGAGCCTTGATGTTCTTCGTTTCTTTGGCCGGTTCTTTGTGTTTCGACTCGGTTTGAGCCGAACTACGTGACGAGGGAGCCGCGGCCTTGACCGGCTTGCGAGCGGTCGCCGTTTTGGGTTTGGCTGTGGTCTTCGTCGTTTTCGTTGCCATTAAAAAATTTTACAAATGCGGCCATGGCCGGTTCACCAACAACCGGCGCTTACTGTGCCGCGGGTGTCTCCTGGTGAACCGCTTCGTGGATCTCCTTCGCTTTCGCTTCGTCCACCGAAAGGATCTCCACCAAATCTTCAACCGCCGCGTCGCGCAATCCTTCCAGGTTCGTGAACCCGGATTTCACGAGCGAGAGCGCCTGTTCGTCGGTAATCGGGAGCGCGGCGGAAAGCGTTTGGGCGGCCTGCGCCACTTTCTGCTCGACCGCATGCGTCGCTGACGTGTCCCGATCGATGTTGATTTCCCAACCGGTCAACCGCGAAGTCAGCCGCGCGTTCTGACCTTTCTTTCCGATCGCGAGCGAAAGTTGATCTTCATCGACCGAAATCTGGACGCTCTTCTTTTCCGGATCGAAAATAAGGTTCTTCACCTTCGCCGGCTTGAGCGCTTCGAGGACGAACTCTTTCGGATCGGAGCTCCAACGAATGATGTCGACCTTCTCGTTGTTCAATTCGCGGACGATGTTCTTCACCCGCGAGCCGCGCATCCCGACGCACGCGCCGACCGGATCGACTTTTTCATTCGCGCTCGTCACCGCAATCTTTGTGCGGTAACCAGCTTCGCGCGCGATCCCGCGAATCTCGACCGTGCCGTCATTGATCTCGCTCACTTCGAGCTCGAACAAACGACGGACGAAATTCGGATGGCTGCGTGAGACGATGATCTCGGGACCTCGAATGCCGTTTTCGACCGCGACGACGTAGGCGCGTAACCGGTCGCCGACATTGTAATCTTCGACGACGACTCGCTCACGTTGCGGCATCACCGCTTCAAATTTTCCGAGATCCAGAATCACGTCGGAGCGATCGAAGCGTCGCACAGTTCCGCTGACGATCTCGCCGGCGCGGTCCTTGAACTCCTCGTAAATCATTTCCTTCTCGACCTGGCGGATGCGCTGCATCATCGCCTGCTTCGCGGTTTGGGCCGCGATCCTGCCAAAGTTCTTCGGCGTTACTTCCACTTCGACTTCGCCACCGACCGCCGCGTTCGGGTCGATCCGCTGCGCCTTGGAAAGGGAAATTTCGTCCGCCGGGTTCGTGACGTTGTCGACCACCAGCAACTTCGCCAGGGCGCGGATCTCACCGGTCTTCGGATTGATGTCGATCCGCAATTCGCGTGAAGCGCTGACGCTTTTTTTCGACGCCGAAAGGAGCGCGTTGGAGACCGCCTCGAGCAAGATCTCGCGTTTGATCCCGCGCTCGCGCTCCAGGTAATCCAGCATGGCAATAAACTCGGCGTTCATAAAACACGTAGCCCGCAGACGAAAAAGAGTGGGATACCAGCTCCCACTCCTTCCAGCGCGGACTAGGCGCGTAACCTAATTTTCCGAGGGGGTTTCGTCAAGCAGAGGTTGACCCGGGAAAGATGGCGGCCGAACAATGGGCGCTGAGATGTCGCGCGCCGCCTCGTTCTGTCTCGTTATTATCTGCTGGGCTGCGATTTATCTGCCCGGCCTCGGCTCTCTCGAAATCAAGGGCGAGGAAGGCCGGCGAATTTTGCCGGCCGTTACGATGCTCGACTCGGGAAACTACCTCGTCCCCCAAGTCGGCAGCGAACCGTATTTTCGCAAACCGCCGCTGGTAAATTGGCTCGTCGCGGCCTCGTTTAAACTGACCGGCATTCGCAATGAATGGACGGCGCGCCTGCCATCGGTCCTCTGCGTCTTGTTCGTCGCATTGGCCTTCTTAACAATCGCCCGCGCGGCACTCGGCGCGGACGGATCACTCATGGCCGCGCTTATCTGGCTGGCGAACGTCGGTATGATCGAGAAGGGCCGCTTAATCGAAATCGAAGCGCTCTATGTCTCGCTTTTCGGCCTCGCTTTCATCTGCTGGTTGAGCTGGTGGCGACAGCGCCGATCCGGATGGCTCACCTGGACGGTTCCCTGGATTTTTCTTGGGCTCGGGATTTTGGCGAAAGGTCCAGTCCACCTTTTGTTTTTCTACGCGGTGGTGGTCGCGGTGCTTTGCTACGAAAAAAAACTCCGCAAGCTCTTCGGCATTCAACATGTCGTGGGCATCGTAATCATGATCGCCATCTTCGCCGCGTGGGCGATTCCATACTGGCAGGCGATGGAGAGCGCCGCAGTCGGACAAACCTGGGCCGTGCAAATGACGGGCCGTTTCACGGGCGACGACTTCAAACTTCGGAGCTGGCTCCTGAATATCCCGCGCGGTCTCGCTTATTTTCTACCCTGGACCCTCTTGCTTCCGCTCGTTCTGAAAACCAAATGGCGGACCGCTTCCGAGCGCAACCTGGCGCGGGCTCTGGGCTGGGGCGCCGGTCTGCCATTTCTTCTGGTGAATCTTTTGCCGGGCGCCTTGCCGCGCTACTCGATGCCGGCGCTCGTGCCAGCGTGCTGGCTTGTGGCGATGACGCTATCGGCGCCCGAGGTGGAATGGCGCGGCAAAATCCTGGAAGCTGCGAAGCGTCGCCGGCTCGTGATCGGCACGGCGATCGCGGCCAGCGTTTTGTTGTGCGTCTACGCGATTGCCGTTGTGCCTTCGCTCCAAAAGCGCGCGAAGGTAAAACCGATCGCAGCGAAGATCGACAGCCTCGTTCCAAAAGGCGAAACGCTTTATGCCGTCGATCCAAGTTTTCAGCCGCTGCTGTTTTATGTTCGGTCGCACCTGGTTTATGTGAGTCGCCTCGACGAGCTGCCGGAAAACGCGCGATATTTGCTGGTCCAAGCGGAACGCGAACGCGAGTTAATGGAAACCGAGCGCTGGATGCCCCGTCGGCCCGAGCCAATCGAGCGGTTCACCGATTACCGGAACCACACCGTGATTCTAGCGAGGGTGGGGGAGCCCTAGTTGACATTGCCGGGAAAACAGGGATTCGTTAGCACGCTAACCAATTCTCGGCACCATGCCTCCGCCATCTATCAACGAAATCGGGCTCGTCCTATTCGGCACCGCGCGTGCCTGGCGAACCAAGCTCGACCAGCGGTTGCGACCTCTCGGCTTGAGTCAGGGAAAATGGCGGACCCTGATGCATCTTTCGCAGGGCGGAAACAGGCTGACCCAAAAAGAGATCGCCGCGCGGATGGGAATCGAAGGCGCCACCCTCGCCGGTTTACTCGACCGCCTGGAAAATGACGGGTGGGTGGAACGCCGCGGTTCGGCCGAAGATCGGCGCTGCAAGACCGTTCATCTCCAGCGCCGTTCAAAGGCGGTTCTCGACAAGATTTTTAATACGGCTCACGACCTGCGCGCGGAACTCCTTAAAGATATTTCCCAGCGCGATCTCGAAACCTGTATTAGCGTCCTTTCGAAAATCAGGGATAAGGCGGAACGACCGGCGAATGGCGTGCGCAATGGTCATTCCGATCTGACGAAAGGGAACAGTTTGTCATGACGACCATGGCCAAAGCCAATCTTCTCGCGCGCGACACAGTCGAAAAACTGGAGCATCGATTTGGCCGCAAGAAACTTTACTGGGGCGGCGGTCTCATTGTCCTGGTGGCTTTGCTCCTGACTCTGCGAACGATCGCCAATCGTCCGAAGCAAACTCAACCGCCCGGTCCCCGGCCTGTGACAACGGCGAAAGTCAGCACGCAGGATGTGCCCTTATATCTGGATGAAATCGGCAACACCGCGGCCTACGAAACGGTCCAAATCCAAGCGCAGGTCACCGGTCAGATTATTTCGCGCGAATTCAAGGACGGCGCTGACGTAAAGAAGGGCGACCTCCTTTTTCAAATCGATCCGAAACCGTACGAGGCCGCGCTCGCTTCCGCGCAGGCGGACCAGGCGTTGAACGAGGCGACGCTCAAACGCCAGCAGGAACTGAAAGCGAAAAACGTCACGGCGAGCCAGGAATACGATACGGCCCAGGCCAATGCGCGCCGATCCGAAGCTGCCGTAGCCGCGGCCCAGGTGAATCTCGACCGCTGTTACATCAAGTCGCCGATCGATGGCCGGGCTGGGTTGCGCAACGTTGATGTCGGGAATGTCGTCGGACCCGGCGGGACGACGCCGCTGCTGACGATCATGGGGATGGACCCGATCTACACCGACTTCACGGTGGCAGAGCCGGATCTACCACTCGTTAGGCGGTACCTGAACAACCCAAACCTGAAAGTCGTTACCGACGCTGAGGATGACAACGTCGAGCCGCGCTCCGGCACCCTTTATTTCATCGACCAGGCAGTCCAGGCCGGTGCGGGCACGGTGAAGCTCCGCGGCGTCACGCCGAACCCAGATCGCGCGCTCTGGCCATCGCAATTCGTGAAAGTGCGACTGATTCTCGACATTTTGAAGGACGCGAAGCTCGTGCCGAGCACCGCCGTCCAGATCGGCCAGAACGGGCCTTATATTTTCGTCGTCAAATCCGATTCGACTTTGGAGCTGCGACAAGTGAAACCGGGCCAGACGCAAGGCGATCTCACCGTCATCACCGATGGTGTGCAGACCGGCGAAATGGTTGTGACTTCCGGACAGCTTCAGTTGTCGCCCGGGATGAAAGTGAATTCGCGGCCTGCGGGGCCGAACGGAGGCGAGAAGCCTTCGTCTTCGTCGGCCGGGAGCGCGAGTCGTTAGGCCATGAGCGATCAGGACGAGCGCACCGCGCCGCCCGGCGAACCAGGCGAACACCGCGACGACGTCTCGGGCGAGAAAACGCCGGGTGGGAAGCTCGTCCAGTTTTCTTCCGGACTTTCCAAGCCGTTCATTCAACGGCCCGTCATGACGATGTTGCTGACGGCGTCGCTCATCGTCTTCGGCATCCTGACTTTCAAGCTGCTGGCCGTGAACGATCTGCCAGCTGTCGATTACCCGGTCATTTCGGTAAGCGTGAGTTATCCGGGAGCGAATCCGGAGACGATGGCGAACACGATCGCCACGCCGCTGGAGAAACAGTTCACCCAAATTCCCGGCCTCACCCTCACCACCAGCTCGAGCACCCAAGGGTCGACGAACATCACTCTCCAGTTCGATCTCGACAAAAGCATCATCGACGCCGCGACCGATGTGCAAGCGGCGATCCAGCGCGCCAGTGGGCAGTTGCCTAACGACCTGCCGCAACCGCCCCAATTCCAGAAGACCAATCCGAACGATTCCCCGGTCATGTATATCGCGCTCACCAGCGACACGTTGAGTGACGGCGAGCTTTACAAATACGCGACCTCTCAGGTCCAGCAGCGGATCAACATCCTGCCGGGCGTATCGCAGGTCCAGATTTTCGGCGTTAAGAGCGCCATCCGGATCAAGGTCGATCCTTCCGCACTGGCCTCCCGCAACATCACGCTCGACGAGCTTTCCAACGCGATCCGGGCCGGCACCTCCTACTCGGGAGCGGGACAGTTCGACGGAAAAAATACGTCGCTGGTTTTGCGGCCGAATGGGCAGCTCGCTGACGCCGAGGGCTACAAGAATCTGATCGTGGGTCGCGGCAAAGATGGCGCGCCGGTTTACCTGCGCGATGTCGCCACCGTGGTCGACAGCGTCCAGGACGAACGCCTTACCCGTCACTTTTTTGCGCGCGGCTATAATCCGCCGGCGTCCACAGTTGTTCTGGCCGTTTCGCGCCAGGCCGGGGCAAACGCGGTCGAGGTAGCCCGATCGATCAACGCTCTCATGCCGCAAATGCGCCTTGAGCTGCCCGGATCGATCAATCTCATCCCGACGTTCGATCGCTCGCTGAGCATCGTTCATTCGGTCTCCGACGTGCAGGCCACCCTTTTCATCGCGTTCGTCCTCGTGGTCCTGGTGATTTTCGTCTTCCTCGGGCGCGCGCGAGATACGCTCATCCCGGTCGTCGCCCTGCCGCTGTCGATCCTCCTGACGTTTCTCGTCATGTGGGCCCTGAATTATTCCATCAACAACCTCACCTTGATGGCGCTCACTCTGGCCATCGGGTTCCTCGTCGATGACGCGATCGTGTTTTTGGAAAACGTCGTCCGCCGCGCGGAACACGGGGAATCGATTTATCGCGCGACCCTGAACAGCGCCGGCGAAATTTCGTTCACGATTTTGTCCATGACGCTCTCCCTGGCGGCGGTTTTCATCCCGCTCGCCTTCATGCCGGGATTGCTCGGGCGAATTTTTCGTGAGTTCGCAATCACGATCATCGTCGCGATTTTCGCGTCAGGTTTAGTTTCGCTCACCCTGACGCCGTTGATGTGCGCGCGCCTTTTGCGCGAGCATGAGCCCGGGCACAAGCGGACCTGGATGGAACGGTTCACCGAAAGTTTCTTCGATCCGATCCGGGCGTTTTACAGCCGATCTCTCAATTGGTTTCTGGATCACGGCTGGCTGGCGGTGCCAGTTCTGATCGCCTGCGGTGTTGGCGTCTGGTTCTTCTTTTCCTCGCTGCCCTTCACCCTCTTGCCCACGGGCGATAGCGGCGTGATCCGCGGCGCCTTGCTCATGCAGGAAGGAACCTCGCCGCAGCAACAGCGCGTCATGCAGGACAAGCTCGATTCCCTTCTCCAGGCCAATCCGGCGGTGGACAAATACTTTACCATCGCCGGCAGCGGACGGGCTGGGTCTTCCGGTATTTTTTCCGTCCTGTTTTTGAAAGACGCCGATCAACGCAAGCCGATCGAACAAGTGGCGATGGAGTTGCGGCGAACGCTCAGCGACATCCCCGGCATTTTCCCGACCCTAAATCCGTCGCCAGTTCTGCAGATCAACATCGGCGCGACTGGCAGCCAGTTCGGACGCTACAGTTACACGATCAGCGGGATCGACCCCGATGAAGTTTACGCCGCGGCGGATGCGCTCGGCGAGAAGCTGAAAAACTACGAGGGCTTCGCCGCGCCGCCGCGCTCAAATCTGTTTCGCAATCAGCCCATCCTCGACATCAACGTCGATCGCGATCGCGCCAGCATGTACGGTGTTTCCATCAGCAAGCTCCAGGGACTCCTGCGCGCTGCCTATTCCCAAAACTACGTCTACCTCGTCAAGCAGCCGGACGATCAGTATCAGGTCATCCTCGAAGTGCAAGACGCTGACCGGTCGAAGCCGGAAGACTTACGCCAGCTTTATATTCGGCCCGACGGAAAAGACACCCTCATTCCGATTCAGACGTTGACGAAGTCGACGACGAAGCTCGGGTTGCAAGCGGTCAATCACCTCAATCAATTCACCAGCGTCACCTTTGGCTTCGACACCAAGCCCGACGCCGCGCTCGGCGACGTCACTAGTTTCATCGAGAAAACCGCGGCCCAGGTCCTGCCGCCGACCGTCAAGGGCGAGATGCAAGGCGAAGGTCTCGTCCTTCAACAACTCTTCCAAGCCCTGCCCTTCCTTGTTCTCGCGGCGATCTTCGTCATGTACGTCATCCTTGGAATTCTCTACGAGAGTTATGTCCACCCAGTGACCGTGCTTTCGACTCTCTTCCCGGCGGTGGTGGGCGGCTTGCTAACGCTCTGGCTCTTCAACTCCACTCTCTCGCTTTATTCCGTTATCGGTTTGTTCCTGCTCATGGGCATCGTGAAAAAGAACGGCATCATGATCGTCGACTTCGCCTTGCACAGGCTCGACGAAGGCTACGACCTGCGCACCGCCATTCATGAAGCCAGCGTCGAGCGTTTTCGTCCTATCATCATGACAACCCTCGCCGCTTTGATGGGCGCGGTGCCGCTTGCCCTGGGTTACGGCGCCGATGGATCATCGCGGCGTCCCCTAGGTCTTGTAATTGTCGGCGGCTTGATCGTCTCGCAGCTCATTACTCTTTACATCACTCCTGTCATTTATCTCGCGCTCGAATGGTTCCAGGAAAAGGTCCTCGATCGCGTTCCGTTCCTGCGGAGCGGACACATGCATCACGAATCGGATGCATCGCAGGCCAGCCCGCAGCCCAAGGAGCCGTCACCGGCCGGCGCGTCTTAGGCGTCTCCGCGGTCATCCAGCTTCCGCCGGTTTGTCGTCGGCCTTACTTCAGGTTGTAAATCTCGACTAATCCTATGCCGATCCCGCCGTTCTTCCCGGCGAGGATGGCAGTGAAGGTCCCCGTGGGCAGCGAAGTGAAGATGCCGGACTCCTTGTTGTTCGAAAGCGCGAGACCGTTCGCGGTCAAGAGCGCTGCGGATGTCGGATCATCGAGCCAGTCGTCGTTGGTGATAAGCGTCGCTCCATTGGCGTCGTGTAACTCGAGAGTCGGATCAGCCAGGACCGGGTTCAATCCAAACTGGGCCAGGGACGGTCCGATCCCTCGAATCGCGATCCGCCCAGTCGTCGAGCTATTGCCCAGGATGAATCCGCCGATCATGACGTTATCCTGGCCGTCAACAAATCCGCGGGTGCTGATGTTACTCAATTCCGCGTCAACCCCCGGATTGTTGTCGTAAACTTCCACCAGGCCTATTCCGGTCGTGCCGCCTTTCCCGGTTAGAATTGCCGTGTAGGTAGCGGGCGCAAGCGAGATAAGAATAACGGATTCGCGATCATCCGACGGCTGGTAGACCGTGCCTTCGATTTGACTGCGTTGCATGTCCTTCCAGTTGTCGTTCGTGAAGATCGAGCTGTTGGCGTCACGCAATTCCAGGATTGGATCCTGGAGAAGACCAGTCAGGTTGAAGGCAGCGAGCGACGGACCTATGCCGCGGAGCGCGATCGGCTTGTTGGTGTTCCCGCTAATGATGAAGCCCGCGATCATAGCCTTTTCGCCGATGTCCACTTTAAGGCGCGTAGCGATGTTGAGGGTCTGAGGTGCCGCGGCAGTAGGTGTCGCAGTCGCGGTAGCTGTCGGAGTTGACGAAGCGGTGGCGGTCGGGGTTGCTGTCGCTGTGGCGGAAGCAGTGGCTGTGGCTGTAGCTGTCGCAGTAGGCGTTGATGTTGCCGTAGCCGTAGGAGTGGAGGTGGCAGTGGCCGAGGCGGTAGCCGTAGCGGTGGCCGTTGGGGTTGGGCTTGGCGTTACGTCGTCATTCACAATCGTGCCAGTTCCATCCGCGTCGGAGATGGTAGCGTTTAGCGCATTGCTCAGGTGGACGCTGAACGTTTCGTCCGGTTCCACGGTGGTGTCGCCGTTCACGAGAACAGTGAATTGCTTTGTCGTGTCGGCTGGCTGGAAGATAAGACCGGCGGATCCAATTGCGGTGAAGTCGGACGGGGCGGTAGCGGTGCCATTGACGGTGGAGTAGTTCACACTCGAGGTAATCTCCGTGGCCCCCGTCTTGGTGACGGTGAACACATAGGCGGTTGTTCCGCTGTCGCCTTCGCTGTGGCTAACGTCATCCACCGAGAAGCTTGGCGGCGAGTCGTTATCGACAATGGTGAGAACCGCGGCGTGCGGGTTGACTGCCTGGTCCGGTGCGTTGGGATTGCGATCCGGCGAATTGATCTGGGTCGTGCTCAGGCTCAGATTCACCGTCTCGTTAGTCTCGTAGATCGAGTCGTTATTGATGGTGACGTTTACCGTCTTCGTGCCGGTCTCGCCTTCGGCGTACGTGATGGGGGAGTTCGTGACTGCGGTGTAATCGCCGGGTGCGGTTGCCGTGCCGTTGCTGGTCGAGAAGGTAGCTGTGACTGATCCGTTACTACCGCCGACGCGTGTCAGGGTGATCGCGGCAGTTCCGGCGGCTTCGCCAACGCTGTAAGTCGCGGAGGTAAACTGAATATCGCCAGCGCCGGACGATCCATCCGCGACCGCGAAGCAGGCCGAGAACTCGGAGGTATCCGTGAACGCGCCCGATCGTGTCGCCGTGGCCGTGATGACCTGGCCGACACTCATCGCGGCGGCGTGGTTAGCATCGGGATGGAAGGTAAAGCTTACATCGCCGTTGCTGTCGGTAGCAGAGGTCGTGACCGAACCGAGATAGGTCTTCCCTTCGCCATTGCCGGCGGTGTCGCACGAAGCGTTGGCATAGAAGTCGATCTCGAAGGTTTCTCCAACCAGGGAATTCAACGTGCCTTTGATGGTCTTCGTGCTGCCAGTCACCAGGGCGGAGGTAATGATCGGGAAGTTCTGTAACCCGTTCGGTCCGCTGTCCGCATCTTTCGAATCGTTCGCGGTAACGCCATCCGTTCCCAAATCGATGCCGAGATGCGACGCAGTCGTGCCATTCGAGAAGATCGAGTTTCCACGGATAGCGTTGGAGACGCCCGCGTCTGGCAAGTGCGCTCCGTCGCCGCCATTGAATGCGATGACGTTTCGATCGGCGTCTTGCGTTCCACCCAGGGTGTTGAACACAGCTCCGCCGCCGGAGAAGGTCACACCGTTTCCGCCGTTACCAAGACCCGTGGTTCCGTTCGCCGCCGTGCCAATGTAGTTACCGAGGATCAGGTCGCTATTGCTGTTCGATAGCATGATGCCGTCACCGTCGTTGCCTGAAATCAGGTTCGCGTCCGCCGGGGTCGAGCCACCGATCGTTTCGCTGAAACCGGAAGTCGCAATGCCATGACCGGCGTTGCCGAAGTCGAGCGTGCCGCTGATGTCAGTTCCAATGAAGTTACCGGTTACACTTTGATTACCGCCGGAAAGGCTGATCCCGTTCCCGGTAAATCGGTTAATCGCGAGGCCACGGACCGTAGCCGTCGGTGCAGCTATAGTTAACCCGTCCGTTGCGGCGCCGGCTGAAGCGCCATCGAGCTCGATCTTGAGGGCAGCGTTGTCCATGGCCGCGGCCGTGTTCGAAGTGGCGCCGACCTGGGTGTAGCCGTCGATCGTAGCGGTCTGAGTCAAGGCGGGCAGAGCTGAGGTCGGAAGAATCGAATACCAGCTATGCGGCCAATCGGGATCCTTGTCGGGAATCAACGCATCT
>DATBCW010000089.1:0-5420 GCA_036270255.1 Chthoniobacterales bacterium
CGTGGAAATCGACGCACTCCATCGCTTCGGTGATGTGCATTTGCCGCGTGGCCCGTCCTTTCTTCGTCCGGTCCCAATCGTAAATCCGATAAGTCGTGTCGCTGTTCTCCTGAATCTCGACCAGGACGACGCCGGCGCCGAGCGCGTGCATGCGGCCGCTCGGGAGAAAAATCGCATCCCCTTCTTTCACTTCGAGCGCGTGGAGATGCTTATCAATCCGTCCCTGCTCGATCGCCTTCTCGAAACTGTCGCGCGTCGTCCCTTTTTTTACACCGGCGTACACTCTTGCTTTGGGAGCGGCATTCGCGATGAACCACAGTTCGGACTTCGAGTCGCCGCCGAGTTCTTTTGCGATCGCCCGCGGCGGATGAACCTGAAGCGACAGGTTTTCCTGAGCGTCGAGCAATTTACAGAGAATGGGGAAGCGGTCGGAGTCGCGAACGTCTCCGAAAATTTCTGCGCGGTGTTTGGACCACAGCTCGTGCAGCGTCAGCCCGCGCAACGGTCCTTCGTGCACCACGCTTTGCGCTTCGGGTCGATCGACGATCTCCCATGACTCGCCGATCAATGCCGCCGACGGCAATCGTTTCCCATAAAGCGATTCCAGATGCCGCCCTCCCCAAACGCGCTCCATGAAAATGGGCTCGAACACAAGCGGTTGAGTGAGCTTCGGTTTCGTCACGCCGCGAGATTAGCACAACCGTCGCGTCTGTGGTTTCGTTTTTGGTGCGTCCATTTCTGAAATACTGGCTGCCCGTCCTGGTCTGGATGATTTTTATTTTCGTTGGCTCAACCGACTTGCTCTCGGCCGAGCACACCTCGCGCTTCATCGGCCCGTTTCTGCGCTGGTTTAGACCCGATATTTCTGACGCAACCGTAGCTTCGATTCAGCTCTTTGTGCGCAAAGGCGCGCATCTGACCGAATATGCGATTTTGGCGGCGCTGCTTTATCGCGCGCTGAGTGGACGAATTAGGCGCGCCCTGGTCGGTGCCTTCTTGAGCGCCGCGATCTACGCCACGATCGACGAGCTGCACCAATCATTCGTAGCCACCCGGACAGGAACGCCCTGGGATGTCATCATCGATTGCGTCGGCGCGAGCGCGGGCTTGGTCTTTTACGGGCTTGTGCGCAGGCGACGAGTTGATCACTCTCCGGCCACCCAAACATGAAAACACAAAACGTCAGATTAATTGTCGCGTTTGCCCTTTGCCTGGCAGGGGCGCCGCTCTTCGCCACCACGCTGTCGGTTCCGCCGGATTCTCCGGCATATACTGTCGACATTCCCGCGGACTGGAAGCCGAAATCCGACAAAGCGGATCAGAGCGTCGAGGCTGGCGACTCGGGCGACCATGTTTATCTGACCGGCTGGGTCCGCAACAAATCGGACACCAACGCAGAAGTAGCGGCCGATGTGGAAGCGGTCCTGAAAGATTCGATGAAAAGCGTCGATAAAAAGTCGGAGGAGGAAACTGTTGAGAATAACGGGATCAAGTTCCACGTCATCAAGGGTTCTGGTTTGGACAAACGAGAAGGCAGCAAAGTTAACTTTTTCTTGGCGATCTTCCCAGCCGGACCCGGAAAGGCGGGAATCTTTTACGTCGATTATGATGCGGACGCGCCCGAGGGGATAACGAACACGATCGTGACCATCATGAATTCGATCAAGCTGAAGAAATGACGCATCGACCGGCTCGCTTGACCAATTACTGATCCCCGGTCACTGTTCTCGTCCGCGGCGCTTCGCGCTGCAGCGGGCCTGTAGCTCAGTTGGTTAGAGCATGCGCTTGATAAGCGCAGGGTCGCTGGTTCGAGCCCAGCCAGGCCCATTTAATTTCGAGCAAATCGATCGCGCATTTCGTTCGCGCGCTGGCGGAACTTCGCTACGGTATCGAACTTTCGTGAGACCTGCTGTCGTAGCCATTGCGATTCTTTCGGTTTTCTCCTGCGCGTTTTTGCGCGGTGAAGATGCGCCGGCGTCCAAGGCCGTCACCGTCCCGCCGATCGAGTTCAAACATTCCTCGCTGCCGAACGGCCTCGAGATTTACACCGTCGAAGATCACTCCGCGCCGATCGTCGCGGTCCAGGTTTGGTATCACGTCGGGTCGAAAGACGATCCGAATGGCCGGAGCGGCTTCGCCCACCTGTTTGAGCACATGATGTTCAAAGGCAACGAGCATATGTCGTCGGAAACGTTCGATAACCTGACGGAAAACATCGGAGGCGAGAACAACGCTTACACTGCGGACGACGTCACCGTTTACCACGAAACGATCCCGTCGAATTACCTGAACCCAATCATTTGGGCGGAAGCGGAACGGATGTCCGCGCTGGCACTGACTGACTCGAATTTCGCATCGGAACGCGACGTGGTGAAGGAGGAATATCGGCAGCGGATCCGCGCGAATCCATACGGCGAATTCTATTTCAACATCGAAAAGAAATCGTTCGCGGTTCATCCCTACAAGCGGCCCGGAATCGGCAGCATCGAGGAGCTGGACGCGTCGAAATTGCCGGAAGTGAAAGCGTTTCATTCCACTTTTTATCGGCCTGATAACGCGACGCTCATCGTAGTGGGCGATTTCAATCCGGCGGAGCTGGATGGGTGGGTGAAGAAATATTTTGGCGCGGTCCAGAAGCCGTCGACGAAAATTCCGCGAGTCACGATCAAGGAACCGCCGCGCAAGGCGGACAAACGCGAGACGACTTACAGTCCGCGGGCGCCTTTGCCGGCCCTGGCGGTGACCTATCTGGGTCCTTCGGTCCGGAGTAAAGAAAACTCGGCCCTTTCAATCGCGGCCGAGATTTTGGCGGGCGGGGATTCCTCGCGGATGTACCAAAAAATGGTTTACGAACAGCAGGTCGTGCAAAGCGTTTCGTGCGATGCCGATTTGCGCGAAGATCTCTGCCTCCTCGTGTTTCGCCTCATCCTTGCGAGCGGGAAGACGATCGCCGATGCCGAAAAATCGTTGAACAACGAAATAGACGATGTGCTCAAGAACGGCGTCACTGAAGCGGAGCTCGAGAAGGCGAAGAACCGCTTTCTGACCGGTAAACTGGAGGAACGCGAAACGGTAAATGGCAAGGCGGGTGCGCTCGGGCAGGCCGTCGTGACGTACGGGGATCCGACTCGGGTTAACACGGATCTCGCCAAGCTGCAGGCAGTCACCGCCGCGGAAATTAAAGACGTGATGAACCGCTTGATCAGCGGCAAGAAAAAAGTCGTGGTTGAATATTTGCCGGAAACGATGAAGCCGGGATTCGTGCCGCCTCCAGCCGACAAAAAGGAGAACAAGCCGTGATGAGATCTCGTGCTCTTTTGACTGCGGGACTTTCGTTATTTGCGACGCTCACGTCCGCATTTGCGATCGGTGGAGTCGACGCGCCGCCGTCCGCGGCCGCTCCGCACGAAGTCACGTTTTCTCAGCCGAAGGAAACGAAACTCGCGAATGGTTTGCGTGTCGTCGTCGTCGAGCGGCCGGGATTGCCATTGCTCGCTGCCGAGCTTCTGGTCCGTAACGGGGCGGAAGTCGATCCGAAGGATCTCGCCGGCACCGCCAGCATGACCGGCTCGCTCTTGACCAAAGGAACCGAAACGATGACGGCGCCGCAGATCGCAAGCGCAATTGAATCGCTCGGCGGCAATATCGATTCCGGCGCGCATTGGGAATCGACCCGCGCTACGGTGGTGGTGATGTCGGACAAAGCTGAGCCGGCGCTGCGAATTCTGTCAGACGTCGTGCTTCATCCGACCTTTAAGCAGGAGGAGATCGATCGGCTGAAGAACCAGACGCTGGACGGTTTGCGCGTCGCGTTACGGCAGCCGGGCGCGCTCACGCAATTCGTCCTGACGCGCACATTGTTTGGTGATGCGCCTTACGGACATTCGCATACCGGCACGATGGAAACCGTCCAGGCGATCAAGCGCGACGATATCGTAAGACTTTATCAGACCTATTACGTGCCTGAAAACGCCGCGCTGATTTTCTCCGGCAACATCACGCTGGAGCAGGGGAAAAAGTACGCAGAACAATTCTTTGGCGATTGGAAGGGCACGATGCCGCCAGCCCAGGAGCAGGCGCCGTCGAATCCGGACCAATGGAAACCGGCGAACATAGTGATCGATATGCCGGAGGCCGGCCAAGCCGCGGTCACGATGACGCGACCGGCGATCAAACGCAATTCGCCGGACTATTACGCTGGGATTGTGGCCAACGCGGCCCTCGGCAGCGGATTTGTTTCGCGATTGAATCGGGAGATTCGAATCAAACGCGGTTTGAGTTATGGCGCTCGCAGCTCGATCGACGCGCGCCGCGGGGTTGGGCCGTTTGCGGCGACTGCGCAAACGAAAAATGAGTCAGCCGCGGAAGTTGCGACCCTGATGCAAACCGAATTGAAACGGATGCAAAGCGAACCGGTGCAGGGCGACGAACTGAAGTCGCGCCAGGCCGTGATCACCGGAGGTTACGCGCGCAGCTTGGAAACGAACGGCGGCTTCGTCGGGAAAATGTCGGCGATGATCACGAACGATTTGCCGCTCGATACCCTGAACAAATTTATTCCCTCCGTGAATGCCGTGACGAGCGAGGACGTCACCGCCTTCGCCACGAAATATTTCGAAACGACGCCGAGTCTTATCATCGTCGGAAAAGCCGCCGCCTTTCTCGAGCCGCTCAAGAAAAGTTTCTCCGACGTGCGAGTGATTCCGGTCCCCGACCTCGATCTCAACCGCGCCGACCTGACGAAAGCGAAATAACCTGGAGAGACGGGCGCTGCCCCGTCCCTATGACAATAGTGACGCCCTGCGGCGTCGGTAATATTAGGGACGGAAAATGGAGGCAAGGGGATTCGAACCCCTGACATCCAGCTTGCAAAGCTGGCGCTCTACCAACTGAGCTATGCCCCCGTCTGAAGAATTTTCGAATTTCGATTGGCGATTTTCGATTGCAACAAAAAAGCCGGACAGCATGGCCGTCCGGCTTCTAAGTATCAGCGACTCCTGAATTGTGCGTTACCGTCTTGTATTCTCTGAGCCTCGGGTTCTTTCGATTCCGAGGGCTTAACGGCATATCTGAGTTCTCGAGAGACCCCAGAGTTAGCCGTCGACCTAGTGCAAAACCGATTTCAAATCTTCAATCTGAGATCTTCAATCTGAAATGGCATGCGCTTCTCCTTAGAAAGGAGGTGATCCAGCCGCAGGTTCCCCTACGGCTACCTTGTTACGACTTCATCCCAGTTACCGCTCATAGCGTAGGCGGCTGCCTCCCATTGCTGGGTTAGCGCGCCGGCTTCGGCTACAAGTGACTTCCATGATGTGACGGGCGGTGTGTACAAGGCCCGGGAACGTATTCACGGCGCCGTAGCTGATGCGCCATTACTAGCGATTCCGGCTTCATGGAGTCGAGTTGCAGACTCCAATCCG
>DATBCW010000090.1:0-2012 GCA_036270255.1 Chthoniobacterales bacterium
CGACCGTTTCGATCCAGTCGATCGCCGCGCTGTGGCTTTGGGCCGCCATCGCGGCTCCGTCATCGCCATGATATTTCTCGAGATCGTAATAACGATCGTCGAGCGCGTTCACCAGATGCGCGGTGGTTCGGCCCGTCATCCCGCGCCCGATTGCCCCATCATCGATCACGATCACTTGCTGACCGGTCCGGCCCAGTTCGTAGGCGACCGATAATCCGGCGATCCCCGCGCCGACAACGCAGACGTCGCAGCCCGTGTTCTCGCGCAACGGATGCAGCGCCGCCTCCGCGGTTGTAGCTTCCCAAAATGACAGGTTCGCGCCAGCTCGGTCTTCTTGATGAGTCGTCATAATATCTCAGAAAGTCTCCACAGATATTTACGAAAGTCCCGCCGCCGGCAGCCGTAAGAAACTTCCTGCTCGTCGAGCCAACAGTAACGTGAACGTTACCATTTCCAGTTGGTTCGGCGCCGAGCTGGTTTACCTTAGTGATGCGGGCGTCCCCACAACCGCTCGATCAAAGATCTGAACCAACTCGAACAGCTTAAGAAGTTCACCAAAGTCGTCGCGGACACGGGCGATTTTGAATCGATGCGCGCCTATGCGCCGGAGGACGCGACCACCAATCCGAGTCTGATTTACGCGGCGGTCCAAAAGGAACAATACGCCCATCTGCTCGATGAAGTGATCGCTGACCGCAAGCGGTCTGGGCTGACCGGCTCGGCGCAGATCGACGACATCATTGCGCGGCTCCTGGTCAAATTCGGCTCCGAGATGTTGGAGATTATTCCGGGTCGCGTTTCCACGGAGACCGACGCGCGTTTCTCGTTCGATGTCGAAGGCTCGATCGAAAAAGCGCGGCAGCTGATCAAGCTTTACGAAGAGAAACACATTCCGCGCGAACGGGTGCTAATTAAAATCGCGTCGACCTGGGAAGGCCTGAATGCCGCCGAGCAGCTGACCAAGGAAGGGATTCGCTGCAACCTGACGCTTCTCTTTTCGCTGCCTCAGGCGGTGCGCGCCGCGGAGGCGAAGGTCCAACTGATCTCGCCGTTCGTCGGCCGGATTTACGATTGGTTCAAGAAGGAGAACAAACGTGATTACACCGGCGCCGACGATCCGGGCGTCCAATCGGTCCGGGAAATTTACACCTACTACAAAAAGTTTGGCTACGAGACCGAAGTGATGGGCGCGAGCTTCCGCAACACCGGCCAGATTCTCGAGCTGGCTGGTTGCGACGCGTTGACCATTAGTCCCGACTTGATGAAGGAGCTGTCCGAATCGGACGAGCCCGCGGAGCGCAAGCTCGATCCCGCGTAGCGAAAGACGCCAAGGTCGAAAAGCTGGAAATGGATGAGAAAAAATTCCGCTATCGCCTAAACGATAACGCGATGGCGACCGAGAAGACTGCCGAAGGCATTCGCAAGTTTGCCGCCGACATCGTGAAGCTGGAGAAAGTGGTGGCGAGCAAGCTCAGCTGATTCGCGTCAGCAAACGATCTCTCAGCTCACTGATCCCGATCCGTTCCTGCTTCATCGAATCGCGTTCGCGGAGAGTGACAGTGTCGCGCAACGCTGGATCTTTTTCACCCAGCGTCTCGAAATCGACCGTAACGCCGAACGGCGTCCCGGCCTCATCTTGCCGGCGATAACGCCGGCCAATCGCGCCGGTCTCGTCGTAGAAGACGTTCATCTGCGGGCGCAGCAGCGTCACGATTTCGCGCGCCTTCGCCACCAGTTGTTCGTTGTTTTTTAAGAGCGGAAACACGCCCACTTTCACCGGCGCGATCCGCGGATGAAACCGCATCACGATGCGCGTCTCGGTTTTGCCTTTCTCGTCAGTGACCGTCTCTTCATCGTAAGCGTTGCAAAGAAGCGCGAGGACCGTTCGATCCACACCAGCGCTCGGCTCGATCACGTGCGGGATGAATCGCTGCTTGGTTTCTTCGTCGAAATAATCGAGCGGCTTGCCGCTGGCTTCCTGGTGCTGCTTCAGGTCGTAATCCGTCCTATAA
>DATBCW010000091.1:0-13498 GCA_036270255.1 Chthoniobacterales bacterium
CCCCAGGCAGGGGAATTCGGAATGTTGATCGGATCCAACCAAGTCAATCCGCCGTCGGTTGACCGAGTGAATTGTCTACCGCCGTAGTTGTTTCCATCCGTGCTCCAGTATTGATATTGGAAGCCGCGTCCGGAACTGTTGGTGTTATCGATCGTGAACCACTGCTTATCGCCACCGGTCGCTGGTGCCAGCCGCGTCCAGAGTTTCCCGCCGTTGAGCGAACGCCACATATCGTCCTGAAAATTCGCCACGAGACTCAGGTAATAAAAAATTCCCGTGTCATTCGAGAAGAGCACGGGGTCGCTCCGAAAGACGTTATTTTCGAGCGGACCGAGGAAGGTCCAGGTGGTTCCGCCGTCGATGGTGAAAGCTCGTCCGGCCTGCCGGAAGCTGGACCCAACGCTGTCGAACTGCCGCCAACCAATCGCCATTTTGTTGAAATTAGTGGGATCGGCGGTGATGGAGGGTTCGTTCGCGGCATCGCCCACTATATTTTGACCGCTGGCGTTCACGTTGACCTGGTAACTGGTGAACGCGCCCTGCTGCGAAATCATGCGCGGCGAGGAATCTGTTCGCCAGATATACATCGGCGGATCCCCCTCCTTTTCGAGCGGCTCTTGCGGAGACGGCCGATGCACAGTCTGCGCCAGCGCCCAGGCGGCCCCTGACAGCACCAGGAACCACATAAACGAACTTGTTTTGGACATTCCGGAAAACCTAGCCGAGAACGGGACATAGAACAACTATGCGGTAAGCTCTTTCGCCGTTTTGTATCAGCGTTCGCGGCGGCACGGCCAGCCGACTCCGGCGCCGGAGCCGCTTGCGCCAACAGGAGGGATTCGCGAGATTCGCCGCCGCTCGCATGCTCACTATTTCCCAAGTCACGAAAGCCTTTGGCGGCCGCACCCTGTTTGAAGACGCGTCTCTTCAGGTGAACCGCGGCGATCGCGTCGGCCTGGTGGGCCCGAACGGCGCTGGAAAATCGACGTTGTTCACGCTCATTCTGGGCGAAGCAACTCCGGATGAAGGGAAAATTTCCCTCGAGAAATCCGCCACGATCGGATTTCTGCCGCAGGAACATGCGCCGGCCGGTGACGAGACCGTGCTCGAATTAGCGTGCGCGATTTCGCCAGAGCTGGTGAAAGCGCAACGCATCCTGAGGAGCACGCCGGAAGATTCAGCGGAACATCATGAAGGGTTGCATGCTTTCGATGAGCACGGCGGCTGGCAGCTGGAGCCAAAGGCGAAACGGATCCTCGCAGGACTGGCCTTTCGCGAATCGGATTTTGATCGGCCCGCGAAAACGTTGAGCGGCGGCTGGGTCATGCGTGCGCACCTGGCGCGCCTGCTCGTTCAAGAACCGGAGCTGCTTCTACTCGACGAGCCGACGAATCATCTCGATCTCGAATCGCTGGTCTGGTTTCAGGAATATCTGAGAAATTATCCGGGCGCGATTTTGATGATCTCGCACGATCGCGAATTCCTGAACCAGCTTGTGGGTTCGATCGTCGAGATCGCGCATCGACGTTTGAATCGTTACCGCGGAAACTGGGACACCTACGTCGAGCAGAAGGCGGCGCGGGAAGAACAGCAACTCGCGGCTTACAAGAACCAGCAGAAGGAAATCGCATCGCTCCAGTTGTTTGCCGATCGCTTTCGCGCAAAGGCGAGCAAAGCGTCGCAGGCGCAGAGCAAACTGAAGCAGATCGATCGGATGGAGAAGATCGAGGCGCCGGTGGCGCGAGAGAAGACCGTCCATTTCCGTTTCCCGCAGCCGCCAAGGAGCGGACATCGCGTGATCACGTTAGAAGAGGTGAATCACGCCTACGGCGAGTTGTTGGTTTACCGCGGCCTGAACTTCGAAGCGGAGCGGGGACAGCGCACGGTGCTCGTGGGTCCGAACGGCGCGGGCAAATCGACCTTGCTGAAGTTGCTGGCCGGCGTTTTACCTGTGCAAGGCGGAACGCGAGAGCTGGGGCATAACGTCAAGGTCGGTTATTTTTCGCAATATCGAGTCGACATGCTCGATCCGAAAATGACGGTGCTGGAGACGGCGCGCGACATGGCGAACCCGGTTTCCGAGCAGGTCGCCCGAACTGTTCTAGGTTCGTTTCTGTTTCGTGGTGACGACGTTTTCAAAGCGACGGCTGTTCTGAGTGGCGGGGAAAAAACCCGGCTTGCTCTCGTCAAGCTCTTGCTCGATCCACCGAATCTGCTGTTGATGGATGAACCGACGACCCATCTCGATGTCGGCAGCATCGATGCGCTTATTGGCGCGCTGGATCAGTACGAAGGCACGCTCATCTTCATCAGCCACGACGTCTATTTCATTCGGGCCGTGGCGAAGACGGTCCTGCACATCAACGCCGGAAAACTGACGCCCTACGCCGGCGACTACAATTATTACCTCGATAAATCTCGCGCGACGTCAGCCCGCGCTGGACTGGTCGATTCCAATTGTAGGGAGAGCGCACCGCTTGTCTCGCAAGGTTCGGCAAGCGGTGCGCTTACCCTACAAAAGCCGGGGATGCGCGAAGCGCGTCAGCAACGTCGCGCGGAGGCCGAAGAACGGAAAGCCGAAGCGAAGCTCAAGCGCGACCACGAAAAGAAAGTCCGCGATTTGGAAATGCAGATTCTGAAACTCGAGGGCCGGCAAAAAGAGCTGACCGAAGAATTGGAAAAGCCGGAGACCTACGAGCGAGGTGGCGCCGCGACGCAACTGAATCGCGAACTCCAATCCATCACCGTCGATCTCGAACGCCTCACGGCAGAGTGGGAACGGATGGGCGAATCGCTCCCAGCTTGATCTTCTGTAGCCGCTTCGCTGTGCGAAGCGCTGGGAGCAGGCGTGGTCCGAAGATAGCTCGTTGAGCGGCCCACAGGGCCGCTGCTACAGAAGCGGTCAACATCATGCGTGCTCGTTCTTCGCGACTCCGCGAACGTTCAAGACCGCGAGACCAATTTGCAGGACGATCAAGGCATAGGCGTGATCATGCCAGCCCCAGCCGATCCAAAGCACGTTGCTCAGGAGGAATATCCAGAAACCCCATTGCCTTTGCCATTTCGATTGGCCAGCGACCAGCCACGCCGAGAAAAGCGTCGCGATCATCGCCGGCCACTGAAGGTGTTGCATCCACTCCACACGAGTTAAACGCATCGGCGCCCTGTAGCGGCGGTCTATGACCGTCGAAATTGCACGACGGATATGCCTCGGCGGCCATAGACCGCCGCTACAGGGCTGCGAAGCGATTGTTTTTTGGTATGGCCAAACGAAAATCTTTTTTCTCCAACGGATTCGCCTTGCTCAAACAGACCGCGATGGAGTGGTTGGACGATAAGGCACCGCAGCTCGGCGCCGCGCTCGCCTACTACACGGTTTTCGCGCTGGCGCCGCTCGTCCTTCTTTTGCTGGCGATTATTGGCGTCATTTTCCGCGACGATCCGTCCGGCGCGTGGAGTCGCATCACCGAACAAATGGGTTACTTTCTCGACAAGAGCGCGATCCAAGTGGTGACCGACATTGCGCACGATGCGTCGAAGCCGGGCAAGAGCACGCTGGCCACCGTGATTGGGATCGCACTGGCGGTGTTCGGAGCCAGCGGCGTGTTCGGCCAATTGCAGGACGCTTTAAACACGATCTGGGGAGTGAAAGCGAAACCGGGCGAGGGGATGATGTCGTTTCTCCGGGCGCGCTTTGTGTCGTTTGCGATGCTCGGCGGAGTTTTCTTTCTCCTTCTCGTTTCGCTCACCATCGAGGCGCTCTTGAAAGGCTTTAGTCATTATGTCCAAAGCGCGCTGCCCGGCGGATTGGCCATCGCCGTTTCGGTGTATCTGGTTTTCGATTTTGCCGTCGTGACAGTGCTCTTCGCGATGATCTTTAAATTTCTCCCCGACGCGAAGATCCAATGGCGCGATGTCTGGATCGGCGCGGTGATGACCGCGATCTTTTTCGGGATCGGGAAATGGGCGCTAGGCCTTTATCTCGGGAGCGGCGCGGCTGCCTCAGCTTATGGCGCGGCGAGCTCGCTCATTACGCTGCTGCTTTGGATTTATTATTCGTCGCAGATCCTGCTGTTCGGCGCCGAGTTCACCCAGGTCTACGCGAACCAGGCCGGCCGCCGCGTCGAGCCGAGCGAACACGCCGTCCCGATCGTGACGACCGAACACGAAAGTCCGCATCCGAAGAAGCGGTAAACTATTGCTTCTTTGTGCTGCGCCAACGGCGCTAATCCAATTTAAGCCTGAGGCAACGCCCCAGGATCTATGAATGTTGTATGACCGAGCGCTGAAAGCGCGATTCAATGGCGGCATACGACGATATGAATCGCGCCTTCAGCGCTCGGAACCTTTTTTCTCGACTGAATGTCCTGGGGCGTTGCCCCAGGCTCACGCTGGATCGCGCCTTTGGCGCTGACAGCAGGCGAGCACTACGCCGGGCGCCAATCGAGATCGCCCTCTTGGGCGAGCGCGGGCTCGGGCAAGTGGCGAACCTCAGAAGATTCGCGCGCCTCTTCGCTCTCGGCTTCGGTGTCCATTTCGTCCTCGCGGCCTTCGTGATGTTCCTTCGCGAGCAGCATGTAGAGCGACGGGACGATGAACAAGGTAAAGATCGTGCCGATCGTCATCCCGCCGACGAGCACCAGACCGATAGAATTTCGCGCGGCCGCGCCTGCGCCTGTGACAAGAGTGAGCGGGAAGTGACCGGCCACAGTCGCGACGGTTGTCATCATAACCGGACGCAAACGCAGGCGCGATGCTTGCGCGATGGCGTCGAGCTTGCCGAGGCCCTGGCGCTGAAGTTTGTTCGCAAACTCAACAATCAGGATGCCGTTCTTCGCCACCAGTCCAACCAACGTCACCAATCCGACCTGTGAATAGATGTTGAGGGTTGTTGTAAACGGATCGGTCCAAAACTTGCCGAAGGGCATTTTCAGGAACGTGAACAAGAGCGCGCCAAACATGGCTAGGGGCACCGACCCAAGGAGAATGATGCACGGATCGCGGAAGCTGTTGAACTGGGCCGCCAAAACCAAGAAGATCAGCACGACTGCGAGAAGGAATGACGGCACGAATTTGCTGCCCTCCGTCCGCAAGAGACGCGACTCGCCCGTGTAATCGATGACGTAACCTTTCGGCAGGGTTTTCCCGGCCTCCGTCTCGAGAAACTTCAGCACCGTATCGAGTGACTGAGTTGGCACGCCGCTGAGCGTGACAGCATTCAATTGTTGCATCCGATTGAGGGAACGCGCGACGGTCCTCCGTTCAATGTGCGCGATCGTGCTAAGAGGGATGAGTTTTTTGTCCGGACCCGTAACGTAGATGCTCTCGAGCTGTTCCGGATTGAGGCGATCGATGCGTTTGATCTGCGGAATCACCTTGTAGCTGCGTCCCGCAATGTTGAACCAGTTGACGTAATTGCCGCCGATCGCCGCGGACAAATCCGCGCCGACCTGTGACATGTCGAGACCCATGGACGCGACTTTGTCGTGATCGAACACAATCTGCGACTGCGGTTGATCAATCTTCGTATCGATGTCGGAGAATCGGAACATGCCGGCCTTCATGGCTTTCATCTGCAGATCTTTCGCCAGCTCGAGAATTCGATTTTGGTCAGCCGTTGAAGCGATGACGAAAGTGACCGGCATGGTGTCCCCGCCAGGCAACGGCGGCGGCGCAACCGGAAACATTTGAATCCCGGGAATCGCGCCGAGCTTTTGCTGCATCACGGGGAGGTAATCCGCCGTCGGCGTTTTGCGAATGCCCCAGGGCTTGAGCACCATCCCACCAAAGCCGCCGCTCGGGCTGGTGATCTGGAAACTGAATTGCGTATCCGGAATGCTGTGGAACGCGCGCCCGGCCGCGTCCGCATAGCGAATTGTGTCGTCGATCGTCGCATTCGCCGACGCAGTGACGATGCCGAAGATAACACCCTGGTCTTCGGCAGGAGCCGGTTCCTTCGACGATTGGAAGTAGAAGAGAACCGCGAAAAGGGAGAGGCCGCCCCAGATGGTGTAAACCATCGGTCGCGCCTTGAGAGTCCAATCGAGCCGGGCGCCATACCAATCGCGGAAGCGATCGAAGGTGCGATTCACTACCCCGGCGAAACCTTTGTCCGAATGGCCGCTGCGCAGCAAATAGGCTGACATCATTGGTGACAGGGTCAACGCCACGATCCCGGAGATTGTGACCGCGCCGGCGAGCGTAAGCGCAAATTCCCGAAAGAGTGCGCCCTGCAAGCCGCCTTGAAGGGCGATCGGGGTGTAGACCGCCGCCAAGGTGATGGTCATCGCGATAATTGGGCCAATTAGTTCGCGAGCGCCTTTCAACGCCGCGTTCATTCGCGACATGCCTTCGCGCATGTGGCGTTCGACGTTTTCCACGACAACAATCGCATCATCCACGACCAGACCGACCGACAAGACGATCGCCAGGAGCGTGAGCAGGTTCAGGCTAAATCCAAACACCTGCATCAGGAACAGCGCGCCAACCAGCGAAATGGGAATGGCGACAATTGGCACCAGCACTGAGCGGATTGATCCGAGAAAGAGGAAGATAACGATTACTACGATAAGCAACGTGTCGACCAGGGTCTTCACCACTTCGTGGATGGCGTCATTGATGTAGGCGGTCGAATCGTAAGCGATTACCCCCTTCATGCCCGTGGGCAGCTCCTTCTGGATCTGCTCCAGCTCGGTCCGGACGTTCTTGATGACGTCGATCGAATTTGCGTTTGGCAAAACCCATACGCCCATGAAAACGGCATCCTGCTGGGAGAAACGGACCTCGGTGTTGTAGTCTTCAGCGCCCAAAACGACGTCGGCGATATCGCCCAGCCTAACGAGCGTTCCGTTGCTCTGCTTCACGACCAGCTTCTTGAAGTCGTCTGCTGTGTGCAGATCGGTGTTGGCCGTCAGGTTTACTTGGAGAAGGGAGCCTTTCGTGCTCCCGACGGCGGCGAGGTAATTGTTCTTCGAGAGCGAGCTGCGGACGTCTGAGGGACTGATGTTCAGGGCCGCCATCCGTTCCGGTTTCATCCAAATGCGCATGGCAAAAGTGCGGCCGCCAAGAATGTCCGCTTTCTGCACACCGGCGATCGCGGTCAGGCGCGGTTGGACCAGCCGAACCAGGTAATCAGTGACTTCGTTCGGCTGCAGAATGGTCGAGGTGAAGCTGAGATAACAGGCCGCAAATTGCGAATCCGCGGAATTCAGGGCAATGATCGGGATCTGCGATTCGGGCGGCAAATTGTTCCGAATCGCGTCAACGCGGGTGCTGATGTCGGCCAGCGCCTTGTTCCCATCATAGTTCAGTTTCAAGCGCGCGGTGATCGTGGAAATACTCTGCGAGCTGGACGATTGGAGGTAATCGATTCCGTCCGCCGCCGCGATCGCCCGCTCAAGCGGGGTGGTGATGAACCCCTGCACCAGCTCCGCATCCGCGCCCACGTAAACGGTCGTAACCGTGATCGAGGCGATGTCGCTGCGGGGATATTGCCTGACGACCAATCCGCCGAGGCCCTGGAGATTCGGAAAGAGAATCGGCAGCAACGCCTTCGATCCGGCGATCAGAATCACGAAGCTGACGACCAGCGCGAGGACCGGGCGCCGGATGAATAAATCCGTGAAAGATTTCATGGCGTTCTAAGTATCTGCCGGTTTCGGATTCAACTGCGGTTTCGGCGCAAGATCGTTGTTGATGACCACGGGGATCCCGTTGCGCAATTTGAAAACTCCAGTGCTTACGACCTGCTCGCTGCCTTCGAGTCCTTTCGTGATCGAAACGAAATCGCCCCGCGCTTCTCCGACCCGCACGAACTGCTGCCGCAACACCTGAGACTCCTTGCCGGTTTTCTCGTCCTTCTTTTTCTCGATTACGAAAACCGAATCGCCGTACGGCGCATAGGAGATGGCCGTGCCGGGCACGATCAGCGTCTTTTGCTTCTCCGGCAGGAGAACGTCGATCTTCGCGAACATTCCCGGCCGCAGAGCGTGGTCCTTGTTCTCAATCGTCGCCTGCAACGTCACGTTGCGCGTGATAGGATCGACCGACGAATTAAGCGCGGTCAATTTTCCAGGGAATTCGCGTCCGGGCACCACGTCCGTGTGGACGCGGACTTCAAGCCCGGACGATATTTTCGGCAAATCCTGCTGAGGCAGCGCGAAGTCGACGTAGAGCGGATCGAGCGCCTGAAGCGACACGACCTGCTGTCCGGCGGTGATCGTCTGGCCAACGTTGACCTGGCGAATCCCGAGCTGCCCGTCGAACGGCGCCAGCACTTCCTTCTTCGAGATCATCGACCGCATGTTGTTCACGACGCCTTCTTTTTGTTTGAAGGTCGATTCCGCAGCATCGAGCTCTGCTTTCGAAACCACATTACGCGATGCCAGATCGCGCGCGCGCGCCAAGTTCGAACGCGCTAACTCGAGATCGGCCTCCGAACTTTTCAATTGGGCTTCTTCCGAGGAAGCGTCGAGCCGAACCAGGACATCGCCCTTTTTCGCGACCCCGCCGTTTTCAAATTTAACTTCCGCCACCGTGCCGGCCAACTCCGCGGAAACAGTCGCTCCCTGCACCGCTGAGATCGTTCCGATCGAGGAAAAAATCGGCGGCCAATCTTCCTGTTTCACCTGCACGCTCGAGACAGTTGTCGGCGGCATCACCATCGGCATCGCCATCAACTTGCGGATTTGCATGAACTTAATCAGGCCGAGGATCACGAGCGTCAGAAACAATCCAGCGACGCCGAAAAGGACGCCGAAAATGATCTTATGGCGGCCGATGAAATTGGCGATTCGCCTTCTCACGCTTTTTTCTTTCACAGGTCTGGCCACGTCATGCATAAATTGATTCGCTTTCTGTCTTGAACAAGAGCCGCCACAGGCGGCGCGTCACTTCGAGCTGGCGGGTGCGCCGTTCGGCAGCGGTCATTTCCTGAGGCTGGAGCACGTCGAGCATCAGCATTCCACGCGCGACGGCAAAGATGAGTTCCGCCAGCTCGTGCGGTTGCAATCCGTGGGTCGCGCCGCTTTGCGCTTCCGGCGCTCGCGCGATCAAATCAGTCACCCCGACCATCGCGGTGTCTAAAACGTCGCGCACCAAATCGGCGATATCCGGATTGCGTGAAGCCTCTGCGTAGAGATCGACAACGAAAGCGGAGAGGACCTTCGGCGAATTTTCGCAACAATGGGCGGTGAAAAGAATTTCGAGCGATTCGAAAAGCGAGGGCGCCTGGCGTGCGCGGTCGAGCAAGTCCTGGATCTCGCTCTTGTGCCGGTCGGCCATCGCCGCAATCACGGCCTCTTTGTTGGCAAAATAGCGGTAAATCAGGCCAACGCTGATCCCGGCTTCGGCGCTGATGTCATGCATGCTGGCCTGATGAAAGCCGCGCTTGGCGAAGCAAGTGATGGCGGCGTCGAGGATTTGGGCGCGCCGGTCAAGCGACGGTTCTGGTGAGACTTGCGGCATGGCGGGAACAATGAATGAACGTTCATTCATTGTCAAATCGCCTGAATTGGTAGGGCGAGACGCTGTCGAGCCGCCGTGTTTACGCCTTGCCCGGCGAAGGCTCGACAGAGTCTCGCCCTACCATACGTAAACGGCGGTTTGTAAACCGCCGCTCCTTGATGTCTCCTCAACGCGTGGAGCTTTCGCTGCCAAACGAACTGGTTGCCAGGTTTCCGCCAACGCGACGCTATCTCATCGGCGTATCGGGCGGGCGCGATTCCGTCGCGCTCCTGCACCTGCTAACGCAGAGCGGCTATCGGCGGCTCGTCGTCTGCCATCTCGATCACCAGTTACGGGGGCGATCGAGCGCAACCGATGCAAAGTTCGTCAAGGCGCTCGCTAGGAAACTGAAACTCGAATGCGAGATTGGCCGGACCGACGTCACCGCTTTGGCGAAGCGAACCAAACAATCCATTGAGACCGCCGGCCGAACCGCGCGCTACGAATTTTTCGCGCGCGTCGCCCGGCGCCATCGCTGCCGCATGATTTTTCTCGGCCATCACGCCGATGATTTGGCTGAGACTTTTCTCCTGAATTTGTTTCGCGGCGCTGGAGCCGCCGGTCTCGCTGGAATGCACCGGGTGGCGACGCGAGCAATGAAGGGCGTCGACCTCACAATTATTCGTCCGCTTCTCGGAACCACGCGCGCAGAGATCGACGCATATCTCAAAGCGCATCGTTTGAAATATCGCGAGGATGCTACGAACGAAACCGTGGGGCCGGTGCGAAATCGAATTCGCCACCGCATCATCCCATACATTGAAAAACAACTCGGCCGCAAAGTGAGCGGCGCGCTTCGGCGCGCAGCCCTCATCTCGGCGGACGAAGCGGAGTGGGCAGAGTCGTTGGTCGATTCGGGTTCCATTCAGGGCGCGGAGCTGTCGGTCAAGGACCTGCGAACCCAACCGCGCGCCTTGCAGCGGCGGACGATCCACCGCTGGCTTCAGGCTCGCGACATCGCTGACTTGGATTTTGAAACCATCGAACGGGTGCGCGCCCTGGTTGAACCCGAAGCGCCTTCGGCGAAAACAAATCTTGCTCGCGATCGCCACGTGCGCCGCCGGGCCGGCAAACTTTTCGTTGAGTAGGTTGCTGCTAGAATCTTGTCCGAATGAGTTCTGATATTCGTGTTCGCTTCGCTCCCTCGCCGACCGGTTATCTCCACATTGGTGGGGCGCGCACGGCGCTCTTCAACTGGCTGCACGCGAAACACACGGGCGGCACTTTTGTTTTGCGCATCGAAGACACCGATCGCTCTCGAAATACCGAGGAGGCCGCGCGCGCCATTTACGACGGACTCCGCTGGCTCGGGCTCGATTGGGACGAAGGTCCGGAAGCGGGAGGGAATTTCGGTCCGTATTTTCAAAGCGAACGCGAAGAGATTTATCGCGCGTATTTGGAGAAGCTGCGCGCTGCCGGCCGGGTTTACGACGACGAAGGCGCCGTCCGCTTTCGGTTCGAGCGCGAAAAGGTCACGGTCGACGACACCATCTGCGGCCAGGTCGAGTTCGATCTGTCCGACGCGGAAACGAATCCGGACATGACAATCCGTCGCGCCGACGGCTCATGGATTTTTCATTTCGTGAACGTGGTGGACGACATCGAGATGAAAATCTCCGACGTCATTCGCGGCGAGGACCATCTCTCGAACACCCCGAAGCATATTCAGCTTTACCGCGCTTTCGGCGCCGCGCCGCCGCGTTTCGCGCACATTCCGCTCATCCTCAACCTCGACGGCTCGAAGATGAGCAAGCGCGACCAGGGCGCGAGTCTCATCACTTATATAGAGAACGGGTATCTTCCGGAAGCGGTCCGCAATTTCCTTTGCCTGCTCGGTTGGTCGCCGAAAGACGATCGCGAGAAGCTCGACATCGCGGAGGTCGTGAAGATTTTCGATCTGGCGAAGGTCCATCGCAAGAATGCCGCGTTCGATTTGGAGAAATGCACCTGGCTCAACGGCGAATATCTGCGCGAGCTAAGCGACGAGCGCTTCCAAGAAATGGGTCGGCGCGCGCTCGCACGGGCCGGAATCGATCTCTCGAAGTTTTCGCCTGCTTACATCCACGCCGCGCTCGACACCTGCAAAGGCAAGTTTCGGATTTTCAACGAACTGCCGGCTTACGGCGGTTTTTATTTTCGAGACGAACTCGAATTCAATCCGGAAGGCGTCGCGAAACATTTCGTGGCGGAGAACAAACCCCGATTGGAAGCGGTGCGGGCGGCGTTTGCGGGGCTCGAGAATTTCGACGCCAGTAATTTGGAAACCACGATGAAGGCAACGGCCGCGAGTTTTGGCGTGAAAGTTGGCGCGCTCGTCCACCCGACGCGCTTGGCCGTAACTGGAAGCAACGCCGGCCCGAGTCTCTATCATCTGCTGGAAATTCTCGGGAAAGAAAAAGTCCTCGCGCGCCTCGATCGCGCGTTGTCGTTGTTTTAGCACGCGTGTGTCATCCCGAGCCGCGCAGACGGCGAGGGACCTCCCAGTTGCAATTGCGAGTACTCAAGCGACGCACAGCGTTCGTCCTGCCGTAAAAGCCGAATGTTCGCGGAAGCGCCCTAGCGCCTGCGGGGTCCCTCGGCGCGCTTCGCCAGCCTCGGGATGACCGCGCTACCTTTTTTGCGCTTCTTTCGCCCACGTATCTTTTAACGTGATCGTGCGATTGAAAACGAGTCTGCCCGGCTTTGAATCGGGATCGAGCGCGAAATAACCGAGGCGCTCGAACTGGTATCGCTCACTCGGTTCCGCGTCCGCGAGCGACGGTTCGCATTTCGCCTGCACGATTTCGAGCGAGTTCGGATTGATGAACGATTTGAAATCGCCGCCGTCCGCATCCGGCTGCGGAACAGTGAACAGCCGATCATACAGCCTCACTTCGGCATCGATCGCTTCTGCCGCGTTCACCCAGTGGATCGTGCCCTTCACTTTGCGGTTGGAAGTTGCGCCGCCGGATTTGCTCTCGAGATCAGCCGTACAGCGCAGCTCGGTCACGGTTCCCGTTGCATCCTTTATCACCTCGTCGCACGTGATGATGTAGGCGTATTTCAATCGCACTTCGCCGCCCGGCTTGAGCCGGAAATATTTTGGAGGAGGGACTTCCGCGAAATCCGCTGAGTCGATAAACAGCTCGCGACCAAACGGAATTTTGCGAGTCCCGCTCTCGGGATTTTCGGGATTGTTGGTCGCGTCGAGCTCGTCGGTTTTCTCCGCGGGATAATTTGTTAATACGACTTTGATCGGTTTCAGCACCGCCAGTCGCCGCGGGGCGGTCCGATTAAATTCTTCGCGGACGGCGTGCTCGAGCAACGCCATTTCGTTCAAGCTCGGATATTTCGTGATCCCGATGTTGTAAGCGAAAGCCCGGACCGCACTCGGCGTCACTCCGCGCCGGCGCAATCCGGCGATGGTCAGCATCCGCGGATCGTCCCAGCCGTTGACAAGACCTTCTTCGACCAGCTGGATGAGCTTGCGTTTGCTCATCACGGTGTAGGTGAGATTGAGCCGCGCGAATTCGATCTGGCGCGGGCGCGGCGGTGGCAGCTCCAGCGATTCGAGAATCCATTCGTAGAGCGGCCGGTGAACTTCGAACTCGAGGGTGCAGAGCGAATGCGTGATGCCCTCTATGTAATCGCTCAGGGTATGGGCCCAATCGTACATCGGATAAATGCACCACTTGTTTCCAGTGTGATGATGTTCGGCGTGCCGAATACGGTAAAGCACGGGATCGCGCAGCCAGACGTTGGGGGCCTGCATATCGATCTTCGCCCGCAGCGTTTTCGCGCCATCAGGAAATTCGGCCGCCTTCATTCGCGCCAGCAAATCGAGATTCTCTTCGACGGGCCGATTGCGAAACGGACTTTCTCTTCCGAGCCGACGATATTCGTCCGTCTGATCCGGCGGCATTTCGTCGACGTACGCTTTTCCTTTGCGAACCAGCTCGACGGCATAGTCGTAATGCTTGTCGAAATAATCCGATGTGAAGAGCGGCGCTCCGCC
>DATBCW010000092.1:0-13748 GCA_036270255.1 Chthoniobacterales bacterium
CATGTTCTCCGTCACGAATACGGAGATAAACGTTTTCACGTTCATGGTGCACAACGGGAAAACGTTTATCTCCGTATTCGTGACGGAGAACATGGTCGGCCACAAGCTCGGCGAATTTTCGCCGACTCGAATCTTTAAGAAACACGGTTCGCACACCGCGAAGGTGACGAAGTGATGTGAATTGTCGATTTCCGAATTTCGATTTGCGATTGCGAAACGGAATTCTGAAATCGGTGATGGTTTTACTGGGCTGCGTAACGCTCGCCGGAAGGCTGGCGGCAGAGGGGAATAGTTCTTTGACAGAATCCAAGAATGAGAACGCGGACACGAAAGTGACCGCTGAAGAGTTGCTTTCGCAAAACGAAGCGCTCCGGCGGGAATTGTCGCTGGCGCGTGAATCGGTCCGGACGTTGACGGATAGCCTGGCGGAATCGAATCTGCAGGCCGAAGTTTTTCGTCGGAAATACTCGGGACTCGAGCTGCGAATGGAAGCGCTGGGGTTGGAGTCGGCCGACAAGGATCGGGCGAAGCTCGAGCAGCGGTTACTGAGCGCGGTTTCAGATCTGCAATTGTTGCAGAAGGAACGCGAAGAGTATCGCGACCAGAGTTTGCGATTAAGTGAAGCGATCCTGCATTTGCTCAAGACCTCGATCGGAGGCGATGCGCAGGCGCGGATGGAAGTGGAAACGCAATTGCGAAGCCTCAACGAGCTCATCGCGAAGGCGGACACTCCGCCGGCTGAGACAGCGACGCTGATGGACGCAAGCGTGATCAGTGTGAAGGACGAATGGTCCCTGGTGGTCGGCAACATCGGGGAGAAGCAGGGTGTGAAGATGGGAATGCCGATGCGGGTGATGCGCGCTGACAAGCAGATTGCGACGTTGCGAGTGGTGGATGTGCGCCAGCGGATTTGCGGCGCCGTGATTCAAAAAATGGATTCTGAGAAAGAGAAAATAAAAGTGGGCGATCGCCTCCAGGCGGACGCTCGCAAGATGTGAGTTTAAAATAAATGCAAGTTAGATCGACATATCGGTACGCGAAGATTTCGCCATTTAAGGTGCGCGAAGTCACCCGCGCTATTCAGGGCCTGCCGGTTTCGGCGGCGCTGGACGTGGTGGCTTTCAGCCCGAAGAAGGCGGCGCATTTGATCGCCAAGACGCTGAAGAGCGCGGTCGCGAATGCGGAGAACAACGCAAATCTGCGCGTGGATGGCCTGGTCGTGAAAGAGGCGACGGTCGGTGAAGGCCCAACCATGAAACGGATGATGACGCGGGCGCGCGGAAGCGGGAGCCAGGTTTTGAAGCGGAGCGCGCATATCCGGATCGTTTTGACGGACGAGATCGAGATCAAGACGCGGGACAAGAAGAAGGGCGGCAAGAAAGCCGGGGCGTCGAAGAAAAAGGCTCACACAAAGGGCGCAAAGGACACGAAGGAATCTAAGAAAGCCGAGCCGGAGAAGACTGAGAAGTCGGAGGCCAAGGAATAATTATGGGACAGAAAGTTAATCCAATTGGTTTTCGTCTCGGGGTTAATCGCGATTGGCGGTCGAAGTGGTACGCGTCGCCGCAGGAGATGCCGGACTTTTTGCACAGCGATCTCAAGATTCGCGATTACGTGAAGAAGAAGCTTCAGTTCGCCGCCGTTTCGAAGATCGTGATCGAGCGGGCCTGGAACTCGATTCGCGTGACGATCTATACGGCGCGGCCCGGTATCGTGATCGGACGCAAGGGCGCTGAGATCGAGAAGATGACCGAGGAAATCTCGAAGATGGCGCAGGGAAAACAGATCAAGATCGATATCCAGGAGATCAAGACGCCGGAATTGGATGCGCAGTTGGTCGCGGAGAACGTGGCGTTGCAGATCGAGCGCCGGATCGCGTATCGCCGGGCGATGAAAAAGGCCGTCCAGGTGGCGATGGATTTCGGGGCACAGGGAATCCGGTTGCGCAGCTCGGGACGACTGAACGGCGCGGAGATTTCGCGCTCGGAATGGTATCGCGAGGGGAAAGTGCCGCTGCACACGTTGCGGACACCGATCGATTATGGATTCGCGGAAGCGAACACAGTTTACGGAAAGATCGGCGTGAAATGCTGGATTTGTAAGAAGGAAGAAGCGCCGGCAGCAGAAGCGCAGCCGGCAACGTTACCGCCGCCACCGGAACCGGTGGAGGCAGCATAGGACATATAAGACCTGTAGGACCAATTTTTAGGAGACACTGACATGCCATTGATGCCAAAACGCGTGAAGTACCGGAAGACCCAGCGGGGTAGCCGCAAGGGAACGGCGTCGCGCAATCTGCGGATCGATTTCGGCGAGTTCGGGCTTCAGACGCTCGAACGCGCCTGGATCACGAACACGCAGATCGAGGCCGCTCGTGTCGCGCTCACCCGCAGCATGAAACGTAAAGGCAAGTTGTGGATCCGCATTTTCCCGGACAAATCGGTAACCGCGCGTCCGCCGGAAACGCGAATGGGTAAAGGGAAAGGCCAGCCGGAATATTGGGTGGCGACGGTGCGGCCAGGGAACATTTTGTTTGAGCTGGACGGCGTGCCGGAATCGGTCGCGCGCGAATCGCTGCGGTTGGCGGCCGACAAGCTGCCGGTCCGGACGAAGTTTTTGACGCGACACCACGTGGCTGCGGCCTAACGAGAAATGAAATTCAAAGAGATAGCGGAAATGAGCAGCGAAGAGCTGCAGACGAAAAAGCGCGATATGCGCCAGGAGAGTCTGCATCTGCGGTTGCAACAGCAGAGCGGACAGCTGGAGCAGCCGAGCCGTTTGCGGTTGTTGCGCCGGGACGTGGCGAAGATCGAAACGGTGTTGTCGCAGCGCACCCAGAAGGCGGAAGCCACGAAGGCGGAAAAGAAATAATTTTATGGCCGAAGAGACTGAAAATTCGAGCACCAGCACGAAGGATGAGGGACGAGGCACGCGCAAGACGCGGACAGGCGAAGTCGTTTCGAGCGGGATGAACAAGACGATCGTGGTGCGGACGGTAACGCGAGTGCCGCACGCGAAGTTCGGCAAGATCGTCAAGCAAATGAAAAAATTTTACGCGCACGATGAGGAGAACAAGGCGAAGGCGGGCGACACGGTGCGGATTATGGAGACGCGGCCGATGAGCAAGCTAAAGCGCTGGCGGTTGGTGGAGGTCGTCCAGAAATAGGGGAGTAAGAGGTTTTATGGTTTACATCCGAAGCAGACTCGACGTGGCGGACAACAGCGGCGCGCGCATGGCGACGATGATTGGCGTGATTGGCAAGGGGAACTCCATGTCGGCTGGCATCGGCGATGTGATCACCGCGAACGTGAAAGAGGCCAGCGCGACTGGGACCGTGAAGAAAGGTGAAGTGATTCGTGCGGTGATCGTGCGGACGCGTCAGCCGATCAAGCGCAGCGACGGCTCGGTCCTTCGCTTCGACAACAACGCGATCGTCGTGATCGACAAAGATTTGAATCCGCGAGGCACCCGTATTTTCGGACCGGTCGCGCGTGAATTGCGGGAGCGGAATTTCATGAAGATCGTCTCGCTCGCTCCGGAAGTTTTATGAACCGCATCAAGCTGCACGTTAGAAAAGGCGACAACGTCGAGGTCATCTCGGGGAACTTTCGTGGTTCGTCCGGGAAGGTGCTCGAAGTGATCGCGCGCAAGCAGCGGGTCCTAATCGAAGGCGTGCGTTTGATCAAAAAGCATTTGAAAAAGTCGCAGGACAATCCGCAGGGAAAAATCGCGGAGCGCGAGGGTCCAATCCACATCTCGAACGTGCGAGTGCTAGAGCGCGGCGAACGCGTCGCGAAGGGCAAGGGTTCGAAGAAAAAAGAGAAAGCGACGAAGGAAAAGGCGCCAAAGACCAAGGCGTCCAAGGAAGCGAAAGAGGAATAGTCAGTGAAGAACGAGTTTTACCAGCATTACAAAGACCGCGTCATGCCGGCGTTGCAGAAGCAGCACGGCTACAAGAATCCGCATCAGGTTCCGAAGGTGGAGAAGGTCGTGGTCAACACCTCGGTCGGCTCGCAATCGGATGTGAAGCAGGCGCTGGAAGATGCGAAGGCCGAGCTGGCGTTGATCACCGGCCAGAAGCCGTCCGAGACCCGGGCGAAGAAGAGCATCGCGAATTTTAAGCTGCGCAAAGACCAGGCGATCGGCGCCAAGGTCACCTTGCGCGGCGAGCACATGTATGAATTCATGGAGCGCCTGATTAAGATGTCGCTTCCGCGCATCCGTGACTTTCGCGGGGTTTCGCCGAAAGGATTCGACGGGCACGGCAACTACACCCTTGGCGTTTCCGACCAGTCGATTTTCCCCGAAGTCGAGCTCGATAAAATCAAGCGCAACATCGGATTTGATGTTACCATCGTCACCACCGCGCAGACGAACGAGGAAGCCAAATCGCTCTTGAGCGAAATGGGAATGCCGTTCAGCGACCGGGCCAAGAAGGTCGCCGCGGCGACTTCGTCACAAAGCGAACCCGCCGCAGCTGCGCCAGCCGCCTAACCAATGAGCACAGTTACCGATCCTATTTCCGACCTTCTCGCCCGCGTGCGCAACGCCGCAGCGGCGCAGAAGCCTGAGCTCTTTGTGCCTTACTCGAAGATCAAGGCGGAGGTCGTCCGTATTTTGAAGGACGAAGGTTACATCAACGATTACGCGGTCGACACGGAAGCCGCGCATCCCCGGATCAAGATCACGAACAAAATTGCGAACCGTTCGAGTGCTATCACTGGCTTGAAGCGAGTGAGCCGGCCGGGATTGCGGCGGTATGTTGGCGCGAAGGAAATTCCACGCGTCCTGGGCGGAATGGGAATTTCGATTCTATCGACCCCGCGCGGAATCCTGTCGGGTCGCGAAGCGAAAAAACAAAACGTGGGGGGCGAGCTGCTGGCTTACGTCTGGTAAGCGCGCGTCGTTTGTTATGTCACGAATTGGAAATAAGGCGGTTGAGATTCCCGACAAGGTGAAGGTGAACATCGGCAACGATGGCGCCGTCGCCGTCGAAGGGCCAAAAGGCAAACTGCAGTGGACATTGCCGCGCGAGATCAAGGCGAGCGTGAAAGACAATCGCGTGTCGCTCGTGCGCGATGCCGAAACGCGGAGCGTGAAAGCGTTGCACGGTCTTTCGCGCAGCCTGGTGCACAACATGGTCCAAGGCGTGAGCGAAGGGTTTTCGAAGAACCTCGAGATTGAAGGGGTCGGTTTTAAGGCGGCGGTGCAAGGTCAGGTGTTGAATCTGAGCCTTGGGAAATCGCACCCGATTTTGTTCCCGATCCCGAAAGAAATTAAGATAACGGTGACCGAGAACACGAAGATCGCGATTAGCGGCATCGACAAGAAATTGGTCGGCCAGGTGGCGGCGGATATTCGACGTTATTACCCGCCGGAGCCGTACAAGGGCAAAGGCGTCAAGTACGCCGGCGAAGTGATCCGGCGCAAGGAAGGCAAAACGGTCCAATAGTTATGGCGCTTCTCGATCGCAAAATCACTCGGACGCGAATTCACAAGCGCATCCGGAAACGCGTCAGTGGCACGGCGGAACGTCCCCGGCTGGCGGTACATTTCTCCGGCAAACATGTTTACGCGCAGGTCATCGACGACGATGCGGGCAAGACGCTCGTGTCCGCGGCGACGACGGAAGAAAAGATCGTCGGCAAATCCAAGGGCGGCGCGAATCGCGCTTCCGCGGAAATGGTTGGCAAAGCGATCGCGGAGCGTTTGCTCTCGAAGAAAGTCGAGAACGTTGTCTTCGATCGCGGCGGTCATATTTATCACGGCAAGGTGAAAGCCCTGGCGGACGCGGCGCGCGAAGGCGGACTGAAATTCTAGAACATCATGGCACAACAACACAGCGGCGGCGGACGACGACAGGAACGCCAGACAGACAAGAGTTCAGCGGCGAGAGGCGACACGACCGAGAAGGTTGTGTTCATCAATCGTTGCGCGAAGGTCGTAAAAGGCGGCCGGCGTTTCAGCTTCAGTGCTTTGATTGTCGCGGGCGATCACGACGGCCAGGTCGGCGTCGGTTTCGGCAAGGCGAATGAAGTCGCCGAAGCCATTCGCAAGGCTTCCGAAGCAGCGCGCAAGTCGATGGAGAAAATGTCGCTGCATGAGAACACGATTCCGCACGAGACGATCGGTGAATTCGGTGGAGGTCGCGTTTTGCTGCGACCTGCTTCGCCGGGAACGGGCGTGATCGCCGGCGGTGGAGTTCGTGCAGTCGTGGAAGCGGTCGGCATTCGAGACGTCCTCGCGAAATCGCTTGGGTCGAGCAACCATGCGAATGTCGTTAAGGCGACGATTGCGGCCCTGCGTTCGTTACGCCGGCGCGATGAGATTTTGAAGTCCCGCGGTATTCGCCTAACGGCGCCGCAGACTGACGGAAAGGAAGCCGCCCAGTCATGATCCGGCTTCACAACATGCGAACGCGGCCAGGCTCGAAGCACCGCGTAAAACGCCTCGGCTGTGGCGAAAGCTCCGGTCACGGCAAGACCAGCGGTAAAGGCCACAAGGGCCAGAAGGCGCGTTCTGGTGGCAGCATCCGGCTGGGCTTCGAAGGTGGCCAGATGCCACTGATCCGGCGTCTTCCAAAGCGCGGATTCAACAACGCCGCGTTCCATAAGAATTACGCGATCGTGAACCTCAGCGACCTCGCTTCTTTCAAAGAAGGAACGGTCATCAACGAGCAACTTCTTCGTGAGAAGAAAATGCTTCGTGGCAACGGCGACGGCCTAAAGGTGCTCGGCGACGGCGAATTGAAACACGCCGTCACGATTGAGGCTGATAAGGTCAGCGCTTCGGCCCGTGAAAAGATCGAGAAGGCCGGCGGCAGCGTGACTTTGCGGGAAAAGAAAGCCGCGCAAGGCCCGCGCGTTGCAGAACAGCCCGCGGCGGCGGAAACTGAATCAGCCGCTGCAAAACCTAAAGCGAAGCGGACGAAGAAAGCGACGGCGAAGAAAAAAGCGCCGGCGAAATCCGCGGCGAAGAAAAAGAAACCGCGGAAGAGCTAGGGCCGTGCGGTTAACGGGCAAATCGTAGGCGATGGTTTCGGCGTTTCTAAACTCGGTCAAGATACCGGAACTGCGGCGGCGCATTCTGTTTACGCTGGCGATCGTGGTGATCGTCCGCCTTGGCGCAGCGCTCACTACGCCGGGCGTGAATCAGGCGGTGATCCAGGAATGGTTCCGGACTTCGTTGACGGAGAAACAGGGCGGCAACATCGCCGCGCTTTTTAACCTTTTCAGCGGCGGCGCGCTCGAGAACTGCGCGATTTTCTCCCTCGGCATCATGCCTTACATCAGCGCGTCGATCATGATGCAGCTGCTGACGGCTGTGATTCCACAGCTTGGGCGGCTCGCGAAAGAAGACGGCGGCCGGCAGAAGATCATGCAGTACACCCGCTACGCTACGGTCGTGCTTTGCATGGTGCAGGCGTACCTGCTTGCCATTTCATTTCAACATCCGGAGTCGTATCAGACAATGCTCCCCGGCATCACCGATGTAACTCACCGGCTGGGGATCGAGCTGGTGGATAACTTGGGGATGTCGTTCCGCATCTACACGATGATTTCGCTCACGACGGGCACCTTGTTTTTGATGTGGCTCGGCGACCAAATAACTGAGCGCGGCATCGGCAACGGCATTTCGCTCATCATTACCATCGGCATCGTGGCGCGTCTCCCCGCGGCGTTGGCTCAGGCGTGGAAGACGTTCGTTCCGTCGGCGGGAAGCGGCACCGCGCCCTCGAATCCATTTATCCTCGTTTTGATGATCGCGTTTCTGTTCATCGTGATCGCAGCGGTCATTGCCGTCACGCAGGGCGTGCGCAAGATCACGGTGCAATACGCGAAGCGCGTCGTCGGGCGAAAGATGTACGGCGGGCAAACGCAGTATATGCCGTTGAAAGTGAATTACGCGGGCGTCATGCCGATTATCTTCGCCTTCGCGTTACTAATCTTTCCGGCGACGATCGTCGGCTACGTCGGCAAAAACAGCCCGGTCGCGGCGCGAATCGTTGGCGCGCTGAACAATGGCTGGCCGCATTACCTCGTTCTCGCGGCGATGATTTTCTTCTTCAGTTATTTTTGGGTGGCCACTCAGTTTCAGCCGTCGCAGATCGCGGACGACCTGAAAAAATACGGCGGCTACATTCCCGGCGTGCGCCCCGGCAAACCGACGGCTGACTTTCTCGATTACACCATGACCCGGCTCACTTTCGCCGGCGCGATTTTCCTCACCCTGATTGCTATTCTTCCGAGTTTGCTGAGCCAGGGGCTGAACGTCCCGCAGATCACCGCCCAATTTTTCGGCGGCACCAGCTTGCTTATTATTGTGGGCGTGATCCTCGACACGATGCGGCAGGTGGAGACCCATCTCATCCAACGGCATTACGACGGTTTCCTGCGAAAGGGCCGCATCCGCGGCGGACGGTTCGATCGCGCGAGCTATGCGCGGGGCGACGCGGCGCGGAGCACGACTTTGATGTGGCTCTATGTCGGCATCGCCATCATCGTCATCGGCGGTGTGGCCGTTTTCCTCTACGGGCGCTAAGTGAAAAGAAAACGACTCGTGCTCCTCGGCGCGCCAGGTTCCGGAAAGGGAACCCAGGCCGAAATGATCACGCGGCATTTTGGGATCCCGGTCACCTCTACTGGTGCGATTTTGCGTAGAGAAGTGGAACTAGGAACGCTGCTCGGGATCGAGACAGCGGAAAAAACCAAGCACGGCGAGCTTGTCCCGGACAAGATCATTATCGACTTGATCGAAGACTGGGTCCGGCTCCACGGCGCGCAGGGTTTCGTGTTCGATGGTTTCCCGCGGACGATCCCACAGGCGGAAGCGCTCCAGGGTATTTTGCATCGCCATCATACCCCTCTCGATTTGGCGATCTGGCTCGATGTTTCCGCGGACACGATCAAGGAGCGCATTTCGCATCGGCTCCAATGCCAATCGTGCGGGTTCACGACCAGTGAAGGCGCGGCGGTTTTCTCGGAGCGGGCGATTTGCCCTTATTGCGACGGGCCACTTATCCGGCGCACGGACGACGACGCTTCGGTGCTCGAAATCCGGCTCTCCGAATTCAACAATAAAACGCAACCAGTGGCGGATCACTACGGTAAAATCAGCGTGCTCCGAAAGATTGACGGCAATCGCGATCGCGAGACGGTGTTCGCCGATATCTCGCGCTTGATCGAGCAAGCGGCATGATTCCGATTAAGAGCCCGAAGGAAGTCGATAAAATGCGGCAGGCTTGCCGGACGGCGAGCGAGATTCTCGATCGTGTAACGGACCTGGTTCGCCCTGGAATTTCGACGAAGGAAGTCGACCAGGCAGCGGCGGACTTAATGGCAGATGCCGGCGTCCAAAGCGCGTTTCTGGGCTATCGGCTCGGCCACCGTGTTTTTCCAGGCAACATCTGTATTTCGCTGAACGACGAAATCGTGCACGGAATCGGAAGCCAGCGACGTATTCAATACGGCGACATCGTGAAGCTCGATATCGGTGTGATTCAGGAGGGTTGGGTAGGGGATACTGCGTTTACGGTGCCGGTCGGGATGATCGACGATCGGACCGAGCGCTTGCTGCGCGTGACGGAGACTGCTTTGCGGCGTGCGATCGAGATCATGCACGAAGGCACGCGGCTCGGCGATGTCTGCGCGACCATCGAGGAAATTGCGACACATGAGAATTTCAACGTCGTCCGCGAATTCGTGGGGCACGGGGTCGGCCGGAAATTGCACGAAGAACCGCAGGTGCCGAATTACGGTCGGCGCGGAAGCGGGCCGAGGCTGAAAGAAGGGATGACTTTGGCCATCGAGCCGATGATTAATTCGGGGACCGCCGCCGTCAAACTGCTCGATGACGGCTGGACAGTTTGCACGGCGGACGGGATGCCGTCGGCCCATTTCGAGCACACGGTCCTGATTACGCGCGATGGGCCGGAAATCCTGACATGGCGCGGAAAGACGCAGTTGAAGTAGAGGGCACCGTCGGTGAACTCCTGCCCAATACTATGTTTCGCGTCGCGCCGCCAAGCGGGCACAAGCTCCTGGCCCACATTTCGGGGAAAATGAGGCTCCATTTCATTCGCATCTTGCCAGGCGACAAAGTTATGCTAGAGGTTTCACCCTACGATTTGTCGAAGGGGCGGATCACCTACCGCCAGAAATGACCCGCGGACCTGCTCCGCGTTTTTCGTCTCGACGGAATCCTTGAGTTTATGAAAGTGCGACCATCAGTAAAAAGACTTTGTGTAGCGTGCAAGATCGTGAAGCGGAAGAATGTTGTCCGCGTCATCTGCACGAATCCGCGGCACAAACAGCGCCAGGGATAAGATTTTATGCCACGACTTTTGGGAGTTGAAATACCGTCCGACAAACGCATCGAAGCGTCACTGACTTATATTTACGGCATCGGGCCGACCACCTCGAAACGCATTTTGGAGCAGACGAATATCGACGGAAATCTGCGCGCGAAGGACCTGACTCCACAGCAGATCAACGAAATCATTCACGCAATTACGAACAACAAAATCCCGATCGAAGGCGATCTGCGCCGGGAATTGCAGGGGAATTTGAAACGGCTCCAGGCGATCAACTGTTATCGCGGCATCCGGCATCGTCGCGGGCTGCCTGTTCGTGGTCAACGGACTTCAACGAACGCGCGCACCCGGAAGGGCCCTCGTAAGACGGTCGGCGTGATCCGCAATAAGGACGCGAAAGCCGGCAAGGTTTAACGCTTAGAAATTTTAGTCATGGCAGATTCAGACGAGAAGAAACCGGCGAAGAAAACTCCAAAGGCGAAAGCCGAAACGGAAGAGACGAAAGTTGAAGCGCAGGCCGCCGCGCCGGAACCTCCAGCCGTTGCGAGTACCGAAGAGCCTTCGGCCACGACCGCCGAAGCGCCCGCCAAGCCCGCGAAGAAGCCCGCCAAGGCCAAAAAGGAAGAAGCGCCGGCTGCCGCCGCTCCGGAAGCACCCAAAGAAAATCTCTCGCTTGACCCGAACGACGTCGAGAAGCCGAAAATCATCAAGGCCAAGGGCAGCAAGAACGTTCACACCGGAATCGCCCACGTCCTCTCCACTTTTAACAACACCATCGTCACGATCACGGACTTAAAAGGCAACGTGATCGGCTGGTCGAGCGCCGGCAAAGTCGGCTTCAAGGGCTCACGCAAAAGCACCGCCTACGCCGCCCAGATGGTCGCGCAGGATGCCTCGCGCCAGGCGATGGGACACGGCCTGAAAGAAGTCGAAGTCCTTGTTCGCGGTCCAGGCGCCGGTCGTGAATCCGCGGTCCGTGCTTTGCAAGCCATTGGCCTGGATCTTACAGTCATCCGCGACGTGACCCCTGTCCCTCACAACGGTTGCCGTCCTCCCAAACAGCGCCGCGTCTGATCCTTCTTAATTCTTAATTTTTTTAATTCTTACTTCTCTTCCCATGGGCAGATATACCGGACCGAAAACCAAAGTGAGCCGCCGCTACGGCGTCCCGCTCTTTGGACCAGCTAAAGCACTTGAGCGAAAGAATTATCCTCCCGGCATGCACGGGCCGAAAGGATCCCGCCGGAAACAGTCCGATTACGCCATTGCCCTCGGTGAAAAACAGAAGCTGCGTTATCAATACGGGCTTCTGGAAAAACAGTTCCGCCGTATTTTCCAAAGCGCCCTGCGCAAACGCGGTGTAACCGGCGAAACGCTCCTTCAGCTTTTGGAAACGCGGCTTGATAACGTCGTCTTCCGCCTTGGCCTCGCAAACACCCGCAGCGGCGCGCGGCAACTCGTTTCTCACGGCCACGTCCAGGTGAACGGCAGGAACGTCAATATCGCCTCTTACAACGTGAAAGCTGGCGACGAAGTGTCCGTGAAAGACAAACCGAAATCTCGACAGCTCGCCTTGCGCAATCTCGAACTCACCCAGATCGCTCCCGTCCCGGATTGGCTCGTTGCCAACCGCGACGCACTCAGCGGAAAAGTCTCGCGGGTCCCCACGCGGGACGAAATGCAGCCGATGGTCAACGAACAGCTGATCGTCGAGTTGTACTCGCGCTAGCCGTTCGCTTCCAAAAGCTCGAGCGCCTTACTGTAGCTGCGGCGCTGGAGGAAATGGCGCAGTTGCGGCTCGCTCTGCATCGGTAACGCTTGTTCCAAGCGTTCGATTCGTTCCGAGACTACGCGCAGCCGCTCGGTGTGCTGCTCCGGCTCGCGTCGACTCTCTTCATCACCGATGATCGCAAGACGTTCGCGGAGGGCGGCGGTAAGGTCGGTGAGCGAGGAATCCATCGGAAAAACTTGAAACGTGGAGAGGTTTGGCGCAAGCGTCCCATTGCTAATGAGCGAGCCAAAGAAAATTCTTATTGTCGATGATGACGTAGCCCTGATGCGGGTGATGCGCGAGGCCCTGACTTCGATGCTGCGCTGCGAGGTGGATACATCGCCGAAGCCGGAATACGGCTTCGAGCTTGCGTTAAAAAAAACCTACGACCTGATGCTGTTTGATTTTCAAATGCCGATGATCGATGGCGCGATGCTGTTTTTTCTAATCGGCAAGGTCTACAACAGTTCGGCACCGCCGCGGATGGTGCCGCCGCTGTTGCTGGTGACCGGGAAAGGCGACGAGGCGCGAGCCCAGGAACTATTGCGCGAACCGGGCGTGCGCGGGCTGGTGCCGAAGCCGTTCGCTATCAATCGGCTGATCGAGAAGGTGAAGGAATGTTTGCCGGGCGTGGAAGCGATTTAGCGACCAGCTTCTTCGATGAGCTGACGGCGAGCTTCGATCCAGTCATGGTTCGAATCGCCAGGAAGCGAGAGCTTGTGCCGGAGCTCGGCGAGGAAATAGGCGCGGAGACGGATCTGCTCGTCGGTCGGTTCAGTCGCCGGCTTTGAGTCAGGAGAAATCGACGATTTGGCAGCAGCTTTTTTCTGGGTGTCCGTCTTCTTCTTCTTGGCGGGTGCGGCGGTTCCGCGCGCCTTCTTCTTGGAAGCGGCTGCATTCGCTTTGCCGTTCGAAGATTGCAGGGCGGCATCGTCGGACGTCTTATTTTCAACTGAGGTTTTCGGTCTCCTGGGCACTGTTGTTTATCGTTAAAGGTTCTCAGACCGAATACCCCATGCGGGGATGGCGCAAGCGGATTTTGCAAAGGGGCGGTTGCGTAACGCGCTGGACTGCGCCTACCGTGCGGCCATGCGACACTTCGTTTTCCGCTGGCTCATTACGACGGTGGGCGTGATGGTCGCGGCAGCGTTCATCAAAGGCATCCGCTACGATACAACGGGCGCGCTGATCGCGGCAGCTTTGCTCCTCGGAATTCTGAATGCTTTTGTGCGCCCGATTCTGTTGATTCTTGGTGCGCCCTTGATTTTGTTAACGCTCGGCATCTTCATTCTGCTTGTGAACGGACTGATGCTGTATTGGGTGCCCAGCGTCGTGAGCGGATTTCACGTCGATGGCTACGGAGCGGCATTCTGGGGCGCGATTGTGATTGGCATTATCAGCTGGCTCCTGAGCGCATTTTTCCGCGGAAGCGACGGCCGCGTCCATGTGTTGACGCATCATACGCAATTAAAGCGAGTGCAGGGGCGGGTGATCGAACCGGGAGGCGAGAATCGATGACATACTGTCTCGGGATGATTTGCCGGTCCGGCGCGGTGTTTTTGTCCGATTCACGGACGAGCGCCGGGATGGACAACATCACGAGCTGTTCCAAGATGCGGATTTACGAAAAAGCCGGCGACCGCGTGATCTGTATTTTGAGTTCC
>DATBCW010000093.1:0-13594 GCA_036270255.1 Chthoniobacterales bacterium
GGGCGCAAAGGCCCCTCCCACATTGGGCGAGAGCTACAACGCCGGCGCGAGATCGTGCAGTTTTGGGCTGACCGGCACCGGTTCGCCACCGCGGCTCAGGTAGAGGCGATAAAGCTGTTTGTGCAAATGGACCCAGGCGAAATACCCGGGCACCACGGCGAAATACATTCCGACGCAGAGAATGATAGCGCCCGCGGCACAGAGGGCGATGCTGGCGACGCAAACGAAAAGGCAACCCAGAATCATTTCCTTCCAGGTCAGGGCAATGAACCGCTTCACAAAAGCGAAGTTAAAGGCGGGCACGAAATCCTGCATGATCGATGCCCGGATAACGAGCGGAGTGAGTACGACCATCAGACCCACGACGAGCACGAGATAGAAAATCATCATGACGAGAATGATCAGCACGGCTGCGCAGCCACCGGCCGAACTATGATCGTTCGGCGTCAAAGCCCCCATGAGCATCGAAAGGGGAACCGTGATCACGAGGGCCGGCACGGTGATTACCAAGCTGCTGACCAAGGTAACCAGGAACGGCCAAAGCCCGCGCTCAAGGTATTTCCCGAAGTTATTGAAATCGAAGTCCGGAAATGTTTCCGGTCGCTCATCGGTGCGCCCCCAAAAACCCATGATCAACCAACCTTTGACAACGATCTGCCCGACAATCGGGATGAAGACGCAGACACCAGCAAGGAGCGTATTCATCATCCATTTCGGACTCTTGAAATAATCGCTGATGGAGGCGGTGTAATTCATCTGGTGAACGTGGTGGCTGTGCGAATGGTGATCGGCGCCGAGGCGGGATGTCAATTCACAAACCCATGCGGCGCCGAGGCGCGTCAGTGGACATTGTAAACTTCGACGACGGCGTTGCCAGTCGTGCCGTGCGCGCCGCGGACGATCGCAGTGTAAATTCCCGACGGCAACGTGGCCATGACAGCGCCTTCCACCGGCGACATTGGAGCCAATCCAACCGCCGATAGTTCGACCGCCTGGAAACTGTCCTCCTGCCAATTGTCGTTACTCGTGATGAGGCCGCCATTCTGATCGCGCAACTCCAGCGTCGGATCGGCGAGCGCACTCGGAGTCGCCGGCGCCAGAGGGAATACGGAAGGTCCAATCGCGCGGACCGCAATCTGCGAATTTCCCTGCTGCAAAATAAAACCGGCGATCAGGACGTTGTCGTTGAGCTCGACGAGGCCGCGCGTGGCGATGTTCGCCAGGTGGGAAGCAGCCGGTTGGGAATCGAGATCGTAAATTTCGACCAGCCCGATGCCGGTCGCCGAATTCGCCCCGCGAACAATGGCGGTGTAACTGCCGGCAGCGAGTGATTCCACGATGGCACTTTCCCGTGGGTCGCTCGGAGGAACGCCGCTGGCCCGGATTTGCGAAGCCTGGACTGGATCATCCTGCCAGTTGTCGTCACTCCGGATGAGCCCGCCATTTACGTCGCGTAATTCGAGCGTTGGGTCAGGAAGAGTCCCGGGGACAGGAACGGACGGACCGAGAGCGCGAATGATAATGTTCTTGGTCGCGCTGTTATCGATGATCAGGCCGCCGATAAGAACGTCGTCGCCGGTGCTGACGTTTCCCCGCGTCGAAAGATTCACCGAGGCGCCGTTGAAAGCAGACTTGTGTCCGGTGATCGTTTCAACGGCAAGTTTCGCGTCGATCAAACCTTGCCCGTCGGCCGGGCTGAAGCCGTGGCCTAACTGATTGTTGAACGCGGTGAAGAGCGGTGCGTTCGGATCGGCAACGGCCCTCACGCTAGCGCCGCCGAGCGCATCCGCTGAATTTCCGCCGGCATTGATGCCAGCGAAATCCCGATCGATCCCGAACGCGATGGTTTTGCCGGGGGTGAAGGTGTTTCCGAAATTCAGGGTGAGCACCCGCATGTCCGCGGAGAGATTCGAGGTGACGCTCACGCCTCCGGAGTTTTGGCCAACAGTAAATGGGAAACCGAGATCGGACCGCGGATCGAAAACGAGCGCGGTGTGGGTCAGGTCAATCGTGACCTGCTGCAATGGCGCGCCATTCGCGTTGTCCCAATGAAGCGTGAAGAACGACGGGTTCGTCGCGCTGTCATTGCTGTCATCGCCGGACGCGGTGAGATCGAGCGATGAATTGGCTGCATTGATGGTGGCGCGAGAAAAATTCGGATCGAGGTCGTGCGGGAAAGTGGATTGCTGGAGCTTGTCGCGCACTTGCTGCGGAGTAAGTGACTGAGGTCCGCCCGCGGCTTCCATGAGCAACGCGGCAAACGCAGCGGCATTGGGCGCCGCGGCACTAGTGCCAAAGAAATTTGGGAACCCGTCGTTGTCGGAATCGGCTCCGTCATCAGGCGGAAAGAACGAAGTGTCGACTCCATCCGCCGCGGCGAACTCCGGCTTTTGCCGAATCTCGGGCGAAGCCAGTCGACGTCCCTGGCTGTCGAAATAAAATGGCAGGTTCCCACCGAGGGCGTTGAATGATTCGGCCACCGGCGCGTAGGGGCCGGGAGGTGGATTCGTCTGATTCGGGTTGTAGTTGGAAATGACGTTCGGGGTGTTGTCGTAAACATAAGCCGCCACCGCGTTCGCATTCGCCGCCGCGGGATGACCGAAAAGTGAAATCACATTGTTGTTTAGGTAGGGTCCGGTTATCGCACCTTGCCCGAAGGAAATCATCCGGAGATGCCGGGCCTGGGGTGAAGAGGAGATCGAGGATAGACTGATCACGATCTGGTAGGTCGTGTTCGCACTGAGGTCGACGATCTCGACCGGCTCGCCGGTCGCGAAGTTGTTGTCCTTGCCACTGATGGAGCTGAGATAATTTCCGGCTGAGTTGAAGACGAGCAGGTTGTAATCGGTCGTGATGCCGCCGGTGTTAAAAGGATCGTCCCATTGAAAGACGAGTTCGCCGGGATCTGCATCGGTCGTGACCGTCATGACGATGTTCGCAGCGCCGGTAGCATTCAGGTTTTGGAATCCGCCGGCGTCTAGATTGGATGGGACCTGATTCAACTTAACGTTGCCCGCGGCCGGTTGGCCCGTCGTCACCGAAATGAGGTTCGCGGCCGCGTCGTAACCATGGTTGTCGGTGTTTCCGGCGGCGGAAAAGAACGCCACCTTTTTCCCGGGAAGTGAGTCGCTCGTTGCCACGTCATCGACCGCCTGGGAAAGAATGCCGTCGGAGAAAAACGGCTCATCCGCAAATCCGATATCGTCCACAATGATATCGCAAAGCGTCGCCGAGGAAGTGCGCAGGTTGCGGATGCTGGCGGCCATGCTGGCTTGCGTGGCGCCACAGGCTGAAAACGAAATCTTCGCCGCAGGCGCGATGTCGTGAACGATCTCGGCCATGCCCCGTCCTTCGTCCGTCGCGTCAGTGCCGTTGTCGTCTTTCAGAATTACGACTGGTTGGGTGTAGCCATCGGGATTGCCGGGGCCGGGCAGATCGCCTGAGGCGACGCCGACGCTTGCTCGCGGAACGTTGGTCGCGCCGTCGAAAGAATCCGACACAATGCCAATACTTATCCCGCGTCCGATGATTCCCTGCGGGGTCATGATCCCCGGCGTGTTTACTTCCGCCGCGTGTTCCACCACGCTGCTTTCCGCCGTCACCACACCGACTCGTCGGACCGGTCGCCGCGCGAGCGTGATGCTGCGGACCCCGGGAAGGTTCGCGGCGGCCGCCGCCGCGGTGATCGGCAACCGCACGGAGATCACGCCGTTCCTCCAATGATCTTCCACCGCGATCACTTCGAGTCCAAGCGCGATGAGCTTCGCCTGGACGTCGGCCAGCGGCGCTTTTCCGTCGAGTTGAACGTTGGCAACGACACGACCGGCCGCGTCGGAGTTGATTGCCGGCGCGGTTTGCATTTGCCGCTGCAGTCCCGCCTGATCGGTTTGCGACAGCTCGACCAGCTCACGCAAACCGAGACCGAGATTTTCCGGGAGAGCGGCGGGCGTTACCGATTGGGCACGAGCGATGGTGGCGAGAAAGAGGATGGAAAAAGAGAGGCGGAACGTGTTCACGAATGGGTGCGGATGCGGTCCAATAATCTGGCACGCGATCGGCGGAAAAACACCGCGAAATGGGAATAGTTGCAACAAAGGGCACCCGCGGTCAGAATCGTCTCATGCACAAGGACAAGCCGCCCGGCGTTTTCGATTTGTCCGAGCGCTCGATGCGTTACGCGGCGGGGTTTTGCTTTGTCGTCGGCTTCGTGATTAGCGTGATCGCCCGTATCGGTGTGGTCCTGGCCAGAGAGCACTTTTCCCAAGCGGCTCCCTGGTCGGGTTTCTGAGGCGGCAAAGCACACCGAGCGATTCGAAGTTGGTCATCGGTCGCCGCTCATGATTTATTCGTGATCACTACGGGCCTATAGCTCAGCGGTTAGAGCAGGGGACTCATAATCCCTTGGTCCCAGGTTCGAATCCTGGTGGGCCCAGCCTTCGCTGTGGCGCTTCAGCGGCAAAACGAAGGCTGCCACGCCGGAGTGCAACGCAGGCGGGCGAGCGTTGACTCTACTTTCACGGAAGCGCCAAAGACTACGGCTTGGCAGGCCAGCCATTGTGCAATCGTTATCTACTCCAGAGGATCGCACAATTTTGCTTTTGCGAGTCATCGCCAGCGGATACGGCTTGGGAATCCCCCCATGAAACGTTTTTTCTACGTCTATCTCCTCGTCAGCGAAGCAGACGAGGGCACACATTATACAGGGCTGACCGAAAACCTCCGCGAACGGTTGCGCGACCATAACCGTGGAGCCTGCCGGCATACTTCGAAAAACCGTCCATGGCGCTTGGAAACGGCAATTGCATTCAGCTCGGAGGCCAAAGCCCGCGCGTTTGAACGATATTTGAAAAGCGGTTCAGGGAGGGAATTCTCGCGGCGTCATTTCTAGACATGGCCGTCGATCCGGACGCCAGAACTCTCCGCTTCCATTTTTTTCAGGAAAAAGAGGAATTCCGGCGCTAATCCGTTGACAGTCTGGAGCGCTATTACCATAATGCCCGCGTGCTGAAGAAATTCATTCCGCAAAAGCCCATGTCGTCGATCGGAGAAGGATCGTTAAGCGCGGGCGCTGAGGAGGGCAATGGTCTCGCACCCCGCGAGGAACCCCGGGCAACACCAACAATCGATCCAAAAAAATATATGGCTGAACATTCTGGCAAAGACATTCTCTCGAGCGACGTCGAAATCGAAGGCTCGATTAAATTCCAAAAAGAGCTCCTCATTGACGGAAAAGTTAAGGGCGAGATTAATTCCGACGGCATCCTGACGATCGGCGAGAACGCCAACATCAATGGCGAGATCAAGACGAAGTCGATCACGGTCTACGGCAAAGTGCAGGGGAACATCACCGTGGCGGAACGCTGCGAGCTGAAGTCGCGTTGCACGTTGCAGGGCGACCTGAAGGCGGCCCGTCTCGTCATCGAGGAAGGCGCGACTTTTATCGGCAAGTCTGAAGTCACCAGTGGCGGGGCGAGTAAGCCCGCAGCTGCTCCGGCGCGTCCGGAAGTTGTCCGGAACGAAGAGCCGGCGGCGCCGGCCAAGTCGGCTTTCGGGGCCCGAGTCTAAGGTAATCATCCGTCGTTAGAGCCGCCAGTGGCCGCAAAGTCGTCTCCTGCAAAAGTCAGTGTGGAATGTCCGCACTGTGGCTTTAAGCAGATGGAGTATGCCGCGGCCAAGAGCACGATGTGCCGCCAGTGCGGCTCGCACTTCGCGCCCGCGGCGCCGAAACAGGAGATCCGGCTGCGGCCGAAGGAAGAACGCGTCGAAGCGGCCGCGTCCTCGACCGATCCTTCGCTCCTGCAAAAGATCGAAGGGCTCTGGACGAAGCATCACAACTCCGAGATCGAATGTTTCGAGTGCAAGGCGAAACACGAGGTCAGCTCCGCCGCGACTTCGAGTTTCTGTCCGAAGTGCAGCACCCACGTCGATCTCCGGAATTACAAAATCACCACCAGCTTTAGCCGGTCGATCAAGACCCAGGGCGAAGTTCACGTCACCGCGAAGGGCGATCTGAGCAGCACGATGGTGACCTGCCGGTTGGCCCTGATCGAAGGAAAAATGCGCGGCAACATGAACTGCGTCGGCACTGCCACGATCAATTTCGTCGGGAAAATTCCCGGCCGGCTCACCGCGCACAACGTTGTGGTCGACCGGAAATCGGACGTCCATTTCTTCCGGCGCGTTCAGGTCAAGAGCATCGAAATTCGCGGCCGAATGACGGGGGAGATTGTCGCGGAAGGCGCAGTGGTGATTCATCGGAACGCCCTGCTGGACGGGAACGTCACCGCGAAATCGATCTCGGTGGAGAAGGGCGGCATTTTTATGGGCCAGTTGATTATCGGCACATCCGGTCTGGCGCAGGCCGAACTGCTGCCGGAGTCGGCGGCTGCGTCCGCGCCCGCGGCGACGACGGAAGAAGTCCCTCCGCTCGCGGTCCCACACGCTTTGCCCGCGGCCTAGGCCGGGCTCGATGCAAAAGCTGCGCCCACGCAGTCCCTACGAAAAGTTAGGCGGATACGTGCATCTGCCGCGACTGATCGATAAGGCGAAGCTGCATCGCAAAGGATTGCTAGACGGCTACAATTACAAAACCGTCGGGTTCGACAAGCATCTCCTGGCATTCCTCCGGATCAAAGGAGACGCGTTTGAAGAGATCGTCAGCGAGTTGGACGACGATTCCGCGATTCTTGATTGGGTGAACGAAAACAGCGCGAAACATTCGCCGGAGGAGATTGAGCACTGGAACGCAACTATGATTGCGCGCCATCCTGATACTGCCGCCAAGAAGGCGCGCTTCGTTCATTTCCTCAAAGAAGCCGGCGGCGCGGGGCGGAAGGACATTAAGACCTACTTCGATCTCATCGAGTTCGATGAAGGTCGGCTGAAGTAAGCGATTCCCGTCCGCCCCCTCGTTCCCGAGCTCCAGCTTGGGAACGCACTTGTCTTCGAAGCTTTGCTTCGTCAGCGGAGATCTGGAATGCGCAGTCGCTACCGCGTTCACCACCCAGATCGTGCGCACTTCGTGACATGCACGACAGTCGAATGGCTTCCCGTGTTTACGTCTTCGGCCTGCTGTGACGTTGTCGTGAAATCGTTGCAGTACTGCCGAGAGCAGAAGGGTCTAAAGATCTACGCGTGGGTTATTCTCGATAATCATTTCCACGCGATCCTCGCGACTCCGGATTTATCTGCTGTATTGCGCGATTTGAAGAGTTTCACCGCCAAGGGAATCTTGCAGCAGCTGCCCACAGAGGGCCGCGACTGGTTGCTAAACCAACTTCGATATTATCGCGGCGCCCACAAACCAAACCCATATCAAGTGTGGCAAGAGGGTTCGCATCCCCAGGTGATCATGGATGATGCGACAATGCTCCAGAAACTTGAGTATCTGCACAATAATCCGGTGAAGCGCGGTTGGTGACGGCTCCGGAGCATTGGTGTTACTCCTCGGCGCACGAGTGGCTGGGAGGCGCGCAGCCGTTGTTGCGGTGCGACGAATGGCGCTGAGGTGGCGAAGCTGGAGCTTCGGAGACAAGTGCATTCCCAAGCTGGAGCTTAGGAACGAGAGAATACCAACGCGGACACCGCAGCGCGGCGTCCCTACCTAAACTGCGCGAAGATTTGGTTCGCTTCTTCGAGAGTCTCTTTGCTTCCGATATCGAACCAGGTTCCTTGGATCTGGAACGTTTTGACCGGTTTGCGCTGGTAGAGCCATTGGATGAACCGGCCGGGTTGATCAGGATTATTCCCAGCAGCGATGTAGGTCGTGAAAAGCGGGACCACCTCGCGCGAGAAATAATAGAGCGCGATGCCCGCGATCGTGTTTTCAGGCTTCGGCGGCTTTTCTTCAAACTGGGTGATCACGCCGTCCGAATTGGTCGTGATGCTGCTGTACTTCTTGATCGCTTCGAGGTCGCCGACGTCATAGGTGGCGAGAGTCGCTTCGGAATTCTTCGCGGCAGTTGCGAAATTGGCCAGCGGTTCGCTGAACAAATTGTCGCCGGCTACGACGATCAGATCGTCTTTCGCCAAATCGTGACGCGTCACGACGAGACAAATGTCGCCGATCGCGCCCAGCTTGTCGGAGTCGTCGGTCGATCCGTCGTCGATGATCTCGATGGAAAATTTCGGGCGCTTGGTGCGGTATTGTTCCGCCCAACTCTGAAAGTCTTTTGCGAACTTCCGGTTGGTGACGACATACACGCGCTCGAGATCGGGAACGGGCGCGAGATTATCGAGCACCCAATCGATCATCGGCTTCCCGGCGACTTCGAGAAGCGGCTTCGCTTTAGTCAACGTCAACGGATAAAGGCGCGTGGCGTAACCGGCTGCAAGAATCAGGGCGTTCATTGTAATCGAATCGGCGGAGAAGCTAGACGGAAACCGGCGGGCGGCTAGCGCGATTTGCCGATGGCGGCCTGCTGCAAGCGTTGCAACAGCGCCGCGATCCGCGACGAGTCTGTGATTTTTGCGCGTGTGTTTTGATCGGCCACATAGAACGTATCGATGGCGGCGCCTTTTTCGGTGCTGATGCGCGAAAGAGCGATCGACACGTTTTCCTGGCCGAAGGCGGAAAGCAATTCGTAAAGAAGGCCGAGCCGATCCGGCGTTTGAATCTGGACGAGGGTGTATGCGGGATGAGTCTTGTTTTCCACGGTGACGCGGGTCGGGAAATCGAGTCCGTGCCGGCTATGCTTGGTGATGCTGCGACGGGCGCGTTCGAGTAAGGGCGCGAAATCGAAATCCGAATCTTCGAGAGCGGACCGCAAGGTAGATTCGACCAGCGCCTGGTCCTGCGCGTCCGTCACCGCTTGAAAGCGTGGGTCGCAGACTCGGAAGATATCGAGGACCACGTTGTCGCCGCGCGTGTAAATATCGGCGCTCAGAATATTCAGCGGAACAACGGCAAACGATCCCGCGATTTTTGCCAGCAATTCCTGCCGATCCCAGGCACAGAATGACGCGATGCTGTGGCCCTGTTCGGGGAACGCCTGCCACGCCACTGCCGGTGCGAGGGGCGGCTCGTCGCGGACGTAAAGGTTCTCGAGAAAACGGCGGAACAATTTCAGATGCGAAACGATTTCGTCGGTTGTGAAGGCGCGGAAATAATTATCCGGCATCACTTCAAAATGAGCCTCGACCTCTTCGGCAAATTCGGCGCCGAGTTTTTCCGTTACGCGCGCCTCTCGCTGTTCCCGCTCAATTTTCGCTTGCTCGTAAAAGGCTTCCTGGTCGGTCAGATATCGTGAGGTAGATTCGTAAAGCTCCCAGACGAGACTCTCCTTCCAATCGGACCACGCGTCGGCGCTCGTGCCCTGACCATCAGCCAGCGTCAGCAGCATGAGCGCATCGAGGTTGGGTTGGTCGCGCACGATCGCGGCGAATTCTACCGCGGTTTCCGGATCATCGAGGTTCCGCTGCTGCGCCATGTTCGAGAGGGTGACGTGATGATCGACGAGGAGAACAAGAGAACGGCGTTGGGCCGCGGAAAGCCGCAGCCGCGCCGCCGCCCCCTGGGCAAACAACGCGCTCGCTTCGGAATGCGGCCGCGCCCCAACGGCGCGCCCGGTGTCGTGAAGAAGCAGCGCGAGATAAAGAACAAACGGATCGTCGAGTTTCTCGAAAAGGCGCCGATACGACCGAAACTTCGGATCTTCGGTGTGCATCACCTGGTCGAGCTTGTCGATGCAGACCAGGGTGTGTTCGTCGGCGGTGTAACGATGGAAAAACTCGTGCTGCACCAGGCAGGTGAGCTGGCCGAATTCCGGAACATAACGGCCGAGAAAATCGACCCGATGCATCATCCGCAGGACGCGCCCTACCTCGCCCTTCCTCGAGACGATGCGGTGGAAAATTTCACGGGGCTTTTGGCTGCTGCGGAACGTTCCCGTGATCAGTCCCAGATTTCGGGTGAACAAATCCGACAGGTCCGGACTCAGGTCGAGCCGCCGGCGTTGAGCGACTTCGAAGACCTCCATCATGGTCTCCGGTTCTTTCTCGAAAATGTCAGAGCTCTGGGCGAAAAGCTGGCCCTGTCGAATCCGGAAATGCCCGAGCCGTTCTTCCGCGGATTTAAGTCGCGGCAGAAAACTGAAAAGCGAACGCGTGGTCGAAGAGGAGCGGCCGCTGGCGAATTGCTCCGTGATGCGCTCGGTCACACGGAAAATATTTCGGGTGTGCTCGTAGTAGTCCTTCATGAGCGCTTCCTGGCGGAGCGTCCCCCGCTTTTGCGCGTAGCCGAGCCGTTCGGCGATTTGATCCTGGACGGTAAAATGGAGCGTGTCGGTGGCGCGGCCGGTCGCGTAGTGCAAGTCGGTCCGGAGCCGGAGAAGAAAATCGTAGGCCGCCTCGATGCGCCGCCGATCGGGCTCGCTCAGCCAATCTTTCCCAACGAGATGAGTGGTGGTGAGCGCGCCTTCCTTGAAGAAGGTCATCCAAAGCAGGTTCTGGTAATCGCGCAATCCGCCGCAGCCGCTTTTGAGATGCGGTTCCTGCACGTAAACCGTGTCGCCAAATTTTGCGTGGCGCGTCGCCTGATCATGCATGCGCAGCTCGATGTATTCGCGGACATGCCGGCGGACGCAATGCTGGCGAAAGGCGGTGCGAAAATGTCCCGCGATCGCGGGATCACCTGCGAGCCAACGGGATTCCAGCATCGCGGTCTTCGTGAGCATGTCCTTGTTCGCCTGTTCGACGGCCTCAGCGATCGAGCGCGTGGAATGGCCGACCTTGAACCCGACATCCCAGAGCAGATAAAGAATTTGCTCGATGACCTGGGCGGCATACGCCGAAATTTTCCCTCGGCTTTTCTCGTGGAGAAACATGATGTCGACATCACTGAATGGATTGAGCTCGCGCCGGCCGTAACCGCCGAGGGCGAAGACGGCGAGCGGGGCAGGGGACGCGCCGCGATCGCGCACCGTGTAGGTGACGGCTGCCTCGAAGATGTGCCGCATCAGAACGTCGATGAGATCGACCCGGAGCGAGCAGATTTCACGGCCGCCGCCGCCGTATTGATGGCGGAGCCGAAGCCGATGCTCCTCGATTTTGAGGAACTTCTTGTAAAGCGGAAGCGCGTCCGCCGGCGGCATCGTTCGGGCGGAGGAGAGCTGGCGCTCAGCGTGAGCGAGAACCTTTCCGAGATGACGCGACGCGGGCATTACCGATTTTGGATTTTGGATTTTCGATTTTGGATTGGAACCTGGCGGAAAGATGTCCGCTCAATCCAAAATCCAAAATCTAAAATCCAAAATGGTCAGAGCTCGATCGCGTAACGCTTCATCTTGTTATAAAGCGTCGGCCGCTGAATCCCCAGGACCTGGGCGGCTTTCTTTTTGTTGCCGTGACATTGGGCGAGCGCCTGAATTATGGCGTTGCGCTCCATGTCGTCGAGATTTTGGACGCCGCCATTCGTGTTGCGTTCGGCCTGTTGCAAGGCTGCAGGCAGTTGCACTTCGGCCGGCAGTTCTTTCACGCTGATCTTCTCGTTTCGGGCAAGAACGACCGCATATTCCATCGCGTTCTGGAGTTCCCGCACGTTTCCCGGCCAGGAATAATCGAGCAGTTTTTGAAATGCTTCCGGCGCTATCTCCGGCTCGGGTTTGCCCAGCTCGGTCGCGAAACGCTTCAGAAATGTGGAAACCAGCGGCGGGATGTCTTCCTTCCGCTCGCGCAACGGCGGGATCTCGATTTGAAAAGTATTGAGCCGGTAATAGAGATCGGCGCGGAGCCGGTTCTCGGCTAGGGCGCTCGAGATCGGCCGGTTCGTAGCCGCGATGACGCGGAAATCCGCTTTCAAAGTTTTCGTGCTGCCGAGCGGGCGATATTCGCGTTCCTGGAGCACGCGAAGAAAGCGGGTCTGCAATTCCGCCGGCATTTCGGAAATCTCGTCGAGAAACAGCGTGCTGCCGGCCGCGGCCGCGATCATTCCCGGAAAATCGTTCATCGCGCCGGTGAATGCGCCCCGCACGTAACCGAAAAGTTCCGACTCGATCATCGCCTGTGGGAACGCGGCGCAATTCAGCTTGATCATCGGATTGTCCGCGCGCCGGCTCCGGCTGTGAATGACGTTCGCGATCACTTCCTTGCCGACGCCGCTCTCGCCCGTGATGAGCACGTTTGCCTCGCTCGGCGCCATCGCTTCGATCAATTCGTCGATCTCTTGCAGCGCTTTGCTCTTGAACACAGGCGCCAGGCGCGTCTCCGCTATCTCGAGTCGCTTCTCGAGCTGCTGGGTTTTTTTCCGCAGTTGTTCTGTCTCGCGCAAGAGCGATTGCTTCTCGAGCGCCTTCTCGATCAGGCTGAGCAGTTCCTCCGGCGCATACGGCTTACTGATAAAGTGATAAGCGCCGCGCTTGATCGATTCGATGGCGTTATTCAGCGAATCGTGGGCGGTCAGGATGATCACCTGCGTGCCGGGATGATCGGCCTTGATCTGGTCGAGCATTTCCAAGCCTTCGGCGTCGGGCAACTGGAGATCGAGGAGGACAACCGCCGGCGAAATTTCCTTCAGCCGCCGCAAACCATAAGAGGCCGTGGCCGCGGTCTCGGGTTGGTAACCGTGCCGGCCGAGAAGCGCTTCGAGGGTGAGCAGAATCGTCCGCTCATCGTCGATGATGAGGATGCGTCGGTTCTCAGCGGAATTGGCGGGCATTTCTCGGGATTTGATTGTTAAGCGGGAGAACGGAAACGGAAAGAGCAATCGACGCAAGCGCCGAGCTTTTCATTCACGAAAAAGTGCGCCCACTACTTCTCGTCCGGCGGCGCCAGCGGCAGTGAGACGGTGGTGACAAGCGAGGACGCGGCGGAATCGTGGAGCGCGCTGAAGCTGCCGTTGTGCGCCTCGACTGTGGCGCGGGTGCGGTAGAGCCCGAGACCGTAGTGACCCTGCCCCAAAGCCCGCAGCGGTGCTCGCCCCCAATTTTCAGTCGAACCCGCGAAGCCTTTCTTCGGTTCGGACAGAGTGAAGACAAACCGGCCGTTGTGGACGCGGGCCGTGGCGTTGATCGCGCCCTCGCCGCGATCGTGGCGAAAAGCGTTCGCAAAAAGTTCCGCCAACGCGGGCAGGAATAATTGCGGATCGATGTTCAGCGTCGCGTCGCCCACCGCTTCCTCCCATTTGATCTGCGCACTCTGCGCCGGGAAGTCGGTCGCGATTTTTTGCTGCAGATCCTCGACGAAATCCTTCGCCGCATATGGCATTTCCGTGAGCCGGGGCTGGCTGAGGGCAGCGGTCAGCCCCTGAAGGTTCGCCCCCACCTGCGCGACCATTCCCCTGAGCCGCCGGATTTCTTCCCGGAGCTCATCGTTTTCCGCGATCTCCATCAGATACGCGGATTGGAGCTCGGCGGCGTTGAGATGATTGCGAAGATCGTGCGCGAGCTGGCGGACGAACTTCACCAGCTCCGGCATGGAGAGCTGGATTTCAGCAGGCGCGGGTTCGGAGGATCTGGCCATGGGTAACGGGAGGACGCCGATCTTAACCTGTGCGCCCCGCGTACGCCAGCGATCTCACTCGTTGGCCTTGAGGTGCCGGAGAACATGGAAAACGTCTTCCGGATCGGCGTCGACTTCAGCGGCGATCTCTTCCGGCGTT
>DATBCW010000094.1:0-13392 GCA_036270255.1 Chthoniobacterales bacterium
TACGTCGTCGGCAGTCCGCAGGAAGATCTGGCGCGCGATTTCCGCGACGATGCCTGGGGAATGCCGAAAGCGGCGGTGATCGATAACGCTTTTGACTGGGGCGACGACAAGCGGCTCGGCATCCCACTCCACAGTTCGATCATCTACGAAGTGCACGTGAAGGGTTTCACGAAACTCTGTCCCGATGTGCCGGCGGAATTGCGCGGAACTTATGCCGGTCTCGGCAGCGCGGGCGCGATCAAATATTTGAAGGAGCTCGGCATCACCGCGGTGGAATTGCTCCGATCCATCAACACATCGACGACAAGGTGCTGATCGATCGCGGCCTGACGAATTACTGGGGCTATAACACGATTGGGTTCTTCGCGCCGGAAGCGAAATATTCGAGCAGCGGCGTGATGGGCGAGCAGGTCTCCGAGTTCAAGAGCATGGTGCGGAACCTTCACGCGGCCGGCATCGAGGTGATTCTCGACGTCGTTTACAATCACACCGCGGAAGGAAATCATCTCGGGCCCACGCTCGGGTTCCGCGGCGTGGACAATCCCGCCTACTACTGGCTGTCGCCGGAAAGTCCGAGGAACTACATGGATTTCACCGGCACCGGGAACACGTTCAACCTTCTTCATCCGCGCACGCTTCAGCTCGTGATGGACAGTCTTCGCTATTGGGTGAACGACATGCACGTCGACGGGTTCCGCTTCGATCTCGCGTCCACCCTCGCGCGTGACGACAAGGGCGTGAACAAGCTGCACGCTTTCTTCGAGATCATTCACCAGGACCCGGTGCTGTCGCAGGTGAAATTAATCGCCGAGCCGTGGGACGTGGGCGTGGGTGGTTATCAGGTTGGAAATTTTCCGGTGCTTTGGGCGGAATGGAACGGGAAATATCGCGATGAAGTCCGGCGTTTCTGGAAAGGCGACGAAGGCCGGATCGGCGAGATCGCGTATCGGCTGACGGGCAGTCCGGATTTGTATCAGCACAGTGGGCGGCGCCCGTACGCGAGCATCAATTTCATCACGGCCCACGACGGGTTCACCCTGAACGATCTCGTCAGCTATAACGACAAGCATAACGAGGCGAACGGCGAAGAGAATCGCGACGGCGACAACAACAATAATTCATGGAACTGCGGCGCGGAAGGACCGACGGACGATCCGGAAATCAATCAGCTGCGGGCACGGCAACGACGAAATTTTCTGACCACGCTGTTTCTTTCCCAGGGCGTGCCGATGCTGCTGGCCGGCGACGAGTGGGCGCGGACGCAGAACGGCAATAACAACACCTATTGCCAGGACAACGAGCTGAACTGGCTGTCATGGGAACACAACGACGAGCAGAACGAGCTGCTCGCGTTCACAAAGAAGCTAATCAAATTGCGCCACGATCATCCTGTTTTTCGCCGGCCGAAATTTTTCCAAGGCCGCCGGATTCGCGGGTCGGACATTCGGGACGTGATGTGGTTCAACCCGGGGGGGAACGAAATGAGCGACGAGGAATGGGGTTCGCCGTTTGTGCGCGCGATCGAAGTGCTCTTGAGCGGCGACACGATCGACGTGTTGAATTTCGAAGGCGAACCGATCCGGGACGCTACCTTCTTGTTTCTCATCAACGCGCACTTCGAACCGTTGCCATTTGTGCTGCCAGGAGAAGAGCATCTCGAGTGGATGATGATTCTCGACACCGCTGAAAAGCACGGCTTTTTTCCCGAGCCACAGAAGTTCGCCTCCGGCGACGACGTGGAAGTGATCGGGCGCGGGATGAAGCTGTTGAAGCTCGCGACGGGTGCGCAGGCGCAGGCCCGGCATGAATCGTGGAAGAAACGGCAGGTCGAATTGCCGCGTGACGCGAGGCCGACCGCGAAGCCGCCGCCGTTGCCGGTTGAGGAAAAAGGAGAGGCGTGATCTTCGATCTTGGTAGGGCGAGACCCTGTCGAGCCGTTGGGAGAATCGTCGCTGCACCTGACGGCTCGACAGCGTTTGCTGGCCCGGCCTCGGAGTCTGCGACTCCTGCGTTACGGCGCCCTACCAAGCTGCGGTCAAGCGCGCCATGATCCGCGGCGCGATATTCGATCTCGACGGGACGCTGGTCGATTCAAACGAACTCCATGTCCTGGCGTGGCACGATACGTTCCGGCATTTCCACAAGGACATTCCGCTTGAGCGGTTGCGCGAACAGATCGGCAAAGGCGGCGATCAATATTTGCCGGAGTTTTTGAACGAGCAGGAGATGCGCGAGTTTGGCGAGGAGGCTGACAAATATCGCGGCGAGATTTTCAAGAAAGAATACCTGCCGCACGTGAAGCCGTTCCCGAAAGTGCGGGAGCTGTTCGAACGTCTGCGCGGCGATGGGAAGAAAATCGCGCTCGCCTCGTCGGGGAAGGAAGCGGAGGTCCGGCATTACGAAAAGCTGCTTGGGATTAGCGGGATGGTCGATTGCATGACGACCGCCGATCAGGTCGCGCATTCGAAACCGAAGGCGGACGTTTTCATTGCCGCGCTCAATCTGCTTTCGTTACGGCCCGATGAAGCCGTGGCGATCGGCGACACGCCTTACGACATCGAAGCGGCGAAGAAAATCGAGCTGCCGGTCGTCGGCGTATTGTGTGGCGGATTTTCCGAACAGGTGCTGCGCGACGAAGGCGCTGTCGCGATATTTCGCGACCCGGCTGATTTGCTGGAGCGGTATTATCAATCGCCGCTGGGTGGATGATGCGTGTCATCCCGAGGCTGGCGAAGCACGCCGAGGGATCTCTCAAGCGCTCAATCGCTTTCGCGAAACATTGTGGGTCGTCCGTAAGCGGGCGCTCAGAGTTTCGCGGAAGCGGAAATTGCAACTGCGAGGTCCCTCGCCGTCAGCGCGGCTCGGGATGACAGGGTATGTAGACGCGCCCTAATTTCGACGCACTTCGAGCTGGCGTCGCAAAATCCAATGCAGGACGCCGAGCAGTGCTAGCGTCGACGCGATCAAGACGAACGTGTTGAAAACGAACAGGTCGACCCTGAAACCGAAGTAGCGTTTCTCTTCGCCGAAGAAAACATTCAGTTTGTCGCCGCGCCGGTAATCGCTCTGTTCCATTTCGGCATTGGAAATGAGGTCGGAGACTTTCTGGTTCACGTAAAGTTGCTCGGCCGTAATCGGTCCGGCGGCATCCTTGAACAGCTCGCGATCGAATGGCCGTTTGCCTTTCATGATGTCATCGATCAGGTCGAGATAACGATCGAGATCGGCGGCGGTCTTCGCCTCGAGTCCGGACAACATGGCGAGAATTTCCTTCAGCTCGTTGAGCCGCTTCGTGTTTTCCGGCGTCTGATTTTTCTCCGCGACGATGCGTTGCATCTCCCGGTTCACCAGTTCCTGCCGGCGGGTGAGTGGGTTCAACTTGCCCTGGGCCACGACCATTTCCTCGTAAGACCAGCGCATGGCGATGAATTGGCAGACGAACGGCACCTGCAACCGGCTACTCATCTTTTTGCCCTGCTCGGTGTTCGGATGTTCGGAGAACCAGCGCGCGAAGGTGTAAACGAGCCCAAGGTTCCGGTTCATGTCCTCATATTTAATGAGCGCGCCGCCCATGATGATCTGGGGAATCAGGACGAGCGGCACGATGTTCGCCGCCGTTTTCGGATCGGCCACGAGCGAAGAGACGACCAGGCCAAGGGCGACGCCGCCCATGGCGGTCATGAACATGATGCCGAGATCGATCCAGAACATGCCGCGGATCTCGAGGATGTAATTGCCGATGAGGACAAAGAGAATGCATTGGACGACGGCGAAGAACCCGAGCGCAATGAATTTCGAGAAAACGTAATAGGGCAGGCGGACGTTCAGGTTGCGCTCGCGTTGGAGAACGGCGCGGTCGCGGATGACGTCGTCGGCGCTATTCGTTAGGCCGAGGAACATGGCGACGATGAGGCTGAGGAAGAGGAACGTCGGAATGTGGTAAGCCGAGGCGTAATCGTATTCGCCGCGCTCGGAGTAACGAAGGAGCGTGGCAATCAGGAGCGCGAGGACCGGCGCGACTCCGATGGTGATAAGCAGGTTCGCGCGGTTGCGCAGTTTGCTCATGAACGAGCGCTTCATGAGCGTGCGCAATTGCGTCCATTCGTCCCGCCAGCGCACGAAGAAGCGGCGCTTTACCGAAGGCGCAGCCGGCAGCGCGGGGGCCGGTCCGCGGCGCAGCGAAACTTGTTTTACGTCCTGGATCAGCCGGAATGCTTCATATTTGTCGCGCCAGAATTCGGGCGAGTATCGGCGCGCGGCGACGAGCTGACCGCGCGTGTTCTCCTCGTAGATAATGTCGCCGCTGATATCGCGTAGCGGCGTTTCGAGGACATCGAAAATAAACTCCGGTCGCGTGGTTCCGCAGGACGGGCACGCGCCCATGTCCGCGCCGAACTGGTGCTGATGTTCCGCCTCCGCGAAGTAGCGGAGCATGTCCGTGGGCGTGCCGAAGAAAACGAGCCGCCCGCCTTTATCGAACAGGATCGCCTTGTGAAACATCTGGAAGAGCTTCGAGCTCGGCTGATGGATCGTGACGATGATGATCTTGTTGTGAGCGAGAGCGCGGATGATCTCGATGACGTGCTCCGAATCTTTCGATGACAATCCGGAGGTCGGTTCGTCGAACAGGTAAACGTCCGCCGAGCCGATCATGTCGAGGCCGATGTTGAGCCGTTTCCGTTCGCCACCGCTCAACGTCTTCTTCACCGGACTGCCGACGATGCTGTCGCGGCGTTCGTTTAATCCGAGCTCGATCAATTTGCCTTCGAGCCGCCGGCTCAGGTCGCGCCCGGAAAGATGCGGGGCGCGAATCGCGGCGGCGAACTCGAGGTTCTCGCCGATGGTCAAATGCTCGTCGAACGCATCTTCCTGCGGGATGTAACTGATGTAGCCCTTGAGCTGATCGAGATTTTCGTAGAGCGGGCGATCGTTCAGCAGCACCTGGCCCTGGCTCGCCTGGAGCTGGCCGCCGAGCACTTTCATGAGCGTGCTCTTGCCGGAACCGCTCGCGCCCATCACGCAGACCAGCTCGCCGCGATTGACCGAGAACGAAACGCCTTCGAGGCCAATCTCGTTGTTGCCGAAGCGGTGGGTAACGTCGACGACCTCGAGCGAGCGAATGATGTTGCGCTCTTCTTCGATGATCCGTTCGGAAAAATTGCAGCGGAGGAATTGGCCGACGTCGATCCGGATGGTGTCGCCGTCCTGGAGCGGCGCGGTCGTGCGGACCGGAGTTTCACCGACGAGGATCGGCCGATCGGCGTCGATCACTTCGAGGGTGCCGACGCGTTTGTCGTAATCGCAGAGAATTTTCAGGAGCACGTCGCCACTTGTTCCGGGCGAGAGCAGAATATCGTCTTCCTCGAGCATGCTCGGGTTGTTCGAGACGAGGTACTCGGACTTCGACGCTTTCAGTTGGAACCGGCCGCCCATGGCGCGGGCGCGCCGGCGGAGATCCATCAGATCCATTTCGCTATCGTTGTGGAAAACGATCTTGTCTTCCAACATCGCCTCGACAGTCGTGCCGGCCTTTAGCTTCGTGCCGTTGAGGACCGCGTTGACGTCGCGGAGCGCTTTCACGCGCACCTTCAATCCGAACGTCACTTCGAGTGCGCTTTCGCGCGAACGCGAGCGCTCGAGCTGCACTTCATCCGCGTCCTTGTGAACCCGCACGAAAATCTGCGGCAGCGAAACGTTCTTCTTCGCGTTGAAATAGGCCGCGAGCTCCTGGTAGGTGAGGAACTGGTCGCCGACCAGGATCCGTTGCCCGGGATAAATTCGGCAAAACCCTCCGCGCATCAGTGGACGGCCCCGGACCGAGACGGTTTGCCCGGTGTAGTTTTTGAGCAGGATGAGGTCGTGATAACGAAAGGCGAGAAGCCGATCGTTTCCGTTCAGGCTTTTGAGAACCACGTCGGCCGCGCCGTTGGTCCCGAATGAAACCGATTCCAGGGGCGACGCGCCCCGCTGGTAAATCGAAGCGTCCGCGTCCTCCGAGGCGTTCAGTTGATAAACGATATCGATCGCCTGCGCCGCCATCCCAAGCTGCGACATGAACGAGTAAAACGCGACGACCTGTTCCTGTTTCAGCCCCGCCTGCGAGATCAGATCGTAGAGTTGCACCCCGAGCATGATTTTGCGATCGGTGCTCAGCGATGCCGAAAGCTTTTGCGCCATCGCCCCGAGGTCTTGCTGCTCGTAAAGCGCCTGGCGAAAAAGTTGGCGCAACTCGGAGTAAACCGCTTCCGGATAATCGTAACGGAGAAATCCGAGGCTCGAGTCGATTTCTTCCTCGAGCAAAACGCCGTCTGCTTTCGAGAAGCTCGCCAGAACCTGGATGAGGAGCGGGAGCAGGTTCGGCCCTTCCGAAACGCTGCGCGGCTTCCGCAACGCCCGCCGCATCCAGCGCCGGCTCCGCCGTTGAATACGGTAAGCAAACGGCGTCACCTTCTGGACCGCGCGATCGATTCTGTCTGCGACTTTGGTTAAAGCGGTCATTGCAAGCGGCGCGCGAAATTACCGCAGGCGGGAGGTAACCGCAATGCGTCGGCCCCTACAGGTCCTATGCGACCTATAGGAGCTATGGGCACATTGCATTGCCAAGACTTCATGTTAGCGTTTTTGTGCCCGGTAGAAAACGGGCTCTCAATCTCATGGCCCAGCCTGATCGCAACTCTCAAAAAGAGAAACCACCTCGCGGAAACGAGCCGAGCTTCAATTGGCGCGGCGTCATCCTGATCGCTATCGCGTTTGCCCTCATCGCACTCGCAGTGCTCTTCCGGAGCGGCACCTACGCGAACCTCGAAGACGTTCCCTATCCGCGTTTCCTTGAGCTGCTCGAGAACAAACAAATCATCAACGACAAGAACTACCCGCTCCAGTTGGTTTACCAGGAAGGGCAGCCGACCCAAACGTTGCGGGGTGCTTATATCAAGCAGGCCATCGGGCCAAACCAGGCGCAGCAGGTCCCGTTTCGCACTCTGGTCGCCCTCAATTACGCGACAAATCTGCAGGAAAAACTGAGCAAGGCTGGCATCGAGCCCGCCATTAAGACGGATTCAACTTTGATCGCGCAAACCCTCGTGGGGTTCCTGCCGATCGCCTTGTTCCTTCTCGTTCTTTATTTTCTGTTCCGCCAACAGATCCGCATGGCGGGCAAGGGCGCGCTGAACTTTGGCAAATCGAAGGCGCGGATGCTGGCGCGCGATAAGAACAAGATCACGTTCAAGGACGTCGCCGGCGTCGAGGAAGCGAAGGATGAAGTCCAGGAGCTGGTCGAATTTTTGCGGGACCCGAAAAAGTTCCAGAAGCTCGGCGGTCGGATTCCGAAAGGCGTGTTGCTCGTTGGGCCTCCGGGAACCGGCAAGACCTTGCTCGCGCGCGCGATCGCTGGCGAAGCCGACGTGCCGTTCTTTTCCATCAGCGGCTCGGATTTCGTCGAAATGTTTGTCGGCGTCGGCGCGTCACGCGTTCGCGACATGTTCGAGCAGGGAAAGAAATCGGCGCCTTGCATTATTTTCATCGACGAAATCGACGCGGTCGGCCGGCATCGCGGCCACGGGGTTGGGGGCGGGCACGACGAGCGGGAGCAAACGCTGAACGCGTTGCTCGTGGAGATGGATGGATTCGATACCCAGGAAGGCGTCATCATTATCGCCGCCACCAACCGGCCCGATGTGCTCGATCCGGCGCTGCTGCGTCCGGGCCGTTTCGATCGCCAGATCACGGTTAATTTGCCCGACGTGAAAGGCCGCGAAGAAATTCTGCGCGTCCATTCGAAGAAAGTGAAGCTGGCAGAAGGCGTCGATCTTCAGGTCGTCGCGCGCGGGACCCCGGGATATTCCGGCGCCGAACTCGCGAACGTGATCAACGAAGCGGCTCTGCTTGCCGCGCGTCGTGGATTGAAGGGAATCACGCTGAAGGAACTCGAAGAAGCGCGCGACAAAGTCCGCTGGGGCAAAGAACGCCGGAGCATGGCCTTGAGCGAAAAGGAAAAGACCAACACCGCGTATCACGAAGCCGGACACGCCTTGCTCCTCGAATTGCTCGAACACACCGAGCCCCTTCACAAAGTCACGATCATTCCGCGCGGGCCGTCGCTAGGTTCGACGATGTGGCTGCCGGAGGAAGACAAGTACACCAACCGCAAAAACGAGTTGATCGCCGGACTCGCCGTCGGCATGGGCGGACGCGTGGCGGAGGAAATTGTTTTTGGCGATGTCACCAACGGCGCTCGCGGCGACATCAAGCAAGCGACGGCTGTCGCTCGCCGGATGGTTTGCGAATGGGGAATGAGCGAGAAGATGGGCATGGTGGAGTACGGCGAGCACGAAGATTACGTCTTCCTCGGCCGCGACATCTCCCGAGCCCGTGATTACTCGGAAGCCACCGCCGAACAGATCGACGGCGAAGTCCGCAAGCTGATCGACGGCGCTTATCAAACCGCGATGCGGGTCTTGACTCAACACCGCGACCACCTCGAAGCCATCGCGAAAGCGTTGCTCGAGTACGAAACTCTCGACGGCCTCCAGATCAAAGAAATTCTCGAGCACGGCCGCCTGATCAATCCGCCTCCCGGCAATCCGCCACCCGCGCAGAAGATGCCTCCCGAGAAACCGCCGAAACAAGTGGTCGTGGCCCCCGACGTTACGCCGCCGTTGCCCGGTGCATTGGGCGGCGCTCCAGCCTAAATACGAAGGCCGACCCGAAGACTCACGGCGATTACCTCGGGGCTTTGAGCGCCGATAAACGGCGCGCGTTACAAAGTCTGCGGGAACAGATCAAAGCGGCGGCCCCGCAGACGCAGGAGTGCGTTAGCTACGGAATTCCGGGTTTCCGGCTGAATGGAAAATTGCTCGTCAGCTATGGCGCGGGCGCGAAGCATTGCGGGTTTTATCCGGGGTCGATCGTGCAGCAGTTCCAGAAAGAGCTGAAGGATTATGACACGAGCGGGAAGGGGACGATCCGTTTTTCGCCGGACAAGCCGCTTCCGCGCGCTCTCGTCCGCAAGATCGTGAAAGCGCGGATCGGGCAGCAGATGAAGCCGAAGCCGGCTTAGTTTGCGGCGACGACTATTTGGGAGAGCGATCGCTGGCGTGGGTCTTTACTTCGTGACGTTGTTTTTCGACGACGCGCCGCAGCTCGCCCTCCATGGTTTTGAAGGCGTCGTGAATCACTTTCGTCAGCGGCGCGTGGGAGCCGTTGTCCATTCCTTTTTCGTCGGCCACCAATTCGTGACCCGGCGGAACGGTGACGTCGATCCGGACCCGGAAGGGATTCCCTTTTTGATGGGCGTGGTTCGGCTGCTCGATGGCGACGTCGCATCGGTTAATGTGGTCGCAGAATTTTTCCAGGCGCGATGCTTTGTCCATGACAAGCTGATCGATGTCGTCGGACTTGGCGACGCCGCGGTAGGTGATGTTAACGGGTAGTTGCATAAATTGGGGCGCTCTCTCGTTACCTTACACCGGCTGCAACGAACGAAAATGGCCGGGCAATTTCGAGGGTTCGATTTTCACCAGGTCGGATTTCACGTGTTCAACGATTCGGTCGCGTATCTCGGCCGGTAATTGTTCGACGACCGCGCTGTGAATCGAGGCCGGCGCCGCGAACGACCAGCCGTCTTTCCCTTCGCGTTCGACCACGTCGACGATGCTGTCAGCGAGTTGTTTCACGATTCGACGATCGTTTTCAGTCTCGATCCCGGTCCGCTCCGCGATGGAATTCATCTGGCCGGGCGCTGCTCCGCTTGGGAATGCGCCCGCTTGATCGGTCATCTTGTCCTGATAACGCCCGTGAGCGTCGGTGGTATCGAAAGCCTGGACGAGTCGCAGGCTCGGGCCGCGCGTCGGGGTGTCGTTTACTTTGTAGGCTTTAAGGGTGCCGCGATCCGTCACGATGATCAAAGAGGTCGGTGTCATGTTGCTAAGAATGGTTCGTAGAACGGAAGCAATCCGGTTCGATTAAAAGCATGCGCTGATCGCGGCGGATGACAAGCCGGCGGTTCGCGCGTAGGAATATTTTATGAGCAAGCGCACGAAAAAAAATGACGTCACCCGGTTGATCGTGGCGGCGAGCGAGAACGATCCCGACATGCTGTATGCGACGCGGTTCTTCGCCCCGGACGCTTTTATTTTTCTGGAAGAAGGCGGGAAGCGGACGCTGGTGTTGAGCGATCTCGAGATCGATCGCGCCCGCAAAACGGCCGAGGCGGACGAGTTCGTTTCTTACAGCGCGCTCGAGCGCGAAGTGCAGGGGAAACAGACGAAAGCGCCGGCCTACGAGAAAGTGCTTTCGCATTTTCTGCGGAAACGCGGAGTCCGTTCTGCCATCGTGCCGGCAAATTTTCCACTGGGGTTCGCGCAGGAATTGGAGTCTTCGAAGATCCGATTGCGAACGACCAACGGACTTTTCTGGCCTGAACGCGAAGCGAAAACGGAGGAAGAGCTGAAGCTGATGCGGCGCGCGTTGCAGATCACGGAAGCGGGCATGGCGCGAGCGATGGAGGTGCTGGCGGGATCGAAGCCGGGCGCGGGCAAGAAGCTCGCGTGGTCGGGCAAGACGCTAACGTCGGAGATTCTGCGCGCCGAGATTGATTCCGCGATATTGCGCGCGGGCGGCTTGCCCGCGAACACGATCGTGGCGGGCGGCGATCAGGCCTGCGATCCGCATGAGCGCGGGTCCGGGCCGCTGACAGCAAATTCGCTGATCATTCTCGATATCTTCCCGCGCGATGCGAAAAGCGGTTATTTCGGCGACATGACCCGGACGGTCGTGCGGGGTCGCGCTAGCGAAGAGCAGCGCCGGCTTTGGCAAACGGTGCGGGAAGGGCAGGAGCTGGCATTGAAGAAAATGAAACCGGGCGTCGACGGTTTGAAATTGCACAACGAAGTGAAGCAATTCTTCACAGACCGCGGATTTCCGACGGAGGTCCGCAATGGCCGGCAAGTCGGATTCTTCCACGGCACAGGACACGGGCTTGGCCTGGAGATCCACGAGTTTCCCCGCTTCCAGAAGACGGTGTTCAAAGTCGGGCAGGTGATAACGGTCGAGCCGGGCCTCTATTATCCTGGATTGGGCGGGGTCCGAATCGAAGACGTAGCGGTAGTAACGAAGTCGGGGAACCGGCTGTTGTCGCGGTTCGAGAAGAGGCTGGAGATTTAGATGTAGCCGCCCCGCTGTGTCGGGGCGTTTCGTAGCAATGCGAACACGGCGACATAGCGCCGTGGCTACGGTTGAACAAACTACGCTCTCAGCGGTCTAATATTACAACGACGTAATGCCGAGCGAAGTCGAGGCGCCTCATCGCAGACGAAGAGGTTCTTCGACTTCGTTTTACATCTAGAACAACATGACTCTGGCTTACCTCTACGGTTACGGATACGGAATGGGCTCTAACTGGCTCATTCTTGTCGGCATTCCGCTCATTATCGGGCTCATTGCGCAGTTCCGGGTAAAGAGCGCTTTCAAGAAGTGGGGAGAAGTTCGCGCCAGCGCGAACATCACGGGCGCGGAAGCAGCCCGCGAAATTCTGGCGGCGGCCAAGATAAACGACGTCCAGGTGGTCGAGACGAACGATTTTCTCGGCGACCATTACGATCCGACCAGCAAACGCCTCTGTCTGTCGACGAACGTTTACAGTACGCCCTCGGTGGCCGCGCTTGGGATCGCGGCCCACGAAACTGGGCACGCGATTCAGCACGCGGCTGCTTACGCCCCGCTCAAGATGCGGATGGCCATCGTGCCGGTCACGCAGATCGCGTCGAACATGCTGCCGTTTGTGATTTTCGGCGGATTCATTTTCCACATGACGGGGTTGATCACGCTTGGCATTTATTGCTACCTGATCCTGCTGGCGTTCCAATTGATCACGCTCCCGGTCGAGTTCGACGCGTCCCGGCGCGCCAAAATTATTTTGCAGCAGATGGGGATCGTTCAGCCCGGCAATGAAGTCGCCGGGGTCAACCGGGTGCTGAACGCCGCTGCGCTCACTTACGTCGCCGCGTTTATCGCGACCCTGGGCAACCTCCTCTACTTGCTCTCCGTCCGCGATCGCCGCTAAATCGCGTGGCGACTCCGAAAAAGATGAACCCAACCATCGCACTGCCGTCGCCGCCACGGAATCGGTTCGCCGATTTTCTGTCGTCGGCCACGAGGCCGCGTGTTAAGCGTAAGCGGGACGCGATGGAACAGCCGAGATCGGACGAAGACCAGCAATTGGTCGCGCGCACCCAGGCAGGGGAGGCCGCGGCGTTCGATGAATTGGTGGTCAAGTATACGCCGCGCCTCTATGGCCTGGTCTACAACATGACCTCCAACCACGAGGACACGAACGACCTGCTCCAGGATATTTTTTCCAAGGCCTACAAATCGATCGGCGGGTTCCGGGGCAAATCGTCGTTTTATACCTGGGTCCACTCGATCGCGGTGAACATGACCCTGAACTTCCTGAAGAAACGTGGCCGGCGTTTCCACCTCAGCCTGGACGACATGGATGGGACGGTCCAGAACGACAAAGAGTTTCTCGAACTCACGGCTACGACCAGTCCGGTGCGTGAAGCGGACTTGTCCGAGCTCCAGCGAAGATTGAACGAGGCCATGATGAAATTGTCTGATGAACACAGAGCCGTGGTTACCATGTTTCACATTCAGGGGATGCCCCATGCCGAGATCAGTAAAATCTTGAAAGTCTCGGAAGGCACGGTACGTTCCCGGCTCTTTTACGCGAACCGCCAATTGCAGAATTACCTGGACGAATTCCGGAAGAACCCAGTTTCCTAGAACACCCTCGGCATGGACCCATTGAACGAAGAACAAATCGGCAAACTTTTGCGGCTCAAAAAGTATGAGCAACCGCCGCCGGGTTACTTCGAAAATTTCCTCCACGAATTCCATCGCCGGCAGCGGGACGAATTACTTAAGGAACCGATCTGGCGGATCGCTTTACAACGGACCCAGGACTTCCTGTTCCGCCTCAATATTCCGGGCCTCGCTTCCTACCCGGCCCTGGCGACTGCGCTGGTGCTGTGCGCGGCGGTAATTTCGCTGAAGGTTTATCAGACCCCCGAGACCGTGAATGTCGCGGCCCAGAATCGCACCCCGGTCGTGGCGACCACGACGCTGCCGGATTCGAACTGGAGCCTTTCCAATCCGGTCACGACCCGCGACCTCGGCCCATCGCTCGTCCGCACTGTCAAAGACAGCTCTAAAACTCACCGGGTCGCGGCACCACCGCGTTACGTGCTGGATAGTACGCCAGTGAGTTATGAGGCAGCTTTCCGGTTCTAGGCTGGAAGGCAAGGAGCGGCGGTTTTCCTGCCGCCGTCCTTATTCGGCAACGCTAAGGCGTTCGCTCTTGATCGCCACGTTTTGCCTGTGTGCCGCAAGCGCCCG
>DATBCW010000095.1:0-10960 GCA_036270255.1 Chthoniobacterales bacterium
CGCGTTATCTTTTTTTCGCTTCCTTGGCCCAGGTATCTTTGAGCGTGATGGTGCGATTAAAAACCTGCTTGCCCGGTTTCGAATCGGGATCGACCGCGAAATAGCCGAGGCGCTCAAACTGATACCGCGTGTTTGGATCGACCTCGCCTAACGAGGGCTCGCATTTTGCCTGGACGACTTCGAGCGAATGCGGATTGAGAAACGATTTGAAATCGCCGCCATCGGCATCTGGTTGTGGGACGGTGAAGAGCCGGTCGTAAAGGCGCACCTCTGCATCGATCGCTCGCGCCGCGCTCACCCAGTGAATCGTTCCTTTAATTTTCCGGCTCGAAGTCGCACCGCCGGTTTTGCTGTCGAGATCGGCGGTGCAACGCAGCTCGGTCACATGTCCATCCGCATCTTTCACGACTTCGTCGCACTTGATGATGTAGGCGTATTTCAACCGCACTTCGCCGCCCGGCTTGAGTCGGAAATATTTCGGTGGCGGCGCTTCGGCGAAATCGGCGGAATCGATGAATAGCTCGCGGCTGAATGAGATTTTGCGCGAACCCGCATTCGGATCTTCGGGATTGTTTACGGCCTCCAGTTCTTCGACCCGGCCTTCGGGATAATTCGTGATCACAACTTTCATCGGCTTCAGCACCGCCAGCCGCCGCGGCGACGTCCGATTGAATTCTTCGCGGACGGCATGCTCGAGCAGCGCCATTTCATTCAAGCTCGGATATTTCGTGATCCCGATGTTGTAGGCGAACGACCGCAGCGCGCTCGCCGTTACTCCGCGCCGGCGAAGCCCGGCGAGAGTGAGCATCCGCGGATCGTCCCACCCGCTGACGCGATTTTCGTTCACAAGCTGGATGAGTTTGCGTTTGCTCATCACGGTGTAAGTCAGGCTGAGCCGCGCGAATTCGATCTGGCGCGGGCGCGGCAGCGGCAGCTCGAGCGATTCCAAAATCCACTCGTAAAGCGGCCGGTGCACTTCGAATTCGAGGGTGCAGAGCGAATGGGTAATGCCTTCGATGTAATCGCTCAGGGTGTGGGCCCAATCGTACATCGGATAAACGCACCATTTGTTGCCGGTGTGATGATGTTCGGCGTGGCGAATCCGGTAGAGCACCGGATCGCGCAGCCAGACGTTAGGCGCCTGCATGTCGATCTTCGCTCGCAACGTTTTCGCGCCGTCCGGGAACTCGCCGGCTCTCATGCGCGTGAACAGATCTAGATTTTCGTCGACGGGCCGATTGCGAAACGGGCTCTCTCTTCCGAGCCGGCGATATTCGTCCGTCTGATCGGGCGGCATTTCATCGACGTAGGCTTTTCCTTTGCGGATGAGCTCGACCGCATAGTCGTAATGTTTATCGAAGTAATCCGAGGTGTAGAGCGGCGCGCCGCCGAGGTTCTTGTCCGCCCAGCCGTCAATGAGCCAGCGAACGTCGGCCATGATCGAGTCGACGTATTCCGTCTCTTCTTTCGTCGGATTCGTGTCGTCCATCCGGATGTTGCAGATGCCGCCGAACTCGTGGGCCACGCCGAAGTTCAGGCAAATCGCCTTGGCGTGACCGATGTGGAGGTAACCGTTCGGTTCCGGCGGGAAACGCGTGCAGATCTGCGAAACGCGGCCGGCTTTTAGATCATCGATCACGATGTCGCGGATGAAATCGGAGGGCGTCGGGTTGTTCGTTGGCTCAGTCATGTGAGAGTTCGACTCTAGCAGCGTGAAAGCGATTTACACCTTGGCCGATCTCAAAGATTGGCACAAAGCGAGTGGTGCCGCGAAACCACCCGTCCGGCTGGGCGTGATCGGTGAGCCGGTCGCGCATTCGCTTTCGCCTGAAATGCAAAACGCGGCGCTGAGCGAAGCGAAATTGAAGATGCGTTATGGGCGATTCGAGATCGCGCCGGCGGAATTGCGCGCGACGCTGGAAATTCTGCCGCAGCTCAATTTTGTCGGGGTGAATCTGACGGTGCCGCACAAAATCGCAGCGCTCGCACTTGTCGATGAGGTCGAGGAAAACGCGCGCCAGATCGGTGCCATGAACACGATCAAGATCGAGCAGGGGAAACTGCGCGGATTCAATACGGATGGTCGCGGATTCTCCCGGGCGATTCGCGAAGAATTTTCGGTCGACCTCCGCGATCTGCGCATCCTCGTGGTGGGGGCGGGCGGAGCGGCGCGCGCGATCGCTTTGCAATGCGCGAAGGAAAACTGCGAGCGGCTCGTGATTGCCAATCGCGATGTGGCGAAAGCGCAGGCCCTTTGTGAAGGGCTTCGCGAATTTTTTGCTGGACCGCGCGTTCTGGGCCCGGTCCCGAGATTGCAGGCGATCGCGCCGGACGAAACTGCGCTCCGATTTCAAATCGCAAACGTCGATTTGGTCGTGAACGCTACGCCTCTCGGGCTGGGGCGAGCCGACGCGATGCCGATCGCGACACGCCTGCTGGCGCCGCATCTCATGGTTTACGACACGGTGTATTCGAACGGGCCCACGCCTTTCGTTTCCAGTGCGATCGCGGCCGGAGCGCGGGCGACAAATGGTTTGTCGATGCTCCTACACCAGGGCGCGCTCGCCTTTGAGATCTGGTTCGATCAAGCCGCGCCGTTGGAGGCCATGCGAAAAGCTCTTCTGTAGCCGTTTCGCTGTGCGAAACGCGAGGGCAACTGATGGAGAGCCAAGTCGCGCTCACGTCGCCCACAGGGCGACGGCTACAGAATTACCCGTTTTCCCGCGCCATTTCCGCGCCGCGTTTTGTGGCGGCTTCGACGGCGGCGATCAATCCATCGGTGGCCTTCAGTTTGTCCATCGCAGCGAGTCCGGCTGCGGTCGTGCCGCCGGGAGTGACCACCATCTTGCGTAATTCTTCGGGCGAAAGCTTCGTCTCGGTGGCGAGCTGCGCCGCGCCGAGAACAGTTTGGGTCGAGAGCGCTAGAGCGGCATCGGGCGCCAGCCCCATTTTCTCTCCGCCGTGGGCGAGGGCTTCAATCACCGTGTAGACAAACGCAGGTCCACTTCCCGCGAGAGCGGTAACCGCGTCGATTTGATCGTCGGTGACTTCGACGACCACGCCGATCGTTCCGAAAATTTCGCGAACGGCGGAAAGCTCGCTGTTCGTCGTTCGGGTTCCTCGAGCGAGCGCCGTCGCTGCGCGGCAGATTGCCGAGGGCGTATTGGTCATCGCGCGCATGAAGTGCGCGGCGGCCGCGCGCTCCATGCTGGCCACGCGGACTCCGGCGGCGAGCGAGACGACGAGCTTGCGCTCCAGCAACGGCGCCAATTCATTCAGAACCGGCACGACCACCGACGGCTTCACGCCGATCAAGATTAATTCGCTCTTCTCTGCGACCTCCGCGTTCTCCGCCGTCCCGGTAATGCCGAGCTCGTGCTCGAGCGCATCGCGGGTGGCGTCGTTCGGTTCGCTGACCAGAATCTGCTCGGGCGCGCAAAATTTTGCCCGTACCAAACCGCGAACGACCGAACCGGCCAGCTTGCCGCCCCCGATAAAACCGAGTCGATACGATGTGGCGGTGGTTTGAGAATCCATGGGTTGGTCGCATATTAACCAATGGTAGCTGCCGGTGTAAATTTCGGTTTGGATTTGGTCGAGGAGATCGCGGAGCTGAAACGCGAGCGAAATGCCGTGATTCTCTCCCACAACTACCAGGTGCCGGAGCTGCAAGACATCGCCGATTACGTCGGCGACTCGTTAGGCCTGAGTTATCAGGCGGCGCAAACCGACGCGGACGTCATTCTCTTTTGCGGCGTCCATTTCATGGCGGAAACGGCGAAGATTCTTAATCCGACGAAGAAAGTTCTGCTGCCCGATCTCGACGCGGGCTGCTCCCTCTCGGAATCCTGTCCGCCGGAAAAACTGAAGGCGTTCCTTGAGGCCCACGCCGAAAAAAATTACTACGTCATCGCTTACATCAATTGCAGTGCCGGAGTGAAAGCGCTTTCCGACGTCATCTGCACGAGCGGCAATGCCGAGAAAATCGTGCGGAGCGCGCCGGCCGATCGAAACATCCTTTTCGTGCCAGACCAAAATCTCGGCGCGTGGGTCATGGAACGGACCGGACGCAAAATGGATTTGTGGCAGGGCAATTGTTACATCCACGTCGAGTTCACGGCGAGGAGCATCAACAAAATTCGCGAGCAATATCCGAACGCGCCGGTGGTCGCGCATCCCGAGTGCACTTACGGGGTCCGACTGCTGGCCGATGAGGTTTGCTCGACGGAAAAAATGGTCTCGTTTTGCCGCGAATCGCCGGCGCGCGAAATCATCATCGTGACCGAAGCGGGGATGCTGCACCGATTGAAGAAGGAGATTCCCGGGAAACTTTTCATTCCTGGCCCAACCGACAATTGCTTCTGCGGCGAATGCCGGTTCATGAAAATGAACACGCTCGAGAAGGCGCATGCCGCGCTCCTGAACATGGCGCCCGAAATCATTTTGCCAGAACCGATTCGCAAACGCGCCGAAGCGCCGATTTTAAGAATGCTGGAACTAAGTAGAAAGTGACATGTGACGAGTGACGTGTGACGAGTTTGGGAATCTGCCCTCACGTCACTTGTCACTTGTCACACGTCACTTCTTCTCCTTCACTTCTGCGCGATGCAGCGACCTACTCTTTGGCTGATGCTTGTGGTGCTGCTGCTCGGCCTGCTTTTCCTCCGTGAGCCTCGATTGGAACGGTCGGAGGAATTTTTCCTGCGCTGGCTTTTGCGGAATTCCGAGCCGCACGCGAAGGCTGCGTCGCTCACCGTTGTGGACATCGGTCACGATAGTCTGATGGAACGCGAGCCGGCGAAGCAAGGCGATGAAAATTCGCCGCGCTCCGGGGCGAATGTTGTCTCGCCAATGGAGTTCGCGTTGTTCCTCCAATCGGCCCTCGAATTTCAGCCTACGGTTGTCGCGTTCGAAAACGTTTTGAAATGGCGCGAAGCGGAAAAGGATCAGGATCAGGTCTTCATCGATCAGGCGATGCGGGTGCCGCGGCTCCTGCTTGCGGCCGAACTGACAAACACGCCCGATCCTGACGCGCCGGTCCCCGAGATTCCCGGCTTTACCCAGGTGACTGGCAAACGCGGCGACCTTGTCGAGTTTTCCGGCATCGGCCGCCAGCCGAGTGAAGAGATGCGGCTGATCGCCACCGCCGGGTTCACGAATTTGCCCGATGAAATTTCCGACGGGATCCATGTGCCGCTTCTTTTTCGCTATCGCGGCGAAGTCATTCCATCGTTCGCTTTTGAAGCCATCCTGCTCTGGCTCCGTGTGACGCCGAGCGAAGTATCGATCGATCTCGACTCCCATATTTCGCTGCCGAACGGCCGCACAATTCCGATTCGTTCCGACGGCACGATGCTCATTTTTCCCAACGCCAGCCGGAAAGCGAATCACATCGCGTTAAGCGATTTGCTTGTCGCCGCTCAGCAGCGCGACACGGGAAAAAATCCCGACCTCGGCTCGCTCCGCGATCAAATCGTGCTCGCGCGGACTCCGGCGAATCCGCTTTCGCCCCCGGATATTTTCGCGGCCACGATCGCGACAATCCAATCCAACGCCTACGTTCGCCGCGTCAGTTGGATCTTCGATTGCGTCGTCCTGCTTCTCGCAGCGGCGGTCGTGGCCAAACTGCGCGACCTATCACGAATCGATTTGGTGCTCTGTGCAATCGCTTTCACCGCCGCGTATTGTCTCGCGGCCCTGGCGATCGTCTCGCGCTGGCTGATCTGGCTCCCGGGTTGTCTCCCGCTCGGCGCGGTCTGGCTCCTCGTTATTCTCTCGATTTTGATCCCGCATCGTTACCGCGCCCGCCGCGATGTCATCGCGATGCCGCCGCCAGCGCCGTGAGCGAGACGATCGACGAACACGTTGCCCGGCTTCATCGCCACGGCGTGATCGACATGCATTTCGATCTGCCGATGGATTTGTACGACAAGCGGGACCGCAAGAATGTTCTCGCGACGGATTTTCTGGAGGACTTGGAAGCCGGAGACATCAGCGTGGCCGGCGCAGCAATTTACCTCGAGGATCGCTACCTGCCCGAGCTGGGGCTGCGCATTGCCCTGGATCAAATCGCGCGGCTTTATGTCGAAGTCGGCCAATCAGATCGGTTCGCGATTTGCCGGAGCCACCGCGAAATCCTGGAGGCCCGGAAGCAGAACAAAATCGCATTCCTTCTCACGATGGAAGGCGTGGAGCCGCTCGGCGCCGATCTCGATCTGTTGCGCGTCTTTTACGAACTCGGACTTCGTTCCCTCTGTCTGACCCATGCTCGGCGGAACGCTGCCGGCGACGGCGGGCTCTTTGCCGCCAGCGGTTCGCCGCGCGGCGGGCTCACGCCTTTCGGTCGCGACGTGATTCGCGAATGCGAAAAACTCGGCATCATCGTCGATCTCGCTCACATTAGTCCGGCCGGGTTCGACGACATTCTGGAGATCGCGACGAAGCCCGTGATCATCTCGCACACAAACGCGCGAAAATATTACGACATCGAGCGGAACGTGACCGATGACCAAATCAAAGCCGTCGGTGCGCGTGGCGGCGTGATCGGCGTCAACGCGGTGTTGGTTAGTCCGCACCAGGAAGAAGCCACGCTCGATCGTTACATCGATCATATCGAGCATGTTCGCGATTTGATCGGGATCGATGGGGTCGCGATCGGCTTCGATTTTTTCGAATTCATTTACCGGCAATGGTCGGAGGCGGAGCAGATCGCGTTTCAGAACAAATTCACGAACGCCCATTTTGTGCCCGAGCTGCAGAAACACTCCCAAAGCCGCGGCCTGACTCGACGGCTCATCGAACGGGGATTCAGCGACGACGATATCGAGGGGATCCTATTCCGAAATTGGATGCGGATTTTCGAGCAGGGGCTGTAACTCCCCTTTACTCTTACTCGTGCTCTTGCTCTTACTCCTGGCAATGCGCAATCTCATTTCATGCGCCCCTATTTCGATCACGAGAAACTCAAAGTTTATCAGTCAGCCATCGCTTTTGTCGCCTGGTCGACGGACCTGTTAGCCGAGATTAAAGCGAAGGCTGCGGTAAAGGACCAGCTCGATCGCGCGTCTACGAGCGTTCCGCTCAATATTGCCGAAGGCAACGGAAAGTTTGCGATTCGGGATCGATGCCGATTCCTGGACATCGCGCGCGGTTCGGCGCTCGAATGTGCGGCTTGCCTCGATGTTCTGGTTGCAAAGAGACTCGCGGGCGAACAAGAAATTCGTCCGGGCAAAGAACAGCTGCTCGAGGTTGTCTCGATGTTAGTCGGTCTCACGAACAGTTTGACGGCCCGTATCGGGGACGAAGCAGCGACTTATGGCGAGTCGGAGCAAGAGTAAGAGGAAGAGCAAGAGCAAGAGGCGAATTGAAGTTCATTAATCTCACGCGCCGGACCGAGATCGGCGCAAACAGCTATTACCTCGAGGCGGCCGGACAGGGGCTCGTGCTGGATTCGGGCATGCACCCGAAGGAAGAAGGCGACGAGGCGCTGCCGAATTTTCGCGCCCTGGGCGATCGGAAGCTGGATGCGATCGTGCTTTCCCACGCTCACCTCGACCACAGCGGAACGTTGCCGCTGTTAATGCAACGCCAGCCGGACGCGCGCATTTTTATGACCGAAGCGACGGCGGAAATAGCGAGCGCGCTTCTTCACAATTCGGTGAACGTCATGACGAGGCAGCGCGAGGAACTCGGGCTGGTGACGTATCCGCTTTTTACTCATCGCCAGACCGATCGCGCGACCGATCAGTGGCGTTTCTGTCCGTTGCGACAACCCTTCACCCTCGAAGGCGAACGGGCCCGGCGCGAAAATGAAGAGGGGATCACGGTGGAGTTTGTCGATGCCGGCCATGTCCTCGGCGCGGCCGGCGTGATCCTGCGCGCAGAAGGGCGGACGATTTTTTATACCGGCGACGTTAACTTCGACGATCAAACAATCACCGCCGCGGCGACTTTTCCGGAATCCGGCGTGGACGTGCTGATCATCGAAACGACGCGCGGCGATTCACCGTCTCCGGAAGGATTCACTCGCGCGGCGGAGGAGCGGCGTCTGGCCGAAGCGATCGATCGTGCTTTCAGCGCCGGTGGCTGCGTTCTCATGCCGGTGTTTGCGCTCGGCAAAACTCAGGAAGCGCTTGGGATGATTTACAATTTCCGCCGAGAGAAATTGCTGGGCGAATTTCCGGTCTACATCGGCGGGTTGAGCGTGAAGATCACGGAAATTTACGATCGGCGCGCGCTCACGACGCGTCGTCTGCTGCCACGGCTACAACTGCTCGAGGAAGTGGCGCCGTTCGTCCTTAACGGCCAATCCATTCACGAGGCGCCGGCGCGGCCGGGAAGGATCTATGCGCTTTCCAGCGGGATGATGACGCCCAAAACGCTGTCCAACATTTTCGCGCGGCGGATCGTTGAGAACCCGCAGCATTACATCTTCTTCGTCGGTTACGCCGATCCCAAATCGCCAGCGGGCCTGCTCCGCACTGCCAAGCAGGGCGACCTCGTCACGCTCGATCCCGACGAGCCGCCGCAGCGCGTGGCCTGTCATATCGAGCAATTCCAGTTCAGCGCCCACGCTTCGCGCGAATCGATCGTCGAATACGTGAAGAAGCTCGCGCCGAAAAAGATCGTGCTCGTTCACGGCGATGTTCCCGCCGTGGAATGGACTCGGGCGCAGCTGGTGGCGGCTTTGCCCGGAAGCGAAGTGATCGTGCCAACCCCGGGAGCGGAATTGGAGCTGTGAGAATTGTTTCGTGGAATATTAATTCGCTGCGCCGACGGCAGGATCGATTTGTTAATTGGCTCGCGGCGAAGCAGCCGGACGTCGTTTGCCTCCAGGAAACGAAATGCACCGACGAACAATTTCCGGTGCTCGATCTGAAGGCGGCCGGCTATCACGCCGTCTTTCACGGGCAGAAATCGTATAACGGCGTTGCGATCATTTCTAAGAGCGAGCCGCGCGAAGTGCGGGCGGCGATGTGCGATGAAGAGGAGGATCCGCAGGCGCGGGTGATCGCGGCGACGATCGGTTCGCTACGCATCTATTCGATCTACGCCCCAAACGGGCAGGCGGTGGGGTCGCCGGCTTACGATTACAAGATGAAGTGGTATGGGCGGCTCCGGAGTTGTCTTGAACGCGAGGCTCCAGAGCAGCCGCTCGTGGTGGGTGGCGATTTCAACGTCGCGCCGAAAGATGTGGATATTTACGACCCCGATCTCTGGCGGGGCGCGATCATGTGTTCGGAGGACGAACGCCGCGCATTTGAAGAGCTGTGCGGAATCGGTCTGGTCGACACGTTGCGTGTGCATCATCCTGAAACGGGTCTATTCAGTTGGTGGGATTACCGGATGTTGTCGTTTCCCAAAAATCGCGGACTGCGGATCGATGCGGTCCTTGCGAGCGAGAGTCTCGCTAACAAATGTACGGCGAGCGGGATCGACCGGGAAATGCGGAAGGGGAAAGAGCCCTCGGATCACGCCCCGATCTGGGCGGAGTTTGAACTGTGATCAAGGAGGGGCGCTTTCCAAACCGCCCTTTTGAATCCGTTCGGCGGTTTGTAAACCGCCGCTCCTTGGTGTTCGGTCGGCGGTCATAGACCGCCGATACAGCGCGCAGTGGACGTTCGGACGAGGACATCGCAACATGCGTTCATGGCGCATGGCCGCGTTTCGAATCCGCCAGAAAAGCCGCTGCTGATTTTCGACGGTGATTGCCATTTTTGCCGGCGCTGGATCGAGCGCTGGCGGGGACTCACCGCCGGGGCGGTCGAGTACGCGCCATTCCAAGAAGTGGCGGATCGGTATCCGGAAATTCCGCGCGAAGCTTTCGAGGGGGCAGTGCATTTCGTCGACGTCGATGGAACAGTTTATCGTGGCGCCGAAGCGGTCTTCCGTTCGTTAGGCTGGAGAGCGGGAGGCTGGCGTTGGTGTTACGAGCACGTTCCTGGCTTCGCGGCAATTAGCGAGACTGCATACGGATTCGTCGCGCATCGCCGCCGATTTGCATCATTCTTTACGCGTCTTTTTTGGGGCAATGACGTTCGCCGTCCCACCTATTTTCGGAGTCGGGATCTTTTTCTGCGGGCGCTGGGCGGCATTTACCTGATCGCTTTCGTTTCGCTCTGGCTGCAGGTCGACGGCCTGATCGGAGAACAGGGAATTCTGCCGGTCGGCCGCTATCTTCACGCCGCGCACGAACAACTCGGCTCCCAGGTGTTCTTACTTCTCCCGACGCTTTGCTGGCTCAATTCGACCGACCTCTTTCTCCATTTTCTCTGCGGCGCAGGCGCCGTCGTTTCCATTTTGCTCATGGCCGGCCTGGCCCGCGCTCTGTCGCTGGTTCTCCTTTTTATTCTTTATCTGTCCCTCACGATCGCCGGCCAGACGTTCCTCAGTTTCCAATGGGACATCCTACTCCTCGAAACCGGCTTTCTCGCGATCTTTTTCGCGCCGTGGCAATGGCGAGAGAAGATGGGAAGCCCGGCGCGGTTCTCGAGCGTCGGTTTTTTCCTGCTGAAGCTACTTCTTTTCAAACTAATGCTGATGTCGGGCGTGGTGAAACTGACCAGCGGCGATGATTCCTGGTGGAACCTGACCGCGCTCGATTACCATTACTGGTCGCAGCCGTTGCCGACGGTGATCGGGTGGTGGGCGGACCAGCACGCGGAATGGTTCAAGAAATTTTCGGTCGCGTTCTGTCTCGTCGTCGAGATCGTCGTCCCTTTTTTCATTTGGGCGCCGCGCCGGCTTCGGCACATCGCCGGCGGGCTTTTGATTTTTCTCCAGATCGTCATCGCCGCGACCGGGAACTATTGCTTCTTCAATCTGCTTACGATCGCGCTCTGTTTGTTGCTCTTCGACGATACGATGTGGCAGCGAATGGTAGGGCGAGACGCTGTCGAGCCGCGGCTGGTGCGGCGCATTCCAACCCGGCGGCCTGTTTAAGTCGCCCGGCTTCCACCTG
>DATBCW010000096.1:0-16386 GCA_036270255.1 Chthoniobacterales bacterium
TGAGTCCCGCGGTCATGGCCCGGTTGCCGGCTGCGATCCATCCCCACATCTGGCAAAGCAGCGAGCCCTTCTTTTTAGACGTTAACCGATGGGCCTATGCAGAGCTGCGCGTCCCCATCAATCCGGAGCCGCGCGTTTACCGTCAGGTCGCAAGGCGCGTCTGCCAATACGCGAATGGCGTTCCAAAGATCTCACTTTGGATCAGGCAAAAACCAAACCCGCTAACTGGCTCCTACGAATCGGAGTATTACGATTGCGAGAGCCTCGAGTGATGAATCGCGGCTCCCACTGCCGACTCGCCGGGATGAAATGCCTTGCAACTTATAGAGATAGGCAGATGCTTGCCCCATGAGCTTGCTCGCGCTGCTGCCCAATCTCGGCGGACCTGACCTGATCATTATTCTGCTGATCATTCTCGTGCTCTTCGGCGCCAAGAAACTCCCGGAGCTCGCCCGCGGCATGGGCTCGGCCATCAAGGAATTTCAAAAAGCGAAAGACGAGTTCACCGACGAGCTGCACACCGCAGGAAAAACCGACGCCACCAAAACAGATGTGCGTCCGGCCGCGAACACAGTTCCACAGATCGAGAATCAGCCGACTGTTGCCGCCGCTCCGCCTCGGGCCGAGCCGCAGCAGGCCCCCGCTCCGAATCCGGACCGGACGGATCGGATCTGATTTGGAGGGACGACCGCTGTGTCGTCCCATAATTTTGGGAACGGGACAGCGCCCGTCCCTCCAGTTCGAAATTTGACGCCGCGCCTCAGTTGCGACAAAGTCGCCGCTCGCGTCCGCCCATCGCGTCGGTCGCCATAATTTTTGCCATGTCCGAACCCGATCTGCGCCAGAGCATCAAGGAAATGCTCGTGAAGAACCTGATGCTGCAAACGACCGCCGCGGAAATTGGTGATGACTTGCCGCTCTTCGGTCCCGGTGGTCTCGGGCTAGATTCGATCGACGCGCTCGAACTCGTCGTGAGCATGGAAAAAACTTTCGGCGTCGGCGTGCCCAATTCCGAGGTCGCCGCGAAAGCGCTCCGGACCGTGAACACGATCCACGACTACATCCTGGAGAAGCGCGCCGCGGCTTAGGCGGCGTCGGACGCGTTGATCGCGTCGATGAGTTGACGGAACCGGCCGAAGCTGCGCCGATGCGGGGTTAGAATGAGGCGGGGTAGTTCCCAAATCTCGGGCTCGTTCTTTTCCTGACGCAGCGCGCTGCCCTGAATGATCTCGCCGGAGCGGACGATATCGGCAAAGTCCTGGTTCAAAGCGACGACGGATTTGCGGGCGAGCTTATGGGACAGACGAATGACCAGCTGTTCGCCGACCCAGCGCGATGATTGGTAGGTGCTATAGAAATGGAGGATCTCTCGCACCGCTTCGGCCACGTTCGGCATCATTTTGAAAAAGTGAAAATCCTCTTCGCCGACATAGCCGAACTTAAACAGATGTTCGGTGAGAAATTTCAGCCACGTTTCCCAATAACTCCCGCCCGGCCGATCGAGTAACACCACCGGAATGATTCGCGCTTTTCCGGTCTGCATGAGCGTGAGGACTTCGAACGCTTCATCCATCGTGCCGAAGCCGCCGGGAAAAAGAGCGAACGCGTGGGTTTCCTTCACGAAGTTCAGTTTGCGGGTGAAGAAGTAATTAAAGTTAATCAGCTTCGGATCGCCTTCGATGACCGGGTTCGCCCGCTGCTCAAACGGGAGGCGAATGTTGAGACCGAATCCATGCTCGCGTCCCGCGCCTTTTTGGGCCGCGCCCATGATGCCATCGCCGCCGCCAGTGATGACCATGTAGTTTTGCGCTACCATCTCGCGGGCGAATTCTTCAGCCACGCCATATTGCGCTTCGCTCGGAGGGGTTCGCGCGGAACCGAACACGCAGACCTTTCGAAAGGCGCGATAACGGGAGAAGATCTTCGCGGCATACCGCATTTCTCGGAGCGACCGGTTCATCAGCTTCAGGTCGCCCGTCCCCATCTTGTCCTGCGCCATTTTCAGCGCGGTAATGATTAGCTCTTCGATTAGCTCCGGCGATTTCTCCGCGCCAAAGTCTGCGACAAGTTGATGGACGCGCTCGTCGAAGGCCGCGCCGATCGATGTTTGGCGGCGGGTCGGCTGATCGTGAGTAGCGCCTGCGGTGAAATCTTCCACTGTGAAGTCTTAGGCCGGGCTCACGCGCTCTGCACGTGAAAAGTGTTACGCCAGAAGATCGGCCACGATCTCACGAGTGTAACGAATCGGCAGCGAATAATGGCCCGCTCCTTCGATCAGATGGAATGCGCAATTTGGCAGACGCTCGGCCATATCCTTCGCGAGAAAGGGAGCGAACGTTCGGTCTTTCGTTCCGTGCCAGAGCGAAATCGGCACCCGCACTTCTTCGAGCGGAAATCCCCAAGGCATCGCGTAGATCTCCGCGTCGGTGATCACACCGTGCGCCGACGAGCGCCAGGCGTGCCGGGCACTGTCAAAACAAATGTCGAACGCGCGCGTTTCGCGCAGAACATTCGCGTCGCACGGTTGGAGAAACTTCAGCAACAACGGCCGCAAACGGATCGGCATCCGCATTGCAACAAAAGGCCGCGCCAAATAAAAGAGCGACTTAAGCAGACCCGGGCGCCAACTCCGGAGCTGGAGCATTCGGCGATGGATCGGGAGCAAGCCGGCGTAGTCGCTCAGTTCGTCGAGCGGCGGCGCTCCGCTCACCACCGCGATTCTCTCGACGCGCTCGGGCGTCATCCAACCACTGGAAAAGGCGTAAGGCGCGCCCCCTGAAATTGCGAGAATCCTAAAACGCTCGATCCCCATTCGGTCCGCGATCTCGTTGAGCAACGGCGGCCAGTCGATCAACCGCCGATTCGATTGGAACGGCGAATCGCGAATCCCGGGGCGATCCGGCGAAATGATTCGCGCTCCAAGATCGCGCGCAGCGTCATGCGCGAGTTCCGCCATCGTCCGCGAACTCGGCCAGCCGTGACAAAAGAAAATCGGCGCGCCGCCGGGATCGCCATACTCGCTAAGCGCGACGGTGGAGCCGTTCGACAACGTCAGACGCTGAACTGGATTACTCATCATCACAAAACACCGGTTTGCCTTTCCCATCGGCGGGTTGGATATTGAGAATATTCCATGCGGACACGGCCCCTTTCTCTTTCGTATTTACTCTTATGAACGACAACTCTCATCCGGCGGGCAAAATTTCGGTTCACGGCAATGGCTTCGGTGCTCCCTCACCTGATGCGGTGGAAAAACGGGCGCGCGAAATCGCGCTGATCGCCGAGCGGGACCCGGATGAGTTCACCGATGCGGATTGGGACCAGGCTCGCCGGGAGCTGCTCGGCGCGCAGGCTTCCAACGCGCCGGAGGAAACGGCTGACAACGCCGAAGTGGTCGAGGAATGGAATGTGGTGGCGTCTTCGACCGGTCACCGCGCGCCCCGCGTCGACGACGAAGAGAGTGTTGGCGAGCAGCTGGTCGAAGAGGGCGTTCAGGAAGCGGAGCACGATCAGATGGTCGAGGCCCGCAAGGAAGAGCTCGAACAGGAAGGCTGAGTTGTTTTGAAAGCGCCCGAGACTCTCGTGGCCGAGGCGCCGCGCGGCCGCGGCGAAGTCCAGCGCGACGTCGAATCGCCGGGGCGGCGGGAGCGGTTGCTCGCGCATTATCGCAAGGTCCGCGCATTCACGGCACGCCTTTGCCGCGATCTCGAACCGGAAGATTGCGTCGTCCAATCGATGCCGGACGTCAGCCCGACAAAATGGCACCTCGCGCACACGAGTTGGTTTTTCGAGACCTTTGTCGTCAAAGTCTGGATGCCTCGGTATCGCCCGGAAGTCCCCCAATACGCTTATCTCTTTAATTCGTATTACAACGCGGCTGGCGACATGCATCGGCGCGATCTGCGCGGATTAATTTCCCGGCCGACCGTCGCTGAGACCTATCGGTTCCGCGAATCGATCGATCAATGCGTGGGCCAGTTATTCGAGGAGGCTGATGAAGGCTTGCTAAACGAGATCGAGCCGATCGTCACGCTCGGCCTCCACCACGAGCAACAACATCAAGAGTTGCTTCTGACCGATATCAAACACGTTCTCGCCCAGAACCCGCTCTATCCAGTTTTCGCCGAAGCCGTGCCGCAGTCCGGCGACAAGATTGTCTCGCCGCAGCGCTTCGTGGAATTCGAGGAAGCGATTGTATCAATCGGACACGAGGGTGATGGGTTTTCCTACGACAACGAAGGCCCGCGCCATCGCGCGCTGGTCCTGCCGTTTTCTCTTTCAAATCGATTGATCACGAACGCCGAATACCTCGAGTTCATGGACGCCGGCGGTTACACGCGATCGGAATTCTGGCTCTCGCTGGGCTGGACGACAGTTAACGAGCAACGTTGGCGCGCGCCGCTCTACTGGATTGAGCGCGATGGGGGTTGGTGGAACTTCACGCTTTCCGGACTGCGGCCCGTTAATCCATCCGAACCGGTCACGCACATCAGCTATTTCGAAGCGGACGCTTATGCGAACTGGGCGGGCGCGCGTTTGCCGACCGAGTTCGAATGGGAACGCGCCGCCGCTGATTTTCCAATCGCCGGGAACTTCGTCGACGACGAACGCTTCCATCCGTCCCCTGCCTCTTCTTCGTCCGACAAGAACGCTCTTCACCAAATCTACGGCGACGCCTGGGAATGGACGCGCAGCGCGTACCTTCCCTACCCTGGCTACAAGGCGGGTCCGGGCGCGCTCGGCGAGTACAACGGCAAGTTCATGTCCAACCAAATGGTTCTGCGTGGCGGGTCGTGCGCGACTTCCCGCGATCATCTCCGCCTGACCTACCGGAATTTCTTTCAGCCGGAAAAACGCTGGCAGTTCACCGGCATCCGGCTCGCCCGCGATCCGTCATGAGCGGCGTTCCTGGCCGCGTCACCGTGCTCGACCTCGAGCCGGTCAACGCGGATTTTCTCGCAGAGGTCATCGGCGGTCTCTCCAGCTCGCCGCGCACGTTGCCCTGTAAGTTTTTTTACGATGAGCGCGGCGCCGATCTTTTCCAAAAAATCTGCGAACTGCCCGAGTATTACATCACCCGGACTGAAACGGAGTTGCTCCGACGAACCACTCCCGAGATTTCCGAATCGATCGGCGCGAATGCGGCGCTCATCGGCTTCGGGACCGGTGCGGGAATCAAGACTCGAATGTTGCTCGAACAACTCCAGAACCCAATTGCATACATCCCGGTCGATATTTCGAAGCAACGTCTGATTGATTCTGCGATCGAGCTCAGTCATGCGATGCCGGCACTCGAGATTCTTCCCGTCTGCGCCGATTACCTGCAGGAATTGCAGTTGCCCAAACCATTGCGTAAACCGGACCACGTCGCCGTCTTCTTTCCCGGGTCGACGATCGGCAATCTCGAGCCGCACGTTGCTCAGGATTTCTTGAGCCGGGTTTGTCGGCTGTGCGGCAAGAGCGGCGGATTAATTATCGGGATCGATCTGCAAAAAAGCCGCGAGGTTCTGGAAGCGGCCTACAACGACAGTGCGGGCGTCACGGCCGCGTTCAACCTGAACCTGCTGGCCCGCGCGAATCGCGAATTGGGTGCGAACTTCGACCTGGCCCGATGGAAACACAGCGCGATCTACAACGAAAAGGAGGGCCGGATCGAAATGCGTCTGGTGAGCCAAGGCGAACAGACCGTGCTCGTCGGTGACCGGCAATTTAGTTTCAGCGACGGCGAGAAGATCATCACTGAATTTTCTTACAAACACACAATTGATGGCTTCACCCGGCTCGCTGCTTCCGCCGGTTTCCGCGAAGCCTCTCGCGTTTGGACCGATCCGGCGAAGATGTTCGCGATCTTCCATTTCGCCGTGGCTGAATAGCCGCGGACGCGCAGATGAATGCGCTCGTCGAGCTAAGCGGCGTCAGCAAAACGTATGGCGCGACAGCCGCGCTTCATTCGACCGATCTCGTTTTCCCTCGCGGAAAGACCGCGGTCCTGATCGGGCCCAGTGGCTGCGGCAAATCGACGCTCTTGCGTTTAATCATTCGACTGCTGGATCCAGATGAAGGAACCGTTCGCTTCGATGGCCAGCTAATTACGTCCACGAATATTTCAGAACTCCGCCGCCGCATCGGCTACGTGATCCAGGACGGCGGGCTTTTCCCTCACCTGACCGCGCGGAAAAATATTTTGCTCATGGCCAGCCATCTAAAATGGCCGGCCGACAAAATGGACAATCGGCTCGCGGAACTTTGCGCGCTCACCCGGTTCCCCGAGGCCGCGCTCAACCGTTTTCCGCTCGAGCTTTCCGGCGGCCAACGTCAGCGGATCAGCCTCATGCGTGCGCTCATGCTCTCGCCTGAGCTCCTTTTGCTCGACGAACCGCTGGGCGCGCTCGATCCGCTCGTCCGCGCCGCGCTCCAGAAAGATTTGAAGGAGATCTTCCAGCGACTTAACCAAACCGCGATTCTGGTTACGCACGATCTCGCGGAGGCCGCGTATTTGGGAGACGAGATCGTGCTTATGAGCGAGGGCCGCGTGGTGCAAAAAGGGTCGCTGCGCGAATTGCAAGAACAGCCCGCGAGTTCTTTCGTGAGCGAATTTGTCTCTGCCCAGCGGAGTGTGACCCTCGCATAGGACCTATGAGACCTATAGGACCTATCGCTGCCGCGCTCGCAATTCTTGCGAGCTCCGCGTTTGCCGAGCCCATCCTCATTGGCTCGAAGAAATTTACAGAATCCTACGTGCTCGCTGAGATTGCGAAGCGATCTTTGGAAAACGCCGGCCTAACGACCGAACACCGCCAGGGCATGGGCGGCACCATTATTCTTTGGCAGGCTTTGAGGAGCGGCCAAATCGCCCTTTATCCCGAGTACACCGGCACGATCGCGGAAGAGATTTTGAAGAGCCCGACAGCCAGCGTCGGCGAAATGCGGGAACAGTTGGCGAAGGTTGGCGCCGGCATGACCGGCGAACTCGGATTCAACAACACTTATGCGCTCGTGATGCGCCGGGCTGCCGCAGACGCGAAAGGAATTCACACGATCGGCGATCTCCGAAATCATCCGGAACTAAAATTCGGCCTGACTCACGAGTTTCTCGATCGGCAAGATGGCTGGCGGCCCCTGATCGAGCGCTATCAGTTCTCGCCCCCCACCGTCGTGGGAATCGATCATGGGCTCGGCTACGAAGCGCTTCGTAACGGATCGATCGACGTAAAGGACGCGTACTCGACCGACGCGAAAATCGGCGAGAACGACCTCGTGGTCCTGGAGGATGATCTTCAATTCTTTCCCCAATACAAAGCGGTCTTCCTTTATCGGCTCAGCCTGCCGCAGAACGCCGTGGCCGTGTTGCGCGGACTGGAAGGAGAGCTCGACGCCAAGCGCATGATCCAACTAAACGCGGAAGCGGAGCGAACAAAAAACTACACGCGAGCGGCATCATTGTTTTTCGCGGATTCGCCCAGCACACGAACATTCGACGGCGGCGAATCGTTCCCGCATAAGCTGCGTCGCTGGACATTGCGTCATCTCGAATTGGCGGGGGTTTCCCTGCTTCTCTCGATTCTGATCGGAGTTCCGTTAGGGATCGCAGCCAGCCGCGGTGGCGTCGTGGGGCAAGTCATTCTCGGATTTACGAGCGCGGTCCAAACCATTCCGTCGCTCGCGCTGCTGGCGCTGCTCGTGCCGGTGCCCTTCTTCGGGATCAGCATGCGCACGGCCATCGCGGCTCTGTTTCTCTATGGACTGCTTCCGATCGTCCGGAACACGGCGACCGGTTTACAGGATATCGCGCAGCCGGTCCGCGAATCCGCGATCGCGCTGGGGCTCGAACCTTCAGCGCGACTCTGGAAAATTTATCTACCAATCGCATCCCGCTCGATTCTGGGCGGAATAAAAACCAGCGCTGTGATCAATATCGGCACCGCTACCCTTGCGGCGCTGATTGGCGCGGGCGGCCTCGGAGAACCAATTCTCAGCGGGCTGAACCTGAACGATCACATCACGATTTTGCAGGGCGCAATCCCGGCGGCGGTCCTGGCGCTGCTGGTGCAATGGAGTTTCGATTTGCTCGATCGGCTCTTGATTCCAAAAGGGCTGCGGTTGTAGGTGGACAATGGCCATCGCTTCCACCAACCCGACGACTGGCGAAACGCTGAAAGAATTTTCGGCGATTGATCGTGGGCGGGTCGAACAAAAACTCGCGAAGGCCGACAACGCTTTCCAATCCTATCGGAAAACTTCGTTCGAGCAGCGGGCAGACTGGTTGAACGCCGCCGCGGATTTGCTCGAAGCCGACAAGCCGCGGCTGGCGCGAATCATGACCCTCGAAATGGGAAAGCTTCTGTCCGCAGCGGAAGCGGAGATTATGAAATGCGCGGGCGGCTGCCGGTTTTACGCCGAGAACGCGGAGCGGTTTCTGGTCGAGCAGAAGATCGAAACGGAATCAGCCTACAACTTTGTCCGCTACGAACCGATGGGACCGATCCTCGCGATCATGCCTTGGAACTTTCCTTTCTGGCAGGTCTTTCGTTTCGCCGCACCGGCATTGATGGCGGGCAACGTGGCGCTGCTCAAGCACGCTGCGAACGTGCCGCAATGCGCGGTTGCGATCGAAGACGTTTTTCACCGCGCCGGATTTCCGGATGGCGTTTTCCAGACTCTGCTCATTGAAACTGAGCAGGTACGCTCGGTGATTGAGGACCTGCGCGTGAAAGCGGTGACGCTGACCGGGAGCGAGCGCGCCGGAAGCGAAGTAGCCAGCGCGGCGGCGCGGCAAATTAAGAAAAGCGTTCTCGAGCTCGGCGGAAGCGATCCATTCATCGTAATGCCCAGCGCGGACCTGGCAGAGGCGGTACAGACCGGCGTGGCGGCGCGGATCCAGAACACCGGCCAATCGTGCATCGCGGCGAAGCGTTTTATTTTGGCGGACAAGATCTACAACGATTTCATGGCCGGATTCGTCGCAAAGATGCGCGCGCTCAAAGTCGGCGATCCGCTCGACCCGGCGACAGAGATCGGGCCGCTCGCAAGCGAAGCGATTTTGGATGGAGTCGATGAACAGGTGCGCAAGTCAATCGCGGCAGGCGCGAAATTACTTACGGGCGGCAAGCGAATCGATCGGGCCGGTTTTTTCTACGAGCCCACTGTCCTGTCAGAGATTCCATCCGATTCGCCGGCTTATCGTGAGGAAATTTTCGGCCCGGTCGCGTGTTGCTTCCGCGTGGAGGATTCCGCGGAAGCGATCAGGATCGCGAACGACAGCTCATTTGGCTTGGGCGCGACGGCGTGGACGAACGATCCGGCGGAGAAAGAATTGTTCGCGCGGGAACTGGAGGCCGGCATGGTTTTCATCAACAGCATGGTGGCGTCCGATCCGCGATTACCGTTTGGTGGTGCGAAGCGTTCCGGCTTCGGCCGCGAACTTGGCGCGGAAGGAATTCGCGAGTTCGTCAACATCAAGACAGTCTCGGTTGCCCGTCCTAACTCTCGTTAACGCACCACTATCTTGACGGCTTTAAGCCGTCAAGATTCCCGAGCCAGCGCGCGGATTTTCGGGACGTCGAGAATCCGAACATCGTCGGGCGGGTTGTCGACGGACCAAACAAGCGCCTTCAGCATTTGCGCGATCGTGATCAGGCCGAGACGCTGGGCGGATTCGCGCGTGGCGGGCAAGAGTTCCGCGACCCGGTAAAACGGCACGAGCGCGTAAGGCCACCAGTGACCGGGGCCCAAGACATACCACGGACGCACAAACGTCGCCCTCATTCCGCTCGCGCGAATGAGCGCTTCGCCTTCCGCGCGCACGGCAATGAAGGCCTGCATCATCGAAGCCGGTTGCGCAACGCTGAGATAAATGAAATGCCGGACGCCCGCATCGCGCGCGGCTTTTGCCGCTACCTGAATGGACGGCAAATCGATGGCGCGAAATTGCGCGGCCTTCGCCGGGCTTGGATGCGCGACGCCAATCAGGTGAATGAACGTGTCGCAGCCTTGGATCGATTCCGTGTACGAATTCTCCTTCAGCAGGTCGGCGGTGATAACCGAAACGTCGCTGGCAATTTTGTTCGCTGACCCTGGCCTAACGATCGCCTTCAACTGGTGACCTCGCTCGCCCAGAAGCGGAATCAACCTTGAACCAATGTAACCGGTCGCGCCGGTGATGCAGATGGAGGCCACGGTTACTTGTCGAGCGGCCGAATTTCGCCGCTAACTTCGATCACGACCGGGAAACCCTCGATAGTCTTAGGAATCGCGCGTTCCGCCTCCGTCGATTTTTCCGCCAGCATCACTTTCAAGCACTCCGTTTTTTGATCATCGAGAAGGCCGACGTAAACACCGACGACGCCGCGGATAGCGAGCAACTCTTTGTCGTGCGCCTGCAGGACCGCATTGATGTCGCGCGATGGAGAAGTGTTTTGGGCCACGGCCTGAGCGAATAGCAAAATGACAGCAACACCAACAAAAAGAAAAGCACCCGTTCGCGTGAAAGAACGGGTGCTTCGAAGTTTCAGTTGGGATTAATGTTTAGTTCCCGACCATCGTTGCGCCGAGGAAGCTCAGCACCTGTCCGATCGGGTTTGCGATCGCCGTGGAGCTGCTGCCGGCGAAAAGCAATCCGACGGCGCGCGGGTTCGTGGCCAAGTCTTCGACCATTAGCGAACCGGAATCGCCGCTGTTCAAAAACCGGCTGCCCTTGTTCGCAATCACAATCTGGCCGGTGAACGTCTTCGTGAAGGCCGCGCCGCCCGCGCATTCATTGTCATAGGCGATACTAACGGTCGCGTTTAAACCGGAGATCGAGCTGCGGGTGAGCCCGGTGGTGCGGCCGCTCTTCTTCACCGCCTGATTGAGAGCAGCATTAACAGTTGATGCGGAGATCGTGCCGATTTCGAGGATCGCGCCATCGGTGCGAACCTGGCCCGACACGACTTTCGCGACGGAGCAATCGACGTTGCTATTCGGCAACGAGCTTTTCTTCACCAAGGTAGCAACGGTCTGAGCGCTGGCGGCGCTGCAATTCACGTCGATCAATCCCGGCTGAATGATGGGATCGCCCGTAGCCGCCACGGTGTTGTTGCCGCCAGGAACGATGTCCGACTCGAAGACGTGATAGTTGCTGAGAATGTGCTGCTGTCCGCCGATGTTAACCAGCGAACCGAGCGTTCCGCCGCAGCAGAAACCATTTGCAAGATCTTTGCTCCAACCGCCGGACGTACCGAGCTGGATCGGAGGCGTCTGCTTCGCGGTGTGGCTGGTGCCGCCGCCGCCGGGCTTCGCCATGGAGCGGAACTTGTCGGTAAGTTCGATCTGCACATTCACGCCGCGCTGGTTGCGCGGAAGGTTGCGGATCACTTCACCGGCATTTTTCGCATCCTGATCGACATAGACCAGCAGCGAAGTGTTACCGGCTGCATCGATACCGACTGCGGTGCCGAGCACTTCCGGCTGACGCATCCAGTCGGCGGTTACTTCCTGTTGGACGGCCATAACGGCCCGGACGTTTGCATGCGTTAAGTCGAGCACGCCCGCTGGCGGACCCGCGAACGCAGTGAGGGAAACAAGCCCGGAGAAAACTCCGGCCGACAGCGCTACGAGAGCGCGGAGGAACTGACGCGGTTTTAGCATGACAACCGTTTTATTAAGCGAAGTTGCAGTCAGCAAGACTATAAACGCCGGTCGCGAAAATTCTGCAGCGTGGCCAAGCGCCTGCTTTCATTGACATTAACAGGGGGTTGTGAATAACCTTCTTCCACTATGCGCGCGATCTGGAAGGGCAGTATCAGCTTTGGCCTGGTTTACATTCCGATAGCCGTCTATCCGGCGACTCGAGAAGAGAAGCTCAGTTTCCGCCAACTCCGAGGCACTGACTTGAGCCCCATCCGTTACAAGAAAGTCGCCGAAGCCGATCAGAAAGAAGTCACCGCGGATCAAATCGTGAAGGGCTTCGAGTACGAGCGGGGCCGCTTCATTATTATGAAGGAAGAGGACTTCGCCAAAGTCCGGATCGAATCGACGCACTCGATCGACATCACGGACTTCGTCGACCTGACGCAGGTGGATCCGAAGTTTTTCTACAAACCGTATTTCCTCGAACCGCAAAAGGGCGGAGAAAAAGCCTACGCGCTTTTGCACAAGGCGCTCGCGGGGACGGGAAAGATCGGAATTGCGAAAGTCGTGATCAGTAACCGCGAGTATCTAGCCTCCGTGAAACCGGACGGATTATTCCTTGTTCTCGACCTGATGCACTTCGCGTCTGAGATTCTGGCGCCGGAAGAACTGAAGAACGGCAGCGCCGCTGCGATCACCGATAAGGAATTGAAAATGGCTCAATCGCTCGTCGAGAGCATGTCCACCCCGTGGGAGCCGGAAAAATATCGGGACGAGTATCGCAACGCGATGATGGAAATCATCGAGCAAAAGGCGCAGCACAAGGAAGTCGCGAAGAAGCCGGCGCCGGCCATGCGGACCACGAATGTTGTCGACCTGGTGAAGGTGCTTCAGGAAAGCCTGAACCGGAATCAATCGCTTAAGCCGAAGCGAAACGGTGCGAAGTCGAGTAGTAGTCGTTCGACTGCGACCCTCGTAAAACAGAAGCGCCGCGTCGCCGCGTAATTTGGAGGGACGACCTCTGTGTCGTCTCATTAGTTATGGGGACGGGACGGCGCCAGTCCCTCCAAGGAGTTCCATCAACTGCTTGGCTAACCGCGGCCCCATGCCGCTTTCTTCGTGCTTCAGATAGACGAACACGTCCGGCCACACGCTCTTCTTCTCCACGATCGCGTTCGCCCAACGTTCCATGTCGGCCTCCGTGTAGTCTTCGCGTCGTAGTCGTAGATAACCATAATCCGCTGTGGCCACTACCGGCGCGCTCAAATCCGCGCTTTCATTGATACAAAGCGCAATATTCTTGCTGTTCAGGAGCGCAAACACCTCTTCGTCAAACCAAGACGGATGGCGAAATTCAAAGGCCGCGCGGAGTCCCGCCGGAACATCCTCGAGAAACGCGGCCAACACCGCGGCGTCCTTCTTGAAATTTGGTGGCAGCTGAAACAGGACCGGTCCAAGCTTCGCTTCCAGGTCGCAGATGACCTGGCAAAAGTAGCGCATCGTATCGCCGCAATTTTTCAGCTTCGCGAAGTGCGTCACCTTCTGCGGCGCTTTCAAACTGAACTTGAAGCGCTCCGGGGTTCCCGCCCACCAGTTCTGGATGGTCTTCGGGCTGGGGATTCGACGAAAGGTGTAGTTCACTTCCGTCGTCGTGAACCGCTCCGAGTAGAACGCCAGCATTTTGCTCGTGGGCAAATCCTCTGGATAAAAGGTGCCTTTCCACTCCGCATACTGAAAACCCGACGTGCCAATCCAGTAATTCATCGATGATCCGCGCCGGCTCTGCCTGTACTCGAAACATTCGCGCGTGACAATTTTTTCGGCGCCGTCACGATCGCCGCATGATAACGAAAAACATTGGCATGCTCCTGCTGGCTCTGTACCTGATCCTCGTCGGCATCATCGGGATTTTTGGGATGTCGCTTGGCGCCGCCAGCATCCTTGTTCCTATTCTGGCCCTCGTTGCGGGAATTTTGATTTTGCTCGGCAAATAGCTTCAGGCTCAGTTGCAAAGTCGGTCAAGAACGAGCTAGCCGCGCAAGGCTTTGGTGAACATGATTAGTTCGCCGGCCAACTCCTCGATCCGCTCGCCTACTTCCTTGTCCTTCAGATCATCGCCTTCAAACGCGCGACCAGTCGCGTAAACGAAGCGGGGAATAATGACGCAACGAAAATCGAGCATGAGGCTATTCGCGAACGCCATCACCGACATGTAGCTACTCATCCCTCCCGCGGCGCAGAGAAACCCGACCACCTTATCTTCCCAGGCGCTGCCAGTAAGCTCGACGAGATTCTTCGCTGCTGCGGCAACGTCGTAATTATAAACTGGCGTTGCCAGCAGAATGCCGTCCGCTCCTTCGATCGCTTTGCTCACTTTCCGGGAACCGGGCTGCGTGTAACACGCGTCCGCGTCACACAACGGCAGATTGAGTTCGCTGATATCGAGCCACGCGCATTCCACTTTCGCCTTTTCCAAATTCCGGAGCGCGATGCGACCCATCCGACGACTGTTGCTGTCGGGATTGCCGCTGGTGCTGATGACAAGATAACTAGGCATGATTCCGCTGGGCCAACCAAGAGGGGTGATTAGAACGAAAGCGGTGAACCTCGTCAACCGTCGTTCCTTGAATTAGCTTTGTTCCATGAGTCGCATACGTCCCATGAAACTTTTCGCGCTCGCAGCCTTGGGCGTTTGCTCCATGTTTGCCGCCACCATGCGCGCCGATCCCACACCTGCCGAACGCGTCGCCGAAATCCAGAAAGCGCTCCAAAGCGCGAAGCTCGATGGCTGGCTCTTCTATGATTTCCGCGGAAGCGATCCCCTCGCCGCTCGTATTTTGAAACTGGGCGAACACGCGTCCGGTTCGCGGCGCTGGTTTTACTACATACCTGCGACCGGCGAACCCACAAAGATCGTGCACTCGATCGAACGCGGAAAACTCGATGCGCTTCCCGGGCAACGCGTCGTCTATCGCGGCTGGGAAGAGCAACACGCGCTCATCGCCGGAGCGATCCAGGGACCGGCGGACAAACGGCCGCGGAACGGCGAGAAGAAACGCGTCGCCATGCAATATTCACCGAACAATGACATCCCTTACATTTCGCGCGTCGACGCCGGTACGATCGAGTTGATCCGATCGTTCGGAGTCGAAATCGTGACCAGCGCCGAGCTTGTTCAGCAATTCGAAGCGGTCCTCACCCCGGAGCAGAGACAGTCGCATGTCGAAGCGTCCGACAAACTGCACCGCGTCCTGATGGAAGCGTTCGCCGAGATCGGCCGGAACATTCGCGAAGAAAAACCGATCACCGAATACGACATCCAGCAATTCATCGCTCGCCGGCTCGACGAAGAAGGCATGACCCGCGAAGACGGCATCGTGGCTGTGAACGCCAACGCGGCGAACCCGCATTATTTCCCGACGAAAGAAGCCGCCACGCCAATCAAGCGCGGTGATTTCGTCCTGCTCGATATCGTGAGCAAACTCCGCAAGACCGGCGCGATTTGCACCGATCAAACCTGGACCGGTTTTGTCGGCGACCCGGTGCCGGAAGAATACGTCCGGATTTTCAATATCGTCCGCGAAGCGCGCGACTCTGCGACCGAGTTCGTGCGCAAGAATGTGCGCGAGGGGAAAAGAATCCACGGCGCGGAAGTCGACGATGTGTCGCGCGGCGTGATCAAGCGCGCCGGCTACGGCGAGCAGTTTACCCACCGGACCGGCCACTCGATCGGCGAAGAATGCCACGGCAACGGCGTGAACATCGACAACTTCGAGACGCGGGACTCGCGTTACATCACCGCCGGCGTCCTCTTTTCGATTGAGCCCGGCATTTATCTCGAAGGCAAATTCGGTGTTCGTTCGGAGATCGACGTCTACGTTGGCGACAAAGACATCGATGTCACCGGTCAACCGATCCAGACCGAAATCGTGCCGATCTTGAAAAGCAACTAGGCTTTGTTGCGCGGGCATGCTCGAGATCACGACATACCACGTCGCGGCGCGGTAGAGGATGAGGCGTAAAACGGCGTCTGACATAGACGCTACGAAGAGTGTTGGCTCGGCAAGTCGGTCGCGATAGTCTGCGCACTTATGAAAACAAGAGCCGCTTTCTTCATCGCTGCTTTAACTGTCGCCGGCACGTTCGCCCAGCCCGCCGGCAAACCGCAATATGGCACTTGGGGATTCGATACCGAGGGCGCGGATTTGAAAACCAAACCGGGCGACGATTTCTTCCGCTACGCGGGCGGGGCCTGGCTGGATCGGGTCCAGATTCCGGCGGACAAACCGGGTTACAGTTTGCGGCTCGCCATGAGCGACCTGACTGAGCAGCGGCTCCACGACCTCATGGAAGAAACCGCGAAGAAAGCGGAGCCGAAGCCGGCGACCATCGAGGGCAAAGTCGGCGCATTTTACAAATCGTTCATGGACGAAGCGCGGATCGAAAAGGCGGCCGCATCTTCGATCAAGGATAAGCTGAACGAAGTGCGAGCGGCTAAGACGCGGGAAGCGCTGGCGGCGATCATGGGCCGGCAAAACGCAGATTTTCCTGGTGGCATCTTTGCGCTCGGAATCGACGTCGATATCAAGGACCCGAAGCATTACACGGTCTATCTCGGGCAGGCCGGACTCGGATTGCCGGATCGTGACTATTATCTGAAGCCGGATTTCGCGGCGAAGAAGGACAAGTATAAAGCTTACGCCGCGCAGCTCCTGAAGTTGCTCGACTGGCCCGACTCGGAAAAACGCGCAGCCGAAATCATCGACTTCGAGACGAAGA